>JBAQDW010000371.1:0-2370 GCA_049286445.1 Rhodoferax sp. | reverse complement strand
CATGGTTGGCACCGACGAAGGAGCCGTAACCCCGCACCACCGTCACTTTGCGCATCTTGGCCATGGCGGCCAGTCCGCCGGTGAGCTTGTTGATGACTTTTTCTTTGTGGCCACGCAGGGTGTCCACATTGACAGTGGGTGCGCCAAAGTCAACGCCCAACGCGCTCATGTGCTTGACCTCATCCATGACCGCTGCGACGTGCAGCAAGGCCTTGGAGGGGATGCAGCCCACGTTCAGACACACGCCGCCCAGTTGGGCGTAGCGCTCGACGAGCACGACTTTGAGGCCGAGGTCAGCTGCGCGAAACGCCGCTGAATAGCCGCCGGGACCGGCGCCCAAGACCAGCAAATCGCACTCCAGGTCAGCGCTGCCGCCAAAGCTGGCCGCCGCTGGCGCTGGTGCAGAGGCGATAGGCGCTACGCTTTGTGTAGCTGCTTGCGCAGGTGCAGCGGGGGCTGCAGCCGTTTTTGACTCAGAATCGGGGACTGCACTGTCGCTAGCGGCTTCCAGCGTGAGCACGATGGAGCCTTCTTTGACTTTGTCACCCAAAGCCACTTTGAGTTCTTTCACTACACCGGCGTGGCTGGAAGGAATTTCCATGGAGGCTTTGTCACTCTCCACGGTCATCAGGCTTTGGTCCACGGCGATGGTGTCGCCGGGTTGGACCATCAATTCAATGACGGTGACTTCAGCGAAGTCACCAATGTCGGGTACTTTGATATCTAGGATTGCCATGTCATGCCTCTTTGTTTACAGCAATACCCGGCGGAAGTCGCCCAGTATTTGACCCAGGTAGACGTTGAAACGGGCCGCAGCGGCGCCGTCGATCACGCGGTGGTCCCAGGTCAAGCTCAAGGGCAGCATCAAACGGGGTTGGAAGGCTTTGCCGTCCCACACGGGCTCGATCGTGGAGCGGCAGACGCCCAAAATGGCGACCTCAGGCGCATTGATGATGGGCGTGAAGTAACGCCCGCCAATGCCACCCAGTGACGAGATGGTGAACGAGGCGCCCGACATTTCTGCGGGGCTGAGCTTGCCGTCACGGGCTTTTTTGGCCAGTTCGCCCATCTCTTGCGAGATTTGCATGACGCCTTTTTTGTCGGCGTCTTTGATGACCGGGACCATCAGGCCATTGGGCGTGTCGGCAGCAAAGCCGATGTGGAAATACTGCTTGTAGATCAGCGCATCGCCGTCCAGCGAACTGTTGAACTCAGGGAACTTCTTGAGTGCGGCCACGCAGGCTTTAATCAGGAACGCCAGCATGGTGACTTTGACGCCAGACTTCTCGTTCTCTTTATTGGTAGAGACGCGGAAGGCTTCCAAGTCAGTGATGTCGCAGTCGTCATGGTTGGTAACGGCCGGAATCATGATGGCGTTGCGCAACAAGTTGGCACCGCTGATCTTCTTGATGCGTGACATCTCCTTGCGCTCGGTGGGTCCGAACTTGGTGAAGTCGACCTTGGGCCAGGGAATCAAGCCCAAGCCCGCACCGTCATTGGCGGTAGCAGTCGCACTTGTGCCCTTGTTTTGGGCGGCTGCGGCCAGCGTTTGCACGGCACCGCTCATCACGGAGCGGGTGAAGGACTGAATGTCGGTGTCGGTGATACGGCCTTTGAGACCTGAGCCTTTGACTTCGTTCAACGGCACACCCAGCTCGCGAGCGAACTTGCGTACCGAGGGGGAGGCGTGAGGCAAGCCCACGGGTGCCGTTGTGGGGTTGTGGGCGGGAACGGCCGCCACCGCCACAGGTGCAGGCGTTGCAGCAGGTGCTGCCACCGAGGCAACAGGGGCAGGGGCAGGAGCCGAAGCGGGTGTGGGTGCGGCGGGTGCAGCAGCAACCGGCGCGCTGCCTTCCAAAATAGCCAGCAGATCACCAATATTGATCTTGTCGCCCATTTTGACTTTGAGCTCTTTCAACACACCGGCGCTGCTGGAGGGGATTTCCATGGCAGCTTTGTCGGATTCGACGGTGATCAAGGATTGCTCTAGGCGAATGGTGTCGCCCACATTGACCATCACTTCAATGACGGAGACGTCTTTGAAGTCACCAATATCGGGCACGCGAACTTCGATGGCGCTTGTGGCTGCAGGTGCTGCGGGTGCTGTAGGCGCTACAGAAACTGCAGCAGCTGGCGCAGGCGCTGCCTGGGCTGGAGCCTCTTTTTGCTCAGAAGCTGGTGCTGGTGCTGCCGCTGGGGCCACATCAGCACCGGCTGTTTCCAGCACCAAGACGATTGAGCCTTCTTTGACTTTGTCACCCAGCGACACTTTGAACTCTTTGACCACACCCGCGTGGCTGGAGGGAATTTCCATCGAGGCTTTGTCAGACTCGACGGTCATCAAGGACTGGTCGACGGTGACGGTATCGC
>JBAQDW010000370.1:0-2034 GCA_049286445.1 Rhodoferax sp. | reverse complement strand
CCCCTTTCTCGCCCGGCGGGGCGAGAGAGGGGTTGGGGTGAGAGTGGGGGTTTCAGCGCAAGAATTGCTACACAGTCGATAGCTACCAACGCAGGTTCAACAAGGGCTAGCGGCCCAAAAGTCATTTAAAGGCCTTGCGGAACCAGATTGCAGAAGTTTCAAAGCCTTGTTCTTTCCCCCCCTCTCCCCCAACCCCTCTCCACCCCCGCCGGGGCGGAAAGGGGAGCTCAACTACCGTATGTGGCCAACACTTTGTCTGGGGTGGCGTTCACGCGCAGACGCCAACATTCAAACTTGCCGGGAACCAGGGGAACAGCGTGAGTGCGAGACGCCACTGACGCTGCCTGTGTTCACTTTGAAGGTTGGCAGCGCATCATGAACTTCACACCTTTAAAAACGCGGCCACATATGGCTGTTAAAGGCCCATTTGAAGGTTGGCGGCTCACGGTGAACTCAACCACTTCCAACACGCGGCCACATGGGGCTGTTGAGCTCCCCTTTCTCGCCCGGCGGGGCGAGAGAGGGGTTGGGGGTGAGAGTGGGGGTTGCAGCGCAAGAATTGCTACACAGTCGATAGCTACCCACGCAAGTACAGCAAGGGATGAAGGCCGAAAACATCCATGGGGTCGATGAAACCCAACGCTCAAGGCCTAGGTAAGTGCCATTCCAATTAAGGGGGTGTGAATCTCCTCGGCGGTGTTAAAAATCGACACGACCCGCACCAACTCATCCGCTTGGGCGTTGAGTTGGCTGGCGGCCGAGGCCATTTCCTCCACCAAAGCAGCATTTTGTTGCGTGCCCCGGTCCATGTCCGTAATGGCATCGCCAATTTGTGCCACCCCTGCGCTCTGCTCCCGGCTGGCCGTGCTGATCTCAGTCACGATGGCGCTGACATCGTGAATGGCGGCCACCACTTGACTCATGGTGTGGCCCGCCTTGCTCACCAATTCAGTGCCGTGGGCCACCCGGGTCACACTGGTGGCAATCAAGCCCTTGATCTCCTTGGCCGCCTCAGCACTGCGTCCCGCCAGTGAACGCACCTCGCTGGCCACCACCGCAAAGCCCCGTCCCTGCTCACCCGCGCGCGCGGCTTCTACAGCGGCGTTCAACGCCAAAATATTGGTCTGAAACGCAATGCCATCGATCACACTGATGATGTCGGCGATCTTGTACGACGCGTCGTGAATACCTTTCATGGTGACGACCACGTCATCCACCACTTTGCCACCGGCCACGGCCACGTTGGACGCTTTTTCAGCCAAGGCTTTGGCGCTGCTGGCACTCTCGGCGTTCTGGCGCACCTTGGCGCTCAAGTCTTCCATGCTGGCCGCCGTTTCTTGCAAGGCGCTGGCCTGCTGCTCGGTGCGCGTGCTCAAGTCATGGTTGCCCCGTGCAATTTCAGCGCTGGCTAAAGCCACCCCGGTCGCGCCTTCTCTGACGCCATGCACGATGTGACTGAGCGACTGCTGCATGCGATGCATGGCGGCCACCACGCTGGTCGTGTCGCCCAAGCGAAGCACAATGGGTGAGGCCAAGTTGGCATCCGCAATGGTGGCGGCCAGTGCGGCTACTTCGGTGGGTTGCCCCCCAATTGACGCAACAGTCGGCGTGTGATGACCCACGCAAACGCCACCGACGCCAGCAAGGTCACCGCAGACACGCCGAGCAACATCGTATGGGCCTTGTTCACAGCGGCACGGCCGGCTTCTTTGGCGGCACTGGCTTGTGCCACATGCTGTTGCCAACGCTTCTGAACCGTGACGTACGCTTTTTGGTACACCGCTTGACTGGGGCCACTGAAGTAATCACTGGCCTCCACGGCGCGTTCGGATTCCGCTCCCGCCGCCGAATTTGACATTTGCAAAAAGGTGTCGCGAGCGGCATTGAACCCAAATTTCCCATTAGCCCGGATTTCTAATGGAAGCCATTAGCGCAAGCGATTGATTTTGTTGAAGAATCTGAAGATTTCTGGGTAAAGTAGCTGATCTCGATTTGAGTGCGGGGTTGTCATGAACTTTGAACTACGTTTTACGG
>JBAQDW010000369.1:0-3530 GCA_049286445.1 Rhodoferax sp. | reverse complement strand
CGGGCTCACCGCCCAGCTGTTTGAGCAGGCTGCGCGTTATCACCCAGCCAATACCGGCGGCCACCAGCAAGGCCAACGCACCCAAAGCAATGACCAACAGACGGGCTTGGCTGTAGGTACTGGCGTGACCAGACGATCCAGCGCATCAATCTGCTTCGAACTTTGTTCACGCGCAGCCGCAATGACCTCAACCTGTTTTTTGCGATCCGCTGCATCTTCATTCAGCATCATGTTGCGTAAGGCAATGGCAATGACATCGGTCTGAGCCAAAATGGTTTGCGTTGCCTGCATCTTGGGAACTCGGTCATGGACAACACTGCTCAGTCCATCGTTGATCCGAGTCAAAGAAAACAGCCCCAAGACCACAATGATCAGCATCAGAAAGCACACCACGCCAAAACCCAGTGTTAACCGCGCACGCACGGTCCAGGACGAAATATTCATTTGCTAGCTCCAAAAAAAATGCGCATATATTTCGTTACATCCTAGCTCGTTCTACACAAGGGTCGCAATTGCAACGTTTCCTGAGCGCCAGGGTGTGATCTCAATTTTTTTCACTGCGCAATCGCAAGGGTTGGGCAGCACGTGCATTTGAGCGGTGGGGGATTCGTGGCGTTCAAGCCCAGTCGCTTGCTTGCACGAGCACGGCCACGGCGGCACTGAGGCCAAGCACATCTTCCTCGTCAAAGCGGGCGAGATGGGGGCTGTCAAGATCAAAAACTGCGCGTAATTGTCCGTCCACCAGCACAGGCAGTACCAACTCCGATTGCGAAGCCGAGTCACACGCAATGTGCCCAGGAAACGCATTCACATCCTCGACCAGCTGGTGGGCTTGGGTGCGAGCACAAGCACCACACACGCCACGACCAAAGGGAATGCGCACACATGCTACTTTCCCCTGGAAGGGGCCCAGCACCAGCTCTTCTCCACGGGCCATATAAAACCCAGCCCAGTTCAGCCCAGGAACTGCGCCGTAAATCAACGCAGAAAACTGAGCCAAGTTGGCAAGCCAGTCGCGCTCACCGTGCATCAGTGAGCGCACCTGCGCCACCAGTAGTTGGTAGGACTCGCGTTTGGCTTGCGCGTTCGACATATCAAGGGTTTCAGTGGCTTCAAAGCTCATGGGGAGTTCCTATTTTTTTGAGCGGTGTTAACGACAAACACCGAAGCGGCCATTTTGCAACCAAAGCTATGCTCGCTGGCGTCGCAGGCTCGCAAGTTCAACGACTGGCTTCGCTCTGGTTTGGTTTGGTGGCAACGAGCCGACCTTACTGTCAGGACAAGTTCGAGACTCTACAGCTTTGGAAGAAGAAAGCGACCCCAAAGTCGTCATCACCGTCGCCACACCTGTTACCCGGATGACCCTGTCATGCAGCAAGGTGCCCTGGGGGTCGCCCGGGTTGCCCCCTTTGGCTTGGGTAAAGTGACTGCCGTCTTCTGAGCGAGGGGGCGTTCGCACTAATGGCTTAGGGCTTATAGCTTGGTGTTGGGGTTAAAAAAGCCGCACAGCCCATACAGCGCCTGCACAACCAGCTACTGAAATGATAGCGATTAACGCAGATTGAGCGAGGGTTGGCGGCCAATTTCGCCATTGACCATTGGCCATTGGCAGGTGCGTCATCACCACCGCATGGGTATCAGCTGGCAGGCCAACGACCTTGACCGCCAACCCCCACCACTGAATATGCAGCGCATGTGAGACACCGTTTGACGCACCCCGCTGAATACTGTCAGCACAGAAGCCCTGCCTTCGAGGCTCCATCGGGCGCCCGATTCCTCCACACCACCACTGGCCTGCACACCACCATGCGTTTGATATTTTTGGATACTGAAACAACCGGCCTTACACCCGAACACGGAGGGCGGATTATTGAAATCGCGTGTATTGAGATGATCGACGGCGTGCTGACCGGTCGGCAGCTGCACCACATTCTCAATCCGGAGCATCCCATCCCAGAGCTGATTTCTGAAATCACAGGCTTCTACGATGCCATGGTTTTTAACAAACCGCGTTTTTCCGACATCGCACCGCAGATCGTCGATTTTGTCGGCGGCGACAAGCTGGTCCTACACAACGCAGCCTTCGATATGGAATTTTTGCGGGATGAGTGGCTCCTCGTCGAGGTCGCATGGCCGCATCTGAGTGATCCCAGTCTGGTGATCGACACACTCCCCTATTTTGATATGCGCCATCCGGGCGAGCGGCGCAGCCTGGATGCACTGTGTGCGCGTTACGGTGTCGATCCTGCGGACCAAGACGACCCGAATGACTGCGTGGCAGCTGCAAAGCAGCTGGCGCGGCTTTGGCAGGTAGCCATTCAGACCGACAGCTGACACCCAGAAGAGAGCACTCTCTGGCTTACAGATCGATGAGAAATTGAAAAACAGAGCGCACGCACCGGCAGTTCAGCCCTGTCGGCCATTTCTCGCGGAATATGTTGGTAAGCAGCTTGCCCACGAAGGTTCGTAGATTGGTGTCGCAAAGCACAAGCCACCTGCGGGCGAAGCTTCACGCGCTGCTCGCTACAGTCAAGTTGCGCCGTCGCCCGTTTGATTCTTAACTGCCGCCCCAAAGCCTTCTCACTCTTCTTCCATCATCGAGAGTGCCTATGCGACTGTTTTCCTCAACCACTAGGGGGGTGCAGTAATGCCCGTTGTCCCCCGCCATACGCTGGCCTACACCCAACACTGCGGCAACAATCCCGGCCAGCAAGATGCCTTGTGGGTGGGGTCACAGGTTTTTCAACAACGCAATCTGCCACCAAGTGCGCTCGACAGCGAGGATCCCTGCGTCTGGGCTGCTGTAGCCGATGGCTTGGCCGACAGCCCGCATTCCGAGCGGGCCAGCCGCTTTGTGCTGCAGGCGCTGGCGGCACACAAAGCGGCTGGCGCCCTGTGCACAGCGCGGCTGGTGCGCCAAGTGCAGGCAGAACTGTGCGATGCACTGGCACGCGCAATCACGCACGGGGCGTCCACCACGCTGGCCTTGGCCGCTTGCAGTGCCGAGCGCTGCACCTTGGTGCATGTGGGCGACAGCCGTGTGTACCGCATCGCTTCAGACGGGCAGTGGCAGCAACTCACGCGAGACCACACGCAGTTGCAACGCATGATCGACGACGGGGAAGCGAAAGAGGATTTTGAATACGCCACCATTTACAACGTGCTGGAATCCTGTCTTGCGGCCGACGGCGAAGAGACCGATTTTTCCGTCGGGTGCTGCAGCACGCAGCTGGCGCCCGGCGATGCACTGCTGCTGTGTACCGACGGTGTGCACGACACGCTGGGTGCACATCTGCAAACCCTGCATAACCCACAATTTGCGCCCTTGGCCCAAGTGCAGGCTTGGCGCCGTGCAGTGCTGCAGCGGGGTGCGCCAGACAACTTTTCCATGGTGCTGGTGCAACGTAAGCGCGCGGCGAACCCATCTTGAACGTTGATCGATAACCCGGCAGTCTTGGATTTTTCCAAGGAGACCGAAAGTTATGACGAGCAAGAAATTCAATCGAGAGCAAATGCAGCGCTGCCTGGAT
>JBAQDW010000368.1:0-2336 GCA_049286445.1 Rhodoferax sp. | reverse complement strand
GTGCGGGGACCTTGCCCAAGCATTTGCAGAGGTTGCGTCAGCGTCTTGGGGATTTGCTGGTGCCTCAACAGCGACGGGGGCGTCAATGCCCCCGTGTGGTGAAAAAACCGCCTGCTCGCTATCCGTTCATACAGGTTCGCGTTAAGTGAACGGCATTACGGCCACATAGGGCTGTTAAAGGCCGCTTTGAAGGTTGGCGGCTCACGGTGAACTTATCCACTTCCAACACGCGGCCACATAGGGTTGTTGGCCCCCCTTTCTCGCCCGGCGGGGCGAGAGAGGGGTTGGGGGTGAGAGTGGGGGGTGCAGCGCAAGAATTGCTATACCGTTGATAGCTGCTGACGCAAGGGCAGCAAGGGCCACAGGCCAAAAACACCGCTCATTAGGAAGGCGGGGGACCACTGAAACCGCCCGCTTAACGCTTAACGCTTAACGGTGAACGCCTAAGTCAGTGCCATTCGGCCTAACCGCGTTCTAAGCCTTGACGGCAAGCACCGGGCATGACACGGTCAGCAGCAATTCTTGCGCCACGCTGCCCATGATGAGTTTGCCTACTGCACTGCGCTTTCTCAGGCCAATCACCAACATTGAGATTCGCCGGGTTTGGACCAGTTCGTCAATTTCTTCAACTGCGGTTCTGCCTCGAACAAACTGCTTGAGTTCGGTCTCAAGGCCACAGTTGGCCAAAATCTCCTCCACCCTTTCGTAGTCTTGAACGTCCGCAAATGATGCATTTTCTTTGCTGCCACCGGGGCTAGTGTTCACCACCAACAGGGTTTCATTTTGGCTTTTGGCCATCTCAATGCCTTTTTCCAAGGCAGCTTGTCCTTCGGGGCGTGGGACGTAGGCAACCAATATGGTCATGTAATTTTTCCTTCAAATGGGTGGGGTGACATGAAGTGGAAGCGGTGCTCACCCGGAATAACAGGCTTGCTCGCGAACAACTTCAACAAAAACAACCGGTCATTTAACCAGACCGCTAATTTACTGGCTAATTGACTCAAAAACCATCGTCGAAAACCCCATGCTGATGACGTGAAGGGGGGGTCTCCGCCTGCGCTTGGGGGGCGCCGCAAGCCTGATACCCCGATCAGGGAAATCCTTACTCAGATCAAAACCTGCGTACCAGCGCACCGCAATAAAGTACCAGCGCGCGCACCGCCCGCTCCGATGCTGGCAGCTTGTCACCCCACAGGAGTTTTCACATGTTCCCCACAAAAAGTCGCGCCTGGATGCTCGCGTTCAGCCTGTCGTGTTTAGGGAGCTTCACCCCGCTGGTGCACGCGGTGGCCACGTTGACGGTGGCCACCGTCAACAACCGCCAGATGGTTGAAATGCGCAAGCTGGCCCCCGCTTTTGAAACCGCCAACCCTGACATTCGCTTGAACTGGGTCACCATGGAAGAGGCCACCTTGCGCCAACGGGTCAGCGCCGACGTCTCGCAAGGCAAGGGTGCGTTCGATGTGGTCACGATTGGCATGTATGAAACGCCCATTTGGGCAAAGAAGGGTTGGTTGCGCGAAATCACGCCGTCGGATGCCTACAACGTCAAAGACCTGATTCCAACGGTGCGAGATGGCTTGTCGTACAACAAGAAGCTCTACGCCGCGCCGTTCTATGGCGAGGGCTCCATGACCCTATTCAGAACCGATCTGCTCAGTAAAGCGGGTTTGAGCATCGTCGGTCGCCCCACGTGGGAGCAGATTCGCGAGGCCGCCGCGAAGATCCACAACCCCTCGGCGGGTGTGTATGGCATTTGTCTGCGTGGCCGAGCGGGTTGGGGTGACAACATGGCCTTGTTGAGCACCATGGTCAACACCTTTGGTGGTCAGTGGTTTGATATGGGCTGGACGCCGACCATCAACACCCCCGCGTGGCAGGCGGCAGTGGCGTTTTATGTGGACTTACTCACCCGCTATGGTCCGCCCGGCGCCGCAGACAACAGCTTCAATGAAAATTTGACTCTGTTCTCACAAGGCAAATGTGGCATTTGGGTGGATGCCACCAGTGCTGGCACGGCATTGGTTGACCCCAAATTCAGTCGAGTGGCAGAGCAAACTGGTTTTGCGATGGCTCCCGTCGCGGTGACCACACGGGGTGCGGGTTGGCTCTGGGCGTGGGCATTGGCCATTCCCACCTCCAGCCAAAATCAGGAAGCCGGGCAGCGCTTTGTGCAGTGGGCCACGTCGCAGGAATACCTGTCCTTGGTGGCCAAAACCAGTGGTTGGGCGGCCATGCCCTCTGGAACGCGTTTGTCCACTTACCGACACGGCGAATTTGTCAAACAAGCCCGTTTTGCCATGACCGAGGCCATTGCCATGGTGACCGCAGACCCC
>JBAQDW010000367.1:0-2948 GCA_049286445.1 Rhodoferax sp. | reverse complement strand
ACCAGCTACTTGGCTTTGGGAACGCGCAGTTTTCGGGTTGTGGTGCTTTTGGACTTTGCCGCTGGCTTGACCGATTTGGCGGCAGCGCGGGGTGCTGCTTTTTTAGCGGGCGCTGGCTTGCTGATATAGCCATTGCGAATCAAAATGCAGGTTTTTGAACAACCTGAAAGTTGTCTGCAAATCGGGTCGTGAGTGACATGGACAGCTTGCTCCAACGGTTCAGAAAAAAGTCCTTGATGCAGGAAGTGAACTATTCACACCTGTACACTTTTGAGGAGTTATTGGGTCACTGCCGCGCAGACGGGGCTTCGATAGTCATTGGCTTCATTAACTGGAGAAAATCGCTACCGTCAGTGAGTTTGAGTCAACTGCAGGCCAAAATCTACAAGTGCGATTCTGCTTCCGTTGGACGTGGCAAAAAGATTGATCGAAATTGGCTTTCTGGTGAAGAGTTCCTTGCGCATGTCTCCAAAATCAAGGCTCAGTAGAAGCCTGTGAATATCCGCCTCCGATTCAAGCCAAAAATGGACATGGCCTGCTTGCTGGCTGCTTATAGTGACACTGGGCGGCGCCAGGAAAAGACGACCTTCATTCGTTTACCTCTATCACCGCTGATCCACCAGCCGATGTATTGGCGGGGGGGGGGCCTGGCCGCTGCAGAGCTCCAAGGCGGCGGCATCTATAGCAATCGCGATTCAAAATACAGCCAAGAGACTGGATTTTGAATCATCCCAAAAGCGAGAATCCGTGGATGCAAAATTTTCTCAGCGCCAGTCAACGATCCTCCCTCAAATCAGCCCATAGGATGGAGCGCGATCGAAAAATTGGCGACCGCATGAAAGTCGTATTGCTTGCGGATCAAGGCCAGAGTTTTGCCGAGATAGCCAAGTTTTTGTTCATCGACGAGCAGACCGCCCGTAGGCATCTGAGAGACTATTTTGACAACGACAAAACAGGCGGCTCAAGTGGCGGGTCCGAGGGTAAATTGACCCCAGAGCAGGCTGCCCGGTTGCGTGCCATTTTGGTCACTTGCGATGTGCCAACGGCCCAAACCGCAGTCGAAAAAACCAAAGATCTTTTTAGTACCAAGTTCTCCCTCTCTGGCATGACGGATTGGCTCAAACGCAACCGCTTCTCCTTCAAGAAAAGCGAGCCCGCCCCCGCCAAAGCTGACCCGCAGGCTCAAGCCGAATTCATCGACCAATACCGCAATCTCAAAGACGACTTGCCCGACGGGGAGGTCGTCCTTTTTCTGGATGCCGTACACCCCACCATGGCCACCAAACTGGGCTACGGTTGGTCGATCAAAGGCGAGAGAAAAATCGTTGCGACAACGCCCGGGAAAACGCGGATTAACGTGATCGGAACTCTTAACGCGCAAACCCTGAAACTGGTCACCACATTTGCAGCGACAGTCAATTCAGAGACCTTGGCCGAACACTTCACCCGACTGCGCCGTAGTTATCCTCGAACCAGGTTTTCCACGCTCCACATCATCTTGGACCAAGGCTCCTATTGCGTGAGCAAGGCCACGCAGATCGTGGCCTTGCGCCTGGGCATCAAACTGCGCCATCTTCCCCCTTATTCGCCCAACCTTAACCTGATTGAGCGGGCTTGGAAGGTGATGAACGAGCAGGTGCGTGACAACGTCTATTTTCCCGATGAAAAGGTCTTTGCCTCGACCATCAAGGACTTTTTCCTCAATCGTTGGAGCAACCTTTCCAAATCACTCACTACCCGATTCGCAGACAACTTTCAGATCATTCAAAAACCTGCATTTTGATTCGCGATTGCTATATGTGCACCCAACAGCCCGGGTGTCATTTCCGTGAGAAGCGACTGCATCATCAAAAGTGCGTAAGCCTCGCTGGAGTTGAACCATAGTCCGGGTAGGGCCGCCTGCTGCAGCCCCTCATATTTGTAACCCCGTTCATTTCGATCCCACTCAATCGGCACGTGAAATCGTGACCGCATGTACTCAATATCTCGTTTGAACGTTGCCCGTGATATCCCAAGTTCCTCCAGCATCCGATCTAGAGGAACGCAACCGCGAGCCTGTAACAGGCGGTCTATTTTGCAAAGGCGTTCGGTTTGACTCATGTGAGAAATATTTCCATCTGTGGCTCACTCCATAAGCTACCAATGGGCAAACAATACATTCACCACCAAGAGAGGGAGTAAGCAGTGACGACGAATGAACCAATCTACACAGGCGGCAATGATGGCCCAGCGTGATCTTTCCAAGTCCAAACTGATTGCCTTTCGGCAATGTCCAAAGCGACTATGGCTAGAGGTGCATCGGCCACGCCTGCGCGAAGATTCAACGCTGACGCAAGCGATCTTTAGGACCGGCCATCAGGTAGGGGAGATTGCGCAACAACTTTATGACCCGACAGGGCAAGGCCACGTCATTGATTTGAAGACCGAGGGTGTCGGCCCCGCCATTCGGCGCACACGCACACTGCTGAGCGGCAGGCTGCCAATATTTGAGGCAGGCTTTGCCGCGACGGGAGCAATGGCATTTGCCGACGTGCTTTTGCCGGTTGCAATTGAAGGGCATCGCGCTTGGCGCATGGTGGAGGTGAAGTCATCCACGTCGGTGAAAGACTATCACCTGGATGACATCGCCATTCAGGCGCATGTTGCCCGCGAATCTGGCGTGGATTTGACCAGTGTTGCACTGGCACATATCGACACCAGTTGGACCTACCAAGGTAACGGCGACTATCGGGGCTTGTTGATTGAGAAGGACCTGACAGAAAGAGCCTTCAGCCGGGGCGACGAGGTCCGCGAATGGATCGCCCAAGCGCAAGCAATAGCTGCTAGTAGACAGTCAACTTGATTTGCAAGCAATTGGTTGAGTTTTCAGTTACCTTGATTTTCCCGGTTGCGGGTGATATATGCTTCGAAATCATTTGGAGACAAGCATTCCTAACAGCACACCCCTG
>JBAQDW010000366.1:0-1852 GCA_049286445.1 Rhodoferax sp. | reverse complement strand
CCTGGGTACTGAGCGCCAGCGCCACGGTTTCGCGGTCTTGCGGGTGGATGCGCGCCAGCATGGCGTGCAGACCCGCTGAAAAAGGGCTGAGCGTACTCCCCCAAATGCGACCAAACCGGGCATCGCCCTTGATTTGATCAAGCTGCGACTCCCACTCCCAGGTGCCCAGCTGCGCGGCTTCCATGGCCAGCTCAAGCCGCTCTTCGGACCGCACCAAAGACATCTCGGCGTCATGGCGCGAGCGTGCGACTTGCAAGACGGCGTACAGCTCCTTGGTGAGGTAGGGCTTCATCAAATAACCAAAGGGTTTGCAAGCGGCGGCGCGGGTGACTGTTTTTTCGTCGGCAAAGGCGGTCAAAAAGACGACCGGCAGCCCCCAGCGGGCGTAGATTTGACGGCAGGCGTCAATGCCGTCCCCCAAGCCTTGAAGGTGAATGTCCATCAAGATGAGCGTCGGGCTGTGCTCCTCCACTGCCTCCATGGCGGATTGAAAGCTGGAGCGGATGGCACACACTTCATGGCCCATTTTCTCAAGTGTTTGCTGCAGGTCTAGCGCAACCACGGGTTCATCTTCAACCACCAAAATCTTTTCAAACCGCATAGCTCACCTCATGTGGGTCTAAGCCCGCTTCGATCACGAAGCGGGCACCGTGTGACGACGACGCCGTGGTGATTTTGCCTTGCAACTGGGCCACAAATAACGGCACCAGCTGGGTCCCCAGCCCACCCTTGCCGCCCCAGGCAAACCCTGCTGGCAGGCCACAGCCATTGTCAGTCACCGTGAGTTGCATGCCACCAGCAGGGGTTTGACCCAGCGCCACGTCGATGCGCCCCGGCTGGCTGGCGGCAGACCCGGTACCCGACGCGTTTTGAGACGCATGGCCAAACGCGTGCTTGAACGCATTCAGCACCAGCTCATGCACCAGCAGACCACATGGCACGGTGCGTTGGTTGTCCAGCGTGATGTGGGGCGCGGTGCTGGTAAACACCAGCTTGACGGAGTTGTTTTCTGTGGCGCAACTGGCCTGGGTGAGCGCCATCAGGCGGCTCAGGTAGGCCGACAGGTTCACCTCGGCCATGTTCTCGGACTCATACAGCAGTTGGTGCACCAGCGCCATGGCTTGAATGCGGCCTTGGCAATCGCCAATCGCGAGCGCTGCGTCTGCGGACACTTTGCGCGCCTGCAAATTAAGCAAGCTGGAGACGATTTGCAAGTTGTTTTTGACGCGGTGGTGCACTTCGTGCAGCAGGGCTGTTTTTTCTTCCAACGCTTCACTGATCTGGTCGCGCTGCTGCTTTTCCACCGTGATGTTTCGGGCCAGCTTGCAAGCCCCAATGACGGTGCCACTGCGGTCCCTCAGTGGCGAGATCGTGACCGAGACGTCAATCAAGCGGCCATTTTTGTGCACCCGCACCGTCTCAAACGAGGGCACGCGTTGGCCCAGGCGAATGCTGTCCATGAGCTGCGCCTCTTCCGCCAGTCTGGACGCGGGGAAGATCATGGTCACCGGTTGCCCCACCGCTTCTTCAGCGCAGTAGCCCAGCAAACGCGACGCGGCAGGGTTCCACTCGGTGATGGTGCCGTCCAGCGACTTGGTAATGATGGCCTCGTCAGACGACTCAATGATGGAGCGGTAACGGTCCTCCGAGCGCTCCAGGGCCAGTTGGCTGGCATGGCGCAAGGAGATGTAGGTGGCCGAGGGAATGAGGTGGGTAATGCGGCCCTGTAGGTCTCTGAGCGGAGCGAGCATGAAGTCAATCCACATGCGGCTGTCGTTGATCATGCGCACCTGCAGGTCGTACCGCGCCACCTCACCTTGGCGGCAGCGCGCCACGGCGTCTTGCAATTGGG
>JBAQDW010000365.1:0-4607 GCA_049286445.1 Rhodoferax sp. | reverse complement strand
GCCTGGAAGAAGAGCGCTTTTACGAGACGCTTGAAGTGGGTATGCAAATTTTGGATAACGCGCTGGCAGGTGGCGTGAACGTGTTGCCGGGTGATGTGGCTTTCAAATTGCACGACACCTTTGGTTTTCCACTTGATTTGTCAGCTGACGTTTGCCGCGAACGCGGGTTGTCGGTGGACGAGGCCGGCTTTAAAGCCGCCATGGAAAAGCAAAAATCCCAAGGCCGTGCGGCGGGCAAGTTCAAGATGGACAAAGCGCTGGAGTACACCGGCGACGGCAATGACTTTGTGGGCTACGACAGCTTGACAACCCAGAGCGCCAAAGTTGTTGCCCTTTACGCGGGCGAAACGCCCGTCACGGCGCTTCAGGCGGGCCAAGAGGGCGTGGTGGTGCTGGACACCACGCCGTTTTACAGCGAAAGCGGGGGCCAAGTGGGCGATGAAGGCACTCTGGCAGCCCATGGCGTGCTGTTTGCAGTGGAAGACACCCAAAAGATCAAATCGGATGTGTTCGGCCACCACGGCACGCTCACTCAGGGCGCTCTCAAGGTGGGAGACACCGTGGTCGCCCAAGTGGATGAAGCAGCCCGCGCAGCCACTGTGCGCAACCACAGCGCCACGCACCTGATGCACAAAGCCCTGCGCGAAGTGCTGGGCGAGCACGTGCAGCAAAAAGGCAGCTTGGTCAACCCCGAGCGCACTCGTTTTGACTTCACCCACAATGCGCCCGTCACCGATGCTCAGATTCGTGAGATTGAGAACCGTGTGAACGCGGAGGTGTTGGCCAATGCCCCAGCGCAATCTCGGGTGATGGACATTGAATCTGCGCAGAAAACTGGCGCCATGATGCTGTTTGGCGAAAAGTATGGGGAGACGGTGCGCGTGTTGGACATTGGTTCCAGCCGTGAGCTGTGCGGTGGCACCCACGTTCAGCGCACGGGCGACATTGGCTTGTTCACCATCACCGCCGAGGGCGGCGTGGCCTCGGGCGTGCGCCGTATTGAGGCGGTTACGGGCCTGAATGCTTTGGCTTATGTTCAAAAAATGGAAGCCACCTTGGGCGGCGTGGCGGGCACGTTGAAGGTCACGCCCGCTGAGGTGGCTGCCCGCGTCGTGGTCATGCAAGACCAGGTTAGAGATCTTGAGAAGGAATTGGCCGCCATCAAAGGCAAATTGGCCTCTGCGCAAGGCGACGAATTGCTAACCCAAGCTGTGCTGGTGAATGGGGTCAAGGTGCTGGCCGTGAAACTGGAGGGTGCAGATATCAAAACACTGCGCGACACGATGGACAAGCTCAAAGACAAGCTCAAGACCGCCGTTATTGTGTTGGGCGTGGTGGACGGCGACAAGGTGCAGATTGCCGTCGGCGTGACGCCCGATAACGTGGGCAAGGTGAAGGCGGGCGAATTGGTCAATTTCGTCGCGGCACAGGTGGGTGGAAAAGGGGGCGGCAAGCCTGACATGGCCATGGCCGGAGGCACTGAGCCGGCCAAACTGGATGGTGCTTTGGCCAGTGTGCTGGCTTGGGTTTCTCCCAAGTTATAAATTGCTTCTGTATTGATAGCTGCTCCCGCTGGCGTGGCGGGGGCTAGAGGCCATTTGACTAGAAATGTTCGACCTCAGTCGCGACTGCATTGTTGCTTTATCTTCTCGCACCTCTTTTCTCGGTGATGCGCCCGTTGTTTGGAACTGTGCGCCGCAGCGCTTGAGTGACGGTAGCGCGCCTTAAAAAAAGCGAATGAAAGCAATAAGTCACACATTGCGGTGTTGGCTGACAGCGGGCAAGCGTTCAGTGTCAATCGCAGCCGTTAAGATGACTTCGCTCATCTGTCACGGGTGAGTGCATGGGCGGTGAGGACGGCATGACCGCCCTGCGTGAACAAAAAACTTCCTCTTCTCTTAACTTAAGGACTCCCAATGAGCATTTTTGGATCTATTCTCTCGAAACTCGGCTTTGGCAAGGACAAGAAAGATGCCGACGTCGTTGCGTCCACCACGGTAGCTTCGGCTCCTGCACCTACAGCCACCACCCCGGCGGTGCCTGCTGTGGCGGCTATCAGTGAAGTGGATGTGGTTGCCAAACTGGCTGCGCTGGCGGCGGCGAACCCAGAGAAGCTGAACTGGAAAGTCTCTATCGTTGACTTGTTGAAACTGCTCGGCTTGGACAGCAGCCTTACGGCACGCAAGGCCTTGGCCGCCGAGCTCAATTGCCCGGCTGAAAAGATGGGCGATTCGGCTCAAATGAACATGTGGTTGCACAAGACCGTGTTGCAAAAGCTGGCGCAAAACGGCGGCAATATTCCTGCGGATCTGTTGTAAGAGGCTTCCTCAGGGCGGTATGCGCATCATTGGGCTTTAGCAGCTTGCGCGTGGTGTGCTCGCCCTGTCCTTTGCGCTTTTCAGAAGCGCTCCAGGGCAATCCAAGCCAACGAAAGTAACGAGCCAATGGAGAGCTGTCCAGCCCGGCGCTCTCTAGGTTTGACGTCAACAGCACCACCGCCACCGCCACCGCCGCCGTTTCGTGCCGATCCCAATGCCCAGATCGTTCTAAAGCGTCCTAGCCGACGGTGACCGACTGGAAAACCGGCAGCAAGGCGTCTGCCCAGTGGGTGAGCTCATCGGACTGCACTTGCAAAACGGCAAGACAACTGGCACCGTGCAATTGCCACTCGGGGTGGTGGGTAATGCCTTCAAAGTCATGCACCAAATGTTCTGCGGCCAATGCCATGGCCACCAGCGTACGCACTTGGGGCTCAATGCGCGAGTCATCAAGCACGGTGAAATCGTGGTGCAAGCGCACGGCTTGGTAGATGACCGGTGAAAAGAGCCAGGTGCGGGCCACCAGGGCGCCGACCACCGCGTGGTTGGTTTTGTGCGCTGCGTTTTCAGTATCGGTAAAACTTCGGTCTTGGCGGGCCAGAGCCTCGGCCAGCGTCCCGGCGTAACCTCTCACGCCCTGCATCAAAATGGGAATACCCACATGGCAAAACAAGCCACAGGTGTGCGCCAAGCCCTGGTCTATGCCGTAGAGTTGCCGGGCGATGTAGGCCATGGCCAAGGCGCGACGGGTGGAGGTTTCCCAGAAGTGTTCCAAAAAAGGAGAGCTGATACGAACCGCATTGCGCATCAAAAAGGTCGTCAGCAGCCGCTCCGAGGGTCTTACGCCCAACAAGTTGAGCGCTTGACTGACAGAGTTCACTGCGTTGGCGCGTGCATAAAAAGGACTGTTGGCGGTGCGGATCAATGACGCTGCCATGGCCACATCACGCCCAGCAATCTCGGCAATCACGTGGGGGTCGGGGTCGGCCTGTTCCATTTCGGCGCGCAAAGCGAGCAGTAACTCGGGGCAGGACGGGATGACAATGTCGCGCAGGGGACCCGAAGACAGAGCCTGATCCAGCTCCCGGTCGGTGGCCGTGTTGGTAGGGGGGGCAGAGGGGGAGTTCATGGGCATGGATGTCATTGTGGCGCGAGACGAGAGAGTTGAATGCAAAGTCCACACGCTTGACCCGGTGGCGCGCGTTCATGGGCAGGGGCGTTAGATGCTGGGTGTGAGCATTGATCCGGGCGGCTCACAGTTGCAATCCAACGCCCAATTGCTCCTGAATGAATAGCTTCTTGCGCAGTGCTGATATGGGCTAGAGGCCAATTTGACTTAAATTTTTATTTCTAGGCCACTGGGCGGCGTGATTGGGGCTAATGATTTTCGCAGGGCACTCAAAGACACTCGGGTCACGGTGTCTTCAGACGGGTGAGGCGGGACGGGCAGGGGAGAGGTGATGTCTGCCAAGGTCACTTTGTCCAGTTCAGCCAAGTAGCTTTCCAGCGCGCGCTTAAACACGAATTTAAGTCTGCATTGCGCCGTGAGCGTGCACGAGTTGTGGTTTGTGTCGAAGCACTCGACCATTCTGAAGTCGGTCTCGCTGGCGCGCACCACATCACCGATGAAGATATCAGCCGGATCTTTCAACAACTTCAGACCGCCGCCGCGCCCGCGCGTGGTAAGCAGAACGCCTTGGTTGGCCAGGTCGTTGACGATTTTCATCAAATGATTTTTCGAAACGGCGTGACTTTCTGCCAGCTCCGCGATGGTGACCGAGCGATCGGGGTTGAGCGCGCAAAACATCAGCACCCGCAAGGTGTAATCGGTGTAGTCCGTGAGTCGCATGGGCGGGCCTTGGTTGGTTGATCGGGGTATTTTAGAGTGAAATGGCTTTAAGATGCATATAAAATACATTTATTAAATTCAATGCACGATCCAACGTCGTCTCGTCACCATGAAAACCGAAACCCTGCCAATTTTTGACCCCTCGAAGTCTGCTGTGGCGCAGCCGAAAGGGTGGCCGCTTCTTCGCTTGGGCTTTCGTCCGTTTTACATAGGGGGTGCTTTACTGGCCGCACTGATCGTGCCGCTGTGGGTGGCGATGTTTTTAGGCTGGAGCACGTTCACACCGGCTGTGACACCGCTGCTGTGGCATGCCCATGAGATGTTGTTTGGTTTTGCGGTGGCCATCATCGTGGGCTTTTTACTCACCGCGGTGAAGGCGTGGACGGGGCTGGCCACACCGCGCGGCGCGGCGCTGGCGGTGTTGGCGGCGCTGTGGCTGG
>JBAQDW010000364.1:0-2082 GCA_049286445.1 Rhodoferax sp. | reverse complement strand
AGACACTGGGGCGTGATTACAAAAATGTACATCAAGATGTCGTGGTACTGGAGTCCGCTGGGCTTTTGGTGCGCGATGGCCGAAAGCTGGCTGCGCCGTGGGATGAGTTGCAGGCCAATGTGTCGTTGATGGCGGCATGACCATGGCACGGATGCATAACCCACCACACCCCGGCTTGACGCTGCATGATGACGTGCTGCCTGCATTGGGGCTGGGTGTGACCCAAGCTGCCGAACAGTTAGGCGTGTCGCGTTGTCACGCATGTTGAATGGCCGCGCTGCTATTTCGCCTGATGTGGCACTGCGTATTGAGGCATGGCTGGGCGTGGAGCGTGGCGGTGATGCCCGCGTGTGGCTGGCAGAACAAAGTGCCTATGACGTGTGGCAGGCACAGCTTCGATTCAAAGCCAAACCGATGCGCGTTCAACCAGCTCCAGCTATGGCGGTGTGATCACGCAACCGAAAGCCACGCCATGCAGAAACCCAATGACACTAATCGCCAAAGATTCGCCGACGTGTGGGATGCAATTGAGGACACACCAGAAGAAGCAGCCAGGATGCGGGCACTGTCCAAATCGAAAATGGAAGCGGACGCTTTAGCCAGTCAATCTGACGAAGACGGCAATCCAACAACCGAGGTCACTCTGTGGCTTGACGTTGAAGTGGTGGATAAATTCAAAGCATTCGGCGACGACTGGCAAACCCGGATCAATGAAGTTCTGAGGGCGCATTCATGAGCGCACCGCGTGACGCAAGTTTTGATGACTACATGGATGCGGTACTGAAAGACCCAGCCGAGGCCGCTGCCTATATAGATGCAATGCTGGAGCTTGACGACCCAGCCGTGATACGGCGCGCAATGGAGCGCACATTGAAAGCGCAGACCGAACTGCTTGACTTGATTGGCGAGGCGTATCAGGTCGTTGGCATTCTGGCGGATGAATGTGGGCGGTTCGATGATCCGCACGCCATCAAAATGATGGACAACTTGGCCGCCGGGCAAATGGTTCATGCCGACGTTCTGCCATTCCCGAGCAAGCCAAGCCACATGCCGGGACCTTGTGGGAAAGATTAACGCGGCGTGGCGCGTGGCAATGGCCACGATGGGGCAGAACTTCACCAAGGAAGAACACGCAGCCGGGTGGCCTGAAACGCTCAAGCATTGGCAACTGGCCGCGCTGCAATACCCGCACATCAAGGGCGAAACCGCAAAAATCCGACTTGCACGAGCAAGGGCCAACGACATTGCGGATGCGTGTAAAAGTGGCGACTTGCCCCATACCGCCACAACGGTGACCGTGACACCCAAGCCGCTGCAAGTTCAGCGACAAACCAGGTTCGCGTCGAGTGAATGGCTTATGCGAGACGGGTTCATTTCCGCCAGGCCAACGCAACGGACTCCCCAGCCCTACGACGTGACAACCTACACCATTACCGCGTCAGCCTTCGCCGCGTGGCTTGCCGCACAACCGGAGACACCATCCGAACATATCGCCGCATGGTGCGCTGCACTGGGCGTGGATGGGGATACACGCCCCATAGTGCCGCCAAAATCATGGGCCGCACAGTCACCCTATGGCTTGCAACGCTGTGATGGCACCGCCGACGGTCGTTTGGTTCGGCTGGCAGACGTGGTGGCGTGGTTGATGCAGGCGCGCGAACTGCCTTGCCTGAATGCCGTGGAATTGGTGTGCAAGGCTCTGGCACAGTCGCCCAGCGCTGCCAATGCGCTGTATCTGCTATCTGAAAACGGCTACGCCAATGTGTTGAAGGCCACCCACTCATTTTTCTACCTGCCCATCATGGTCGTAGATGAGGACTACCCCGAAGGCACCGCCGAAGACAAAGGGCTGTCAGGCGCTTTGAAGTACATGCGCAGCTTTTGGGGCGAAAGCAGTGCACCCGGCGCTGGAAATTGGTGTGGTCAGCATGTGCTTGACCCGATCGCCGTCCGCCTGAGCGTAGCCCACCGGCTGTGGGGCTATGGTCGCCGGGGTGATGACGTGGTGCAGGAATCGGCACCGGGTCCAACCACGGCAGTAAAGGTAGCGAAGGAATCCGCAGTAGAGCGCAACCGCCGCCG
>JBAQDW010000363.1:0-7123 GCA_049286445.1 Rhodoferax sp. | reverse complement strand
CTGCAGACGCTTCGCTACAAGCTATTTGCCAAGCCTGCTTACACCACCACAGAAGGCAGAAAGCCGATCCTGAACTTGGCAATGGCCATGCAGCACAGACAGTGGATGAAGGGGCTTTGGGATGAGGCCACGCAGTTCGATTTGCCGGTCAAATTCACCGCCCATCACCCGACTGGAACAGGCTAATGGAAAATTTGGGCTTATAGGACCTGCGCAAGCAGCTACCGAAAATATAGTAATTTTTACGCTGAAACCCCACCACCACCGCCCCGCCGGACAAAATTTGCGAGCCAACAGCCGGACGCGGCCGCGTATTGGAAAAGGACGCGTTCCCCGGGAAACGCCAACTTTCAAAGTGACTTTCAACACCGCAGTGGCAGGCCGGGTGAACCGAAGGCGTCCCCCGACGCAGTCAGTGCCATGCCTCCTTACACCCAATGGGCCAGTGCTTGGAGTGGCGGTAGTTGTCAAGTCCGCTATCGCTTGGCAGATCCTGCGGGGGCGTCGGTGGCGCCAAAGTAGTAGCTAACCCGTTTGCGAGGGCTGAGGTAGTTGTGCACCTCAATGGCCACCTGGCTGGGCTGCAGAGCACGCACGATGGTGACGTCTTTTTCCTGCGCCATGTCGAGCAAAATCGCTTCGTCTTTCGGAATGGTCGCATCAAACACCACCACCGTGGGCTTCAAGGGCTGCGCCGTGTTCACCGTGGCCACCATGCCAATGGCGCTGTTGGACAACTGCACGAGGGTGCCCGGCGGGTACACCCCCAGGCAGCGAATGAAGATTTGCAGCAGCTTGGGGTCAAACTTGTCACGCAACTTGGTGAACATGAGCGACAGCGCCTCATGCGGGGTCAGCGCGTCCGCCATCAGAAGCGGGTTGCACAACTCGTCGTAATGGTTGGCAATCACCACAATGCGTGCCAGCAGGTTGATGGCATCCCCTTTGAGCTTGGCTGGGTAACCCGTGCCATCAGAGAACTCGTGGTGGGAGCGAATAATGGCGAGCGCCCCGGCTGGGAGTTGCAGGCGCTGGCCCATATCGACCCCGTACTGGCAGTGCAATTCATAAAAATTGCGCTCGGCTTTGGTCAGTGGCTCGGTTTTGCGCAGTATTTTGTCGGGCACTTCCTTGCGCCCGATGTCGTGCAGCAACGCGCCTATGCCCAGTACCGAAGACACCTCCACGGGGAGCTTGAGGTCGCGGGCCACGATCATGGACAGCATGGTCACATTGAGCGAGTGAAAGTACAGCTCCTCGCCCCCGGCCTCTTCGCCCATCACATGAATCACCAGTTCAGGGGCGATAAAAATGGCATCGGCCATTTGGGCAATGAGTTGGGTGGCCTGCCGCACCGCCTCGGCGGGTTTGTTGTACAGGCACTTTTCGATGTCGCGAATGGTGTGGGCGGTGTCAAGAAACGCTTTTTCGATGCGTGCGGCGTCTTGGTGTCGCTTGCGCATTTGGGCCCGCATGGCGTGCTTGGCCAGCATCGCTGGCGTGGGCTCGGCAGGCGCTGGCGCGAGCGCGACCGGCTCAGGCGCGGGAGGCGGCGCAGGGTGGGCACCCGGCAAAGCATGGGGGTCACTCAGTCCGGGGCTGTAGCGCACCTGCTTGAGGCCCAGCCTGCGAATCTCTTGGAGCTGGTCCTCGGACTTGATCTTGAAATCACTGAACGCAAAGGAATGGTCCATCCACTTCATATCAAGGTGGATGTACAGCCCCACCCGAAGCTGCTCCAGAGAAAGGTACACGGCGTCAGACATGGCCACTCAACACTCAAGCGACCCGGGCACCGCCACCGGCGCCAACAGGCCCGTCTTCACTGCCTTAACCAACCGACCAATAGCCACGCGCACCCCTTAAATAGAAAACGATTATCTCAGCAGCAGGAATCAGCCCCATGGTGAAATCTGGGGGCAGCCATTCGTGCCCGCCGTCACGTTAACTTGGTGACCAAATTTTGGCTGCGTTGGCCTGCAAGGGATTGGGGGGGACGGGCAAGCCCGAGCGAGAGGCCGTGGCGCGAGGGTCGCTTCAGGTGCCGAGAGGTGGCCGCTTCATCTCAGTCATGACGATGCAGTTGCGACCGCGGTGTTTGGCCTGGTACAAGGCGTCGTCAGCCAAGGTGATCAGGCGGCCACGCTCATCGCCGGCGTTGGGGAAGCCTGTGGCAACCCCCAGGCTGATGGTGACGATGTTGGAAACAGGTGAGGCAAGATGGGGGATGTGCGCGGCCTCAACGGCAGCCAGCAGGGCGGCGGCTGTTTCCGCGGCTTGTTGTGCGGTCGCCCCGGGTAGTGCCACCACAAACTCCTCGCCACCGTAGCGCGCCGCCAATTCGCCAGCGCGCCGAATGGTGACCTGCAACAAAGCACCCAACTGGCGCAGGCACTCGTCGCCCAAGGGGTGACCGTAATGGTCGTTGTAGTTTTTGAAGTGGTCGACGTCCATCATGATCACCGCCAGCGACGTGCCTTGGCGCATGGCGCGTTGCCACTCTTGTGCCCAGTAACTGTCAAACCGGCGGCGGTTTGCCAGCCCCGTCAGCTCGTCGGTGATGCTCAGCGTTTCCAGTTGCCGGTTGACTGACTCAAGCTCTGCCGTGCGTTGTTGAACTTTGTGTTCCAGCATTTCTTTGGCGGTGGTGAGCTCAGTGCGCAAGGCGCGCTGTTTTTCCAGTTCAGTTTGTATGTGGCGCGAATAGCGCCATCCGGCCAGCAGCAGCAGTGCGACGGCCGCCATGCGCAGCGCCAATGTGGCCTGGCGCAATTGGTTTTGTTGTTGCGCCGTATTGGCCAGTTCAATGGTCACCGCGCCCACGGCGGACTCGCTGTTGATTTCATAAATTTTGAGCGCCATGACGTAGTCACCTGTGAGGAACGATTTTTGGGCGACGGCCCATTGGTCTTGGCGCATGAGCGCCAAAGTCTCACTTTCCTGAACGCGCAACACACTTTGCTCTTCTCGCAACGCACTAATTTCACCGGAAAGCATCATGCGCGTTGAGAGCGCCTGCACATCTTGCATGGTGGCATCCAGCTCGGCCAGCACCGAGGGGTAGCCGGCAGCGCGCAAGCTGTTTTTCTCAATCACGGCGGTGGTGATCAAGTGGGTCAACGCTTGGTTTAAGCGCACCATGCGCTCCAGCCCCACTAAGATTTCCCGATTTTGATCGTGCGTTTGCTCACTTTTGATATCCACATAGAGCCCCGCGCCGATGCTGAGCAACAAAATGACCACCGCCAGGTAAAGCCCGCCTAAAACACGCATATAGGTGCTTGATGCGATCAGTCAATGACCTTGTCAGCACGCGCCAGCAGTTCTGGCGGCAGGCTGACGCCTTGGGCCCGGGCGGCCCGGGCGTTGATCACCAGACTGAATTTTTCAACCGGCCCCCAAGGCACGTCACCCGGCTTGATGCCCTTGAGCACCAGCGCTGCTTTGCGCCCCGCCGAGTAGCCCACCAAAAAGTAGTCCAGTCCATAGGCCATCACGGCACCGCGGGCCACGCTGTCAATGTCACCGGCAAACAGCGCAATTTTGTGCTGGTTGCACACCTCAACCAGGGCTTCCAGGTTGGCCACCGTGGTGTTGTCCGAGGTGATGGTGATGGCCTGCACTTTGCCGACAAGACCCGCGGCAGCGGCGGCGACATCGCTGCTTCGATTGACGGTGGCCTCCACCAGCGTCAGGCCCAGGCCCTTGGCGGTTTCCCGCATGATTTGGATGTGAGACACCGAGTTGCTCTCTTGCGGGTTGTAAATGGTGCCCCACGTTTTGGCTTGCGGCACCGCCCGGGCGTAGGTTTCAAACTGCAGCCGCACAGGCCACAGATCACTGAGCCCGGTCACATGCGTTCCTGTTTTTTGCCCTGGGGCACTGTTGGCGGGCACCAAGCCAGCGCGCACCGGGTCGGTGACGGACGAAAAAATCAACGCAATTGGGCTGCCGGTGCGCATGACGGCTTGGGCTGACGGGGTGGCAATGGCGTGAATCAGGTCTGGGTTTGCGGCCACCAGCTCGCGCGCGATGGCGTCAGCCGAGGCCATGTCGCCCTGCGCGTTGCGCCGCAGATAGGTCACGTTCACGCCTTCTTTGAAGCCGGCGCTGGCCAGGCCCGCTTCAAACCCTTTTTCGTCGGCGTCCAATGCCGCATGCGAGACGATTTTGGTGACGCCAATGCGGTGCATCTTTGGCGTTTGTGCCCAGAGGGTCGCTGGCGCCAAAGCCGCCGCGCCCATGAGCGACAAAAATTGCCGACGGGGTGTCAGGTGCTTGAGGGGTGGTGGCGAGCGACGGTGAACTGACATGGCAGGGATTCTCCTGAGGCTTGCAAAGGGCGATGCGAATGATGATACAGAATAACCCGTTAACCGCGCCCCAAAATCTGGCCGCAGCAAGCAACCCTACCGCAGGCTAGCCAATCAGCCGCTCCTTGTCGATGTCGGTGATGCGAATGGTGGACAAATTTTTGCCAAGAGTCAGCTCAATGTGCTGAGCCCTGGGTTTGCATTCCGGTGGGGAGTGATGGTGCGGGTGCGCGCTAGGCGGCCTTTGGTGGTGGCCGTGACGGGTCAAATCGGCCGCCAGCCCTTGTAAAGCCTGCGCAACACGCTATCAAATGAGGACTGTTTTATTTTTAAACTAACCCGATGCGGTCGCTTTGCAGCTGACGGTTTCGACGTCCGGCAAGCGCCTAGCAGCGGGGCAGGCGGGTACCGTTGTTGATGGCGTCAACGGTTTGTACCAAGGCGTCCCAGTACACCGGCAGTGTGGACCAGGGGTTGCCGACGCCGGTGGCGAAGTTGAACTCGCGATCGGTGGCATAGACCAGTCCGGCGTTGTTGCGCGGGGAGGCGGCTGCCTGCATGGCCGTCTGCATGGCGGCGCAGCTGGCGGTGTTGTGGGCGAGCATGGCCTGTGTGACGTTGCCATAGGTGTACAGCCAGGCATGTTGCGAGCGCGGGTCGTATGTTTGGTAGTCGGCGGCTGTGCCTTCAAAGATCACCAGCGTATCTGCCACGCTGGCATAGTCTGCGGTGGGGATCATGCCGGGGTTGCCCACCACGCGCAAACGGGGGTCAATCGCTTTGATGTAGCGGTAGATTTCCTGGTAAAAGTCGAGCTTTTGGGGCTCGCTGGCCATTTCATCCAGAAAAATACCGCTGACGCGCTCGCGCCCATAGAACTGAAGGTAGCGGTCAATGTTCTTTTTAATGTCGGCCAGGGTGCGACCCCCCTTGCCATAACCGGTGTAAACATAGCCCAGCACCTTGCCCCCTGCCGCCACGAACTGTGTGCTTGCGCGGGTGAAATTTGCATCCACGCTACTGAAGACACCATTGTTGGGGTTCATGATCGCCGTGATGGTGACCGAGGGGTGCGCGGCCGCGCTGGTGGCCAGCGTATTCCAGTCTGACGCAGTGGAGGGGTAGAAATAGGCCGGCACCAGAATTTCCAAGGGCGCAGGGCCGGGGCGCTGGTAGAGGGTGTGTGTGGCCGACGCGCTTTTGCCCGTCTCGGCAAGCCTTGCGCTGATCTGCAGCATCCCGGTGGCGCTGCTGGTCAGCGTGCTTGACGCGGCCCCGGCGCGGCTGCCGGGCGCATTCGGGTTAAAAAACCCCACGGGTGCTGAAAATCGCATCACGGTGCCATCAGCCACCCGTGCACCGTTAACCGTGGCGCTGGCGCGCACGGCAATCGGTGAGCCAGCCGTGAACACATCGTCGGCGGCGGTGGGCAGCGTAATTTGAACGGCAACCGTTGAAGGGGCGGGGGTGTCGCTTGAACCCCCACCGCTACCGCCACAGGATGTCAGAAATGCGGTCAAGGGCAAAGCGCACAGGCACAGAGTGAGGCGGGCGTGGGACATGGTGGTCGACAGCGTTGTTTGTGCGGAATCAGGAGAGGCAGTTTGGGCGGGAACGCGGAGATCGTATTCAGGTTGACGCACAAAAAATGCTGCGTTTTTGATAGCTACTGACGCAGATCCCGTATGGGCTAAAGGTCAAAAAGACGTGATTTACTGACGACAGCGGGGCAGGTGGCTGGCAGACGTAAAAATGGGCGGTTGAACCGCCCATTTTTTGGTTCTGACCGGAGTCAGATTAACCGCCTTGGTGGCAACGCTTGCCTGGGTTCTTCTTGCTGTTGGTGTGCACACCGCGCTCCAAGCTGCGCATTTGACCTTTAGGGGCAGTGAAACACACGCCTGCGGGTGCGACAGGGCGGGGGGTTGCTTTGCGATCAGCTTCGGTACGGAACTCTTTGGCCATGAAATAACTCCAGATAAATTGAAAAAACCATTGATTATCTCCGCACTTAGGGTGAGCCCTTCAGGAATAGGGGCGTCAATTGCTTTTTTAGTGTGATTCCAACGCCATATCAATAGGATCTGTTGTTGCTTCGCCTTGCCGTGCGCCTGCACTGTGTGCGGCTTCGCGCCTAAGCTCCTATCGATCTGAAAATGGAATGAGAGCCTGCCGGTGCGACCCATCAATGGCGTGCGCCAGTGCGTGCGTGGTTGGCATTAGCAAAGGCTGGCGCACGGTGTATCGAGGGCCATGTTAGCGACCGCCTTGCTTCAGCGTGCGCCTTTGCATGGGGGCTTCAAACAAAAAAACCGGCCAAGAGGCCGGTTGTTTAACTGGGGGTCAGTGCTTAGTAACGGTTGCCGCCGCCACCGCCGTAACCGCCGCCACCACCACCACCGTAGCCGCCGCCACCGCCGCCGCCTTCGCGACGACCGCCACCGCCGCCGCCGAAGCCACCAGTGCGGGGCTCCATGGGACGCGCTTCGTTACAAACCATGTCACGGCCATCCACGGACTTTCCGTTCATGCCGCCAATGGCTGCCAGGGCTTCTGCGTCGCTGGACATTTCCACAAAGCCAAAGCCTTTCGAGCGGCCGCTGTCGCGGTCCATCATGACTTTAGAAGAAGTGACGTTACCAAACTCCGAGAAGTATTGGTTCAATGCTTGGTCATCAACCGAGTAGGAGAGGTTGCCGACGTAAAGTTTTTTACCCATTTGGGATCTTTCAAAAAAGCGCCACGGTGGAAAAATCAACCGTGCGGCGCGGGGGGAATGGTGGTCCCAATTGGGGGCCACCAACGGAGTG
>JBAQDW010000362.1:0-9431 GCA_049286445.1 Rhodoferax sp. | reverse complement strand
AAGCTTGAGTGTTTGAGTGTGGCGAACAAGCTCAACCCCTTCGCGCTTTGCCGCAAGCTACTCATCAACGCATCGCGCTCCGCCTATGCCCAGCTTCAGCTGTTCAGGGCGGCTGCGTAACATCAGTCATTAATTACAAATCTTCAACGCGGTATTCGCTATAGCCTTCGTAGTAATAGCTCACGTCGATGCCTTTCATATACAGCTCGCGGTCGTTTATTTTGTCGGTTAAAGCGTGTTTGAGCAGGTGCTTGATTTCCAAATCTTTGACAACGCTGCGCTCCATGGCCGACAAATACTCCGCTTTGTCCACCGCATTCCAGTCAATCACCTGCTGAATTTCTTTTTTCAGCATCAAGTCCAACCAAATGCGTGTGGCCCGCCCATTGCCTTCGCGAAACGGGTGGGCAACATTCATCTCCACGTATTTTTCAATGATTTGGTCAAAATTTTGCTGTGGCATCGCGCTAATGTGTGTGAGCGACTGCTGCAAATACATGACAGGAGCAAACCGAAAATTGCCTTTGGCCAGGTTGACGTCGCGAACTTGCCCGGCAAACGCATACACCTCACCAAATAGATACGCATGGACGTGCGCCAGCCCGGCAAAGGTGCCCACTTCGACGTGGTCGATGTCACCGCTTTCAAACAACTGCTTGGCCTTTAGCTTGCTCAGTTTTTCTTCTGCCCTGTTGAGCTCAACCTGGCTTGTCAGCTGAAGTTTGTTGCCTAAGACCATGGGGTGTCCTTTGCGGTGGAGGTGGATCGTTTGTGGGGAGTCATGGCTTATGGCGTGCCGTCCTGCCAAGGGGGTAGCGTTTTGGTGCGCACTGCCAGCTTCTTGTCTTCGGTTTTGACTCTGCGTTCCAGCTTTTTCAGGTCCTCTTCGGCAGCCAGCTTTTCTGGCTGAATGCCCCGTTGCCCCAGCATGTCGCGCACGCTCTCGTTGTTTTTTACATGCTCATGCGTAATGGCTGGCTCACCGCGCAAGTTGTCTTGCTGCACGTTGTGGTTCGTCATTTCCGTAGCGAGGTTTTTGGCGGCAATGGTCAAGGTGGGCAAAAAGTCTGCCAGCGGGCGGGTGGCCACAATGCCGTATTTGTTCTTCATTGCCAGTGTGGTGTTTCCACCAAATAGCGCCTGGTCACCCCTTGAGCGAATACGACCAAAACCGGCATCGTCCACACCGCGTTCGTAAATGTTTTGCGAGAGCGCCTTTTCTGATTCCTTAAGCCTGTCGCGCGCTTCCATGCGCGCATGCAAACGCATACGGTCCTCAATTAGCTCTTGTTTGCGGGTTTGCACGGCAAAGTAGGTTTGCGCAAAAGCAATCTCTTGCTTGCGCGAGTCGCCGTTTTGGGCAACCAGGTAGCAGGCATAGCGGGTGAGCATGAAATCGTCCACCTCCCGCCGGGAACCACTGCCCAGCTCCACCATTTTCGTGACGCCACGAAAATGGTCTGCCACACCATGCCCAGACGCTTCGCACGACTGCATGGCGCGCTGGATGGCGGTTTGAAAGTTCTCCCAGCGGGCATAACCCAAAGGGGCTTGCAAATCTCGGGCAAACCAGAACTCGATCCCTTCGGCATCGGCACGCTGGGCACCGGCTTCCAGGCTGGTTTGCAAGGCTTTTAGTTGTTCATCCATGTCGTTTCCTGCACTGGATTTAATGTTGTTCGTGAATTTGAACTGTCAAGGTTTTCTTGACTGTTGTCCCTTGATTCGAACCAGGTTTCAGTTGTCAACCCATACTTGACAACTGAAATGCTGCCTCCCATGTCACCGTAACTCATGCCTCCACCGTCTCTGCCGAGGGGAAAAGCTGCTGCATCAGCCCTTTCTTGTGGGTCTTGAGGGTGTCGAGTTCTTGGGTAGCGGCGGTGATGAGGTCGTCGAGGGAGGTGAGGCAGTCGGCGATGCGTTGTTGTTCGGCGCAAGGGATCAGGGGAATCTTCAGCCGCGAGAATGTCTCTCCGGTCAGATGTTTGATGCCGCCGCCAGTAAAGAGCTTGTCGAACGCAGTTGTGCCAGCGATATTCTCTAGATGGAGAACCATAATCTTCGGCTCGAACGGGACGTTGAAGCGGACCCGATGAATCGCCTTCTGGAACTTGATGTCTGTTAGCCGACCGTCCCAAACGGCCGCACGTCCAGGTTCGCCGCCCTCGCATACAACGACATCACCTGCCCTCAGCCCAAAACGATCTAGTTCGCGATCGTTGAAATACATCTTTGGCAAGTCGGTTGTGTTCACGTCATTCCAACGCACCGACAAATTGTTGAGGTATGGCAGAAGGTGTCCGGTCGTGTGCTTTTGCTTGTCGAGCATCTTGCCGAGCTTGATCTCAGCAATGTCACCCAAAGCCACCTCTTCCCACTCCCCAGCGTCTTGAAAATCAGGAAACCGCCTACACGGCTGGGTTTCGCCGTCCCGAGGGAAAAGCTGTTGCATCAGCCCTTTTTTATGGGTCTTGAGCGCGTCCACTTTGCGGGCTTGCGCGGCGATCAGTTCGTCCAAGGAACTCAGGCAATCGGCGACTTTTTGCTGCTCGATGGCGGATGGAGGAACAGGTACGGGAATGCTTTTTAACTTCCCAAGTGTCAGCTTTGGCGGGGCGGCACCTGTAACGAAAGGACCGAGGTCGACCATCGTCAGGTAATTTTCTAGCAAGGTGTCACTTATCGCGAACGGCTTAAGTACATGGGCATGGTTGTTCACCCAATACTGACCTTCGACGATAAATGCAGTTTTTTCAAATGCATTCCATTTCGCGCCGTCTTCACCCACCAAAAGCAGTCGTCCATCAAAGATGAATTCCGCTACGTAATCCACGATCCCGCTCGCACCGTAATATGGATAAGGCCCTGGCGCTCTATCGCTGCCGGTGATTGGACGTCTCCGGTTGTTCAGGATTTCGCAAACTCTGCCGAGCTCTTGTTTCGCCCACTCGTCAGCTCCTCGAAACTCCGGAAACCGTAGCTTGGGCACCAACTTTTTCGCATCATTCATTTAAATAGACTCCGGCCTTTGTCAGTCAAGCGATATTGCTGCAAACGGCTATTGGGTTTATCTGGCAGGGTGTATTCGATCAGGCCACTGTCGAGCAAGCGGCGAATTTGCTTGTTCAGTTCGCCAGACACGCTTTGGTGCCCCAGCCCTTGCGCCAGTGCAAGCTTGCCCAACGCAGTGGCATTGAGCTGCAGGATGACCTTGGCCGCCAACCTGGACTCTAGCCGCGACTCTAGCTGTGACTCTGGCCGTGACTCTACTTGTTCGGTTGCTTGCCCTGCAACGGGTGCCCTCTCCTCATCCGCGTACACCGGCCTGCTGGCCGGAAAGGTGATGCGCAAAAAGTTCTCAGTGAAGCGAAAGCAATCCGGTCCATAAAACTCGGTGATGCGGGGCAGGCCCGAGCCCAGGTGCTCCACCATCTCCAGGTCTCTAAAAACGCGCATTAGCTCTGTGTTGCGCGGTAGGGAGTAGCCCTCAAAAAACTCGGCTTGGGTCAGGCCTTCGGGCAGAGCGCAGGCGGAGGTGAGTTCGATGCGGTCGGCAAAGATCTCAAACTTGGGCGGCACCTCCCTGGTGTAGTCGTTGTGGACGATGGCGTTGATGACTGCCTCGCGCAGGGCAATCGGGCGCCACAGGCGCACGTCGATGCGCTCTTTGGCGGTGATGGTGCTGGCGGTTTTGTTTTCCAGGTCCAGCTTGTCGAGTACGCTTTTGGTGGCCTTGATGAGGGAGCAGTAGCCGTATTCGTTGCTCTCGATGAGGTGTATGCGGTCTTTGCCCCGGTACTTGGCGACCTTGATGGACGTGCCGTTTTCGTCAGCCAGCAGGTAGGCGGCGTAGTTGAGTGCGCCGTCTTCGGTGGTCAGCTCCAAGTTGGTTTTGAACTGTTTGTTCAGCGGCTTGCGCTTTTCGTCGTAGTAAATGCGCAGTTGTTCAAAGCTCAGCGCCTGGCGGTGGGCTTTGATTTTGCCAATGGAATTGCGGGTGCGGGTGGCAAAGAGTTTTTCGATCATGGCCGCAGGCATGGGCTCAGCGGCGGTGCCAATGCGCAAGAAGCAGCCTTTCTCGCTCAAACCGTATTTCTTTTTGGCATAGGGCTTTTCGCTGCCGCTGGCCACGATGAGCTTGATGCAGTGAACTCCCGGCGGGCCTTCTTCCTCCACCAGGTCAAACAAGCCCATGGCCGAGGGGGTGATGTTGTTTTTAATGCGGTCTTTGACCTTGAGCATGTCGCCGTCCACATCGGCCACGCCCACACGTTGGCCCACTTTGTCGATGCCGATGTAGATGAAGCCGCCCTCGGGGGTGTTGAGAAAGGCGATGACTTCTTTCTCCAGGTCGAGTTCGGGCGTGAGCTCGCGTTTGTATTCGACGCGGTGGGTTTCAGGCATGGGCTTACTCATTTCAACAAAGCCCTTCCTTTGTCAGTCAGCCGGTATTGCTGCAGACGGCTGTTGGGTTTATCTGGCAATGTCGGTTCGATCCAATGCCGCTCCAATGCCGGGCGCAAGTAATTGGCCCGGAAGGTGGGGCGGTGTTTCAGCTCAAGCCGTTGTTGAATCTCCGACGGAGCTATTGGTCCGGCGGTCAGGGCTTGCAGTAGCCGCACAACTGGGTCGGTCACTGGGTCGGTGACTGGGTCGGTCGCTTGTTCACCAGCGGCTTCCCACTGCGCCTTGGGCCGCTGCACCCTGGCGGTGAATTGGTTGCCGCTGACCTCACTGATCAACTCGATTTGGGGCCACTCGCCCAGCGCCCGGGGTATGCCGCTGCCCATGCCCCGGTAGGGCAGCAGACGGAAGGCGTGTTCGCTCAGCGTAGGGTTGCGGCGGTTGGTTTTGCCGTGGCGTATGTCGTCGATGCTCAAACTGTCGGGCAGGTGGCCGGGGCTGATGATTTCGATGCGGTCACGAAACACCAGAATGCGGATGGAGGCGCTGGTGAAGTAGTCGCGATGAACGAGCGCATTGACCAGCAGCTCTTGCAACGCCACTTCTGGCACTTCCAGGATGCCCGGTGAGTTGAAGCCCTGATCGCCCTGCACGCGGCGCAGGTTGCGTTTGATAAAGGCCAGTGCCTCGGCGTATTGTGCAAGCAGGGTGCCGCTGAAGTCCTGGCTATCTTGGTAATGACTGTCGGCAATGCTGGTGCCGAAGAAAGCCACGGCCTTGATGGAGTACGCGGGTCGCCAGCGCAGCGGGTTGCGGCCAAAGAGCATGAGGCCAGCCAGGGTCAATTCGCGGCCATCGCCCAGGCCCAGGTTTTGCAACACGGCATCCAGCGGCAGCCCGGCTTGGGCGGTATCTGCGCTGTAGTGCTGGCTGAGGTAGCGGCGAAAGGCGGCCTCATCCAGGTCTGCACTGGTGGTGCCCGCTACGGGCACCACATCCGCGTAGACCAGGCCGCCGCTCTGGAACATGCGCTGCATTTCTTCGCGTGCGGTCACATGGCGCTTGTCTGCCCCTTGCTTGACCCAGATGCGTCCTTGTTGGTCCAGATAGGGCTTGGCCAGGCCGTTGGGTACGGTCACCACCATCACCAACCCGGTGTGGGTTTTCACGTTCTCGGTGCGGGGGTGAACCGGCGGGCGCACATGCTGGCTGCTGGCGTTGCTCAGCATCTGGTTGAGGTGGCGTATGTCAGCCGCGCTGAGCCCGGTAATGGTGCCGTCGTCATTCACACCAATAAGCAGGGTGCCACCGCCGCTGTTTGCAAAGGCGGCCAACTCGGCGGCCAAAGCATCGGGGTTGTTGAACGTGCGTTTGAATTGCTGGCGCGTGTGCTCGCCCAGGGCAATGCGCTCAAGTAATTCAGTTTCGGTTAACGGTTGCTCACTCATACGCACTCAGCCCTGAAATCTCTCGCCCCTGCGCACGCTTTTGCAAAAGCGGCACCAGCTCTTTCATAAGTGCCAATTCGGCTTGGGCGCGGGCTTTCCAGCCCAAATCCAGCGGGGCCATCAGGTCGCTCAACACCTCGCCATCAAAAATCATGCGCTGCAAGATGCCGTCAACAAAGGTTTGCAGGGCGGCGGGGGCTAATTGGTGTTGGGCGGCAATGGCGGCCAGCTCGGTGCGGTCTTTCTCGCGTTTGAAGCGGGTGTAGCCCTCACGGATGGCGGTCTCGCTCAGGCCTTCGCCGGTTTTCAAGGTGCCAATATAGGCGGCAATGTCGTCGCGCTCGTTCATGAACTTGGCATCGGCCTGAATGAGGCCAATGAGTTCGTCGCGGCTCATTTTCTGCTTGCCGGGCCCTTGCTGCGTGTAGCGCGACATCAGGCCCATGATGTAGTCGTAGTCGATCACTGCGCTGGCAAACAGCACAAACTCAAAGTCGAGTTGGTCCACCTCGGCCGCGTCATCACCCCTCACGTCGCCCCCTTGGTCTGGCTGGGCCTGCTGTGCTTTCAGGCGTTGGGCGGTTTCGAGGTACGCGCCGCGAAAGCCTTGCAGATTCTCGGCAGGCAAGATGTGCTCGATGGTGGTGGCGTTGTCTTCAGTCAGGTCGGTGTACTGGTCGAGCTGGGTTTTAAGGCGCTGCACTTCCTTGAAGTTTTTGATGAAGGCCGCGCGCGCGTCATCGCCTTTGAGGCTGTGCACCGCATCGGGCGTGCAGGCCAAACCTTGGCTTTGCATGAAGTCGGCCAGCTTGGCCACCGCAGCGTCGAGCTTCTCGATGACGACCGGGGCCTTGTCCACCAGCCAGATCTTGCGGGCCTCTTCGCCCGATTTCTCGCCAGAGAACAGGGCAATGGCGGCGTCCACACTGGCTTGCTGCTGGCGAAAGTCGAGGATGTTGCCGTAGGGCTTGGTGCCGTTCAACACGCGGTTGGTGCGCGAAAACGCCTGTATCAAGCCGTGGTGCTTGAGGTTTTTGTCCACGTACAGGGTGTTGAGGTACTTGCTGTCAAAGCCAGTGAGCAGCATGTCCACCACGATGGTGATGTCGATCTTTTTAGTGGCTGGGTAATCCGCATTGGGCCACTGGTGGTCTTTGATGCGCTTTTGTACGTCTTGGTAGTACAGGTCGAATTCGCTGACGGTGTGGTTGGTGCCATAGCGGGTGTTGTAGCTGGATAGGATGGCTTTGAGGGCGGCCTTTTTCCCTTCGGGGTCTTTTTCGTTGTCCAGCTTTTCCTGCGGCAGGTCTTCCTGGATTTGCTTCACATCCGGGTTGCCGTCGGCCGGGGGCGAGAACACGCAGGCGATGTTCAGCGGCACAAAACCGGGGTCGGCCTTGTGCTTCGCTTCTTGCAGGCTTTGGAATAGACCGTGGTATTCGATGGCATCGTTGATGCTGGCGGTGGCCAGCACGGCGTTGAAGCGGCGGCTGGCCGTGGCGGTGTCGTGCTTGGCCAGAATGGCTTCGATCACCGCGCGTTTGGCCAGCGCCTCGCCCTCTTTGGGTGGGTTCTTGCCCTCGGGCTTGAAGTAGTCCACATGGAAGCGCAGCACGTTGGCGTCTTCAATGGCGTGGGTGATGGTGTAGGCGTGCAGTTGCTTTTGAAAGAGGTCTTCTGTGGTGCGGAGCTGCCCTTCTTCACCCTCGTATTGCTTGGCCGTGGCGTTCTTGTCGAAGATGGGCGTGCCGGTAAAGCCAAAGAGCTGGGCCTTGGGGAAAAACGCTTTGATGGCGTCGTGGTTCGCGCCAAACTGGGAGCGGTGGCATTCGTCAAAAATGAAAACGATGCGCTTGTTGGCCAGCGGTGCCAACTGTTCTTTGTACGTGGCTTTGCCGTCTTTCGTTTGTTGTTTGTTGCGTTTGCTGTTTTCATCCAGCGCCAAACCCAGCTTCTGGATGGTGGTGACGATGACTTTGTCGGTGTAGTCGCTCGACAGCAGGCGGCGCACCAGCGTGCCCGTGTTGGTGTTTTCTTCGACGCAGCCTTCCTGAAAGCGGTTGAATTCCTCGCGGGTCTGGCGGTCCAGGTCTTTGCGGTCCACCACAAAGAGGCATTTCTCAATGTCAGGGTTGTCTTTGAGCAGCGTGGACGCTTTGAAGGACGTGAGCGTTTTGCCGCTGCCGGTGGTGTGCCAGATGTAGCCGTTGCCGCAGTTCTGCGCAATGCAGTCCACGATGTGCTTGACCGCATACACCTGGTAGGGCCGCATCATCAGCAGCTTTTGCTCAGCTGCAAGCAGCACCATGTAGCGGCTGATGGTTTCGCCCAAGGTGCATTTGGCGAGAAACTTGTCGGCAAAGTCATCCAGCTGGGTGATCTTGTGATTGGCCTCGTCTGCAAACTGGTAGATGGGCAAAAACCGCTCGTCGGCGTTGAACGCAAAGTGGCGCGCGTTGTTGTTGGCAAAGTAGTAGGTGCTGGTGCGGTTGCTGACGATGAAGAGCTGCAAAAAGCCCAGCAGCGTTTTGGTGTAGCCGTTGCCGGGGTCGTTTTTGTAGTCAACGATTTGCTCCATGGCGCGCTTAGGGTTGATGGTGAGCGTTTTCAGCTCGATCTGCACGCACGGCACGCCGTTGATGAGAATGAGCACATCAAACCGGTGGTGGCTGTTGTCGGTATTGATGCGCAGTTGGTTGACCACCTCAAAGGTGTTTTTGCACCAGTCTTTGATGTTGACCAGCGTGTAGTTCAGCGGCGTGTCGTCTTCGCGGGTGAACGAATTGATGCTGCGCAGGGTTTTGGCGGCGGTGAACACGTCGGGGGTGACGATGTCGTCCAGCAGGCGGGCAAATTCACCATCAGACAGCTTGACGCGGTTCAGTGCCTCAAACTTCTCGCGAAAATTTGCTTCGAGCGCGGCGCGGTCGCGGATATCAGCGCGGTATGCGTACTTGAGGCCTTGGAGCTTGCTGATGAAGCCGTATTCGATCTGGTCTTCTTTGACGACGTGGCTGGGCTTGTGGGCGGGTGGGTCGTAGGTGAAGTGGGAAGGGGACATGGGCTGGGTGAATCGATCAGGCGGGCAGAAAAAAGGCGCCTCAGCGCCAGCTGATTGATTCTAGGCCTTAGCCTGCCCGGTCGGGGTACCCAGAAGGGGTCAATTCAGGTCGAAAGAAACCTTGAATAACTCCTGATTTAATAGCGGCTTGCGCAGGTAGGTCATGGGCTGGAGGCCGATTTGGCTTATAGAATTTGCGGGGTGAGTGAGCGGGCGCACGGCAGCGGGTTCAAGCCCGGTTGTTGCAGAACGGCGGGGTGCTTTTGCTTCGCAGTGGCAACGGATTGTTCATTGGCCCGCGCCTCAAGGTGGGTGGCTGTCACGCGCCCTCGGCGGCGGGGAGGCACAGGCGCAGGCGCGCACCGCCCAGGGGCGAGGGGAGGGCTTGGACGCTGCCGCCGTAGGTTTCGGCCAGCGCGCGCACAATGTCCAGCCCCAGGCCAGAGCCGGGGCGCTGCTCGTCAAGCTGCACGCCGCGCTCAAACATGTGCTGGCGCTCGGCCTCGGGAATGCCG
>JBAQDW010000361.1:0-12881 GCA_049286445.1 Rhodoferax sp. | reverse complement strand
GCTCTCGTAAGCCTCGCCCGCTGGCAAGTCGCCTTGCGGCACGAACTGCACCCACGGCGCTGGCAAGGGTGCCAAGGCGTTCAGCGCATCGGCATTCGACTGACCCGCCGCCACCCACAGAAAAGCGCCCCGCCCCATGACCTCATAAGGGGCGAGCCAAGGGGCCGTCCAGTCGATATCTCGCAATGAATCCATATCGGCCCAATCTAACGCCCCGGTTTTTTGAGTAACCTAACTTGCTTAGGTGCGCCAGTCATTGGCAGGACTTTGAAATAGGCGGGGTACTTCCTAAAGAGTTCATGCAAGGGTTTATTGCCCTTCTTGATGCCACTTTTGACAAGAGGCGCACCCAATTGATTCAATTGCCGAACCGTGTTTGGTAACCAAGCGGGCAGTTCAGCCAAGATGCGATGCACGTCCGCTGAGCCGTCCTCACTGAGGCTGGTCTTGGCGGGCATCGGCACGGCGACTTTGATAGACGCCCCGTTGCTCCGCTCTTTTTCCGCTGGAGAATGGGCTGCTGTAGGGACTTTCGGATTGCCGATCGGGACCAGGACCACGGCAGGTCTCAGCACAGGCTGAACTGGCTGAACTGGCTGAACTGGCTCATTTTTGGGCAAATCAGGCAGCTTTACATCTTCTAGTTTTGCGGCATCGACCTTCGTGTCTACAAAAATGACTTTCTCATACGCAAGCCCCAGCGCGTCAGAGGAAATCAGCTTTTGCGCAAAACAAATAACCAGCAAACCCGCTTCACGCAAGCGAACGGCAAGTGGCGCGAAATCAGCATCGCTTGATCCGATAGCGACGGTAGACGGCAAACCTCCACGATGCAGCAAATCCATCGCATCAACCACCAAGGCAACATCAGTGGTGCCCTTGCCTTGATTCAAAAGTCCTTGAATCGCATGGCGCCTCAGTACATCCTTCAGACCAAGGAGCTTTTCTATGCCCCCATATGCCCGCCGGACCTGCACGGTTGCACCCGCTTCTTGCAGATGCTGAAATGCCTCTTCAATACCAGCAGCCGATAGGTTGTCTGCATCGATCAAGAAAGCGACCGTTGGCATTTTCAGTTTGGTCAGATCATGGGAATTCAAGGGTGCTCCCAGCAGACATCAACCCACGAGTTTCCATGGCAACGACTCCCCCGAGCGCAGCGGTTTGAGTTGCGCCTCACCAAAAGCAAAGCTCTCAGGCGGGGTCCAGCTCGTTCGGGCCAGGGTGATGCTGCCGGTGTTGCGGGGCAAGCCGTAGAAGTCGGCGCCATTGAAGCTGGCAAAGGCTTCCAGCTGATCCAAGGCACCCACCGAGTCAAAGGCTTCGGCGTACAACGCCATGGCGGCGTGCGCGGTGTAGCAACCGGCGCAGCCTGAGGCGTGCTCTTTCAAATGCGCCGGATGGGGCGCGCTGTCGGTGCCCAGAAAGAACTTGGCCGAGCCACTGGTCGCGGCTTCCACCAAGGCCAAGCGGTGGGTTTCACGCTTGAGAACGGGCAAGCAGTAATAGTGCGGGCGAATACCACCCGTGAAGAGGGCGTTGCGGTTGTAGAGCAGGTGGTGGGCCGTGACGGTGGCGGCGGTGAATCGATCCGCCGACTGGACGTACTGCGCGGCCTCTTTCGTCGTGATGTGCTCGAAAACAATTTTGAGTTCGGGGAAATCGCGGCGCAAGGGAATGAGCTGGGTGTCGATGAACACTGCTTCGCGGTCAAACAGATCGATGTCGGGGGACGTGACCTCGCCATGCACCAGCAGCAACAGGCCGGCGCGCTGCATGGCCTCCAGCGTTTTATAGGTGTTGCGCAAATCGGTCACACCGGCGTCGCTGTTGGTGGTGGCGCCAGCGGGGTACAGCTTGGCGGCGACGATGCCCGCGTCCTTGGCGCGTGCGATCTCGTCGGCGGGCAGGTTGTCGGTGAGGTAGAGCGTCATCAGTGGCTCAAAGTGAACCCCTTTTGGCACGGCGGCCTGGATACGGGCTTTGTAGGCCAGCGCGGCCTCGGTGGTGGTCACCGGCGGGCGCAGGTTGGGCATGATGATGGCGCGGCCAAACTGGGCGGCGGTGTGCGGCACCACGGTATGGAGCGCGTCGCCGTCGCGCACATGCAAATGCCAATCGTCGGGGCGGGTGATTTGAAGGGTTTGTGTCATGGGGAAAGGGGTCCGAGGGAAGTTCGGAAAAGGAAAAAATCAAATAGCGGGCGGCTGAGTCAGCAAAAAGTCCCACAGCGACTGGGCGTTGCGCTTGGCGCTGGGTGCGCCATTGCGGTTGGTCTGCACGCCGGATTTGCCGGGTTCCCGGGTGGTGGGCCGCTCGCGGTACAGGCGCACCTCCATGGTGATTTGCAAATTAGACAAACCGGGCGGCACGGCGCTGACCAAACGTTTGGCACGCAGGTCTCTTTTGACCGCGCTGTACGGCAAAAACGCAATGCCATGGCCCTCCAACGCCATGGCTTTCAGGCCCTCGGCCATGTCGGTCTCGTACACGCGGTCAAAGTGAATGGCGGTGTTGGTGCCTTTGAGGATCAGGTCCACCATTTGCCCCAGGTAGGCACCGGGGGCATAGGCCAAATAAGGCAGTGGCTGGCCCGGGCGACCGGGCAACAAAAAGGCCGGGGCACCGTCCGCATCAGGCTTCACATACGGGGCCACAATCTCTTCACCCAAGCTCACCATTTCATAGCGCTCTGCGTCGAGCTGGTATGGCTGGGAGGGGTGGTGGTAGGCAATTAACAGGTCACAACTGCCTTCCACCAGGCGCATCACGGCATCGTGCACATTGAGGGCGATGAGGCGGCTTTTCATGGGGCCAAATTTCTCGCGCAGGTTGGACAACCAGGCCGGAAAAAAAGTGAACGCCAGTGTGTGCGGCACGGCAAACTCAATCACATCGCGCCCCGCTGCCGTATGGCCGCGCAGCATGGCGCGTGTGCTTTGCAGCGCTTGCAAGACCTCCAAGGACTGGTCGTACAGCGTCTCGCCTGCGGGCGTGAGCCGCGTGGGGTAGCTGCTGCGGTCCACCAAGTCGGTGCCCGCCCACGCCTCCAGTGACTGAATGCGCCGGGAAAAAGCGGGCTGGGTCACGTGACGCAACTGGGCAGAGCGACTGAAACTGCGGGTTTCAGCCAAACTCACAAAATCTTCAAGCCATTTAGTTTCCATGGAATGAGATTATGCGCGGAATGCATGAGCGCATCACATGCCAAACTCACCGCGCAACGCTGTCAGCCACGTGACCTGGTGCTTGCCCTGATACCCGTCTTGCTGACCTGCCATCACCCATGCGTCCCTAAGGCTTTTGGGTGGGCGCCAGGATGAGCGTGACCAACTCCTCCGTACTGGCAAGCAACTGCTCACTGAGTTCGGCGACGCGGGGTCCATTGCTGCGCATTTTTGCGGGCTCTTTGCTCTCTAGCAGGACTTGCCGATACGGCTCCCATTCGCGACGGATTCTCTCGATCAGTGCCTTGACCGGCGCTGTGGCGTGAGGCGAGCCTTCCAGTTGAATCAACACAGCCGTGAAATGGGCACGGCTGAAGTGCATTTCCATGTCCGCTGGTTTGCTGTTGAGGTTCCAGGCGCCATACAAATAGAACTTGGCGGCGCGTTGCGAGAGCATGCGCTGGCGCCCGGCGAGGTTAACCAGTCGATCGGCCACCTCGGCGCTGCCCTGTGCGTAAGCCAAGGTCACGGTGTGCGCTACCGCCTGTAACGCCTCGCTAGCCGGGTAGAGCAACAAGGCACCCTCCTCGCTGGGGGGCGCGCCAATCACGGGTTTGATTTTTCTCCATTCAGCGTCCAGGTGGGCGAGTGCCGCCTGCACCTTTGGGTTGGGTTGAAAAGTCTTCAAAGTGACCAATTGGGATTCAAATAAATCCACGGATTGTTGAAGAATGCGCTGGGCGTCATTCGGCGCAATGGCCTGCCCCAGCATGAGGTAGGCCTTCACCATGCGTTGCGAGAGCATGCGCTGGCGCCCCGCCATGTTCACGGCGGTGGCAACGGTCATTTTTGCCTCGCTAGCCGACGCCGGATTCGCATGGACGGCCAAAGGCACTGCCGCCATCCCCAGGCCCGCCAAAAGAAATCCGGCGAAAAGCACCCCTCGGACCCTGAGGGCGTGACGCCAGGAAACAGGGCGGGGAAGGGCTGGCAGGGCAGTGATTGCGTTTAGCGGAAGGTGGCTCATCTTGTTTTCCTGGAGGTGAGAGGTCATGGCGGGTGCGAACGCGATCACGGGTGCTGCGCAGCCTTCAGTGGCGCCCATTGAGTCGTGCCCCAGCACAGGGCCGACACCTTCAGGTTGCTGCTGCCAAGAGAGCGGTCGTGCACGGTGGTGTCCCGGTCGAGTCATGAATGCCGGCCAGTCTACGACAAGGCCAGCGGCTTGCCCACGCGTGATGAAGAGCGCCTCAGGCCGTCATCCCAGCTTGGCCGTGGGCCTTCAGCGCAGGTTGCCCGTGTGGCCCAGTGAATAGCGGCCCGGCTGAGGCCACACCGTCAGGCCGTGGGGCTCTTGCCCCACCTTGACCTTGTCCACCGCGCCGGTGGTGGTGTGGATTCGGTACACCCGGTCGTCAAAACGGCCCGACAGCCAGAGGAACTGGCCGTCCGCGCTCACATTGCCCATATCAGGGCTGCCGCCGCCGGGAATGGGCCAGTAAGCGGTGACTTTTTCGGTTTCAAAATTCACCACGCCCACGCCTCCGGGCCCTTTGGGGGCACCGTGGATTTTGTGCGTGCCACGGTAGGCCACATACAGGCTCTTGCCATCGCGGCTGGGGTACAGGCCATGCGTGCCCGGCCCAACCGGGATAAAGCCCACTTTGGTGAAGCTGGCCGTGTCGCCCACATGCACGCCATCGGCGTCCATGTCCGCAATATAGAAACGACTGCCGTCTGGGGAGAAGCGAATGTCTTGCGGCATGCCCTTCTTGGCGGTGCAAATCTCGGTCTGGCTGGGGTCAAACGGTTCTTTGCTGACCTTGAAGCGGGTGGCGGGCATGGAGAGCGTCATATAGCCCTCCACCTTGCGTGTCTCCAGGTTGATTTTTGCCACCGAGCCCTTGAATTCACAGGTGAAGAAGGCCAACTTTCCGTCGATGGTGAAGTCGCCATGGTTGATCCCCTTGCACTGCGGCACCTCAATGGAATACTGCAGCGCCATGGTCTGCGGGTCCCGAAAATCCAGCCGCGCCATGGCCTCAGCCACCACAATGGCGGACTTGCCGTCGGGCGTGAAGTACAGGTTGTAGGGGTCATCCACAGGAACCGTCTTGCCCGGCTTGCCGGTCACGGGGTCAATGGCGGTCAGACTGCCGGTGGAGCGACGCTCCGCATTGTTGGCCACCCACAGCGTTTTCAAGTCCCAGGAGGGAACGATGTGCTGGGGCGCGTGGCCCACCTTGAAGCGGTCCACCACTTTCATCGTGGCAGGGTCGATGACTGACACATCATGCGAGCGCAGATTGGGCACATAAATGCGCGGCAAGTGGCCTTGCACGGTGGCGCTGAGCTTGTCGGACGTGGTTTCGCTGTAGAGGTTGCGCGCCTGAATAACGGGCGGCATACCCGCCACGGTGTTGATTTTTTCCGGTGCTTTGGCCGGCAAAGGCGGCGTGGGTGCGGCGCCCAACAGCGTGGGCAGCACATAGGCCCCCACCGCCACAAGAGCCAAAGAGCTCGCCCACAGCACCCGGCTGAGTTTTAGATTCATTGAATTCACTGTCTATTTCCCGGAATGACGCGGCTGGCGCGTGAGCCCCTGAATGGCGGCCACAGAGGTTTGAATGATGTTTTGAATGCCGATTTGACCCAGTTCAGCAGTCGATTGGCGAGGGTCGCCACTGACGCCAAGCGACTGGTTCGAAGGCGTGGCAGCCCCCAGCAAGTCTTTGCGCACCAGTGCAGGGTCCACGGCCAACGCCAAGGACGTGTCTGCCAGGCCCGCATGCAGACCAATTTCGCTGTCGGTGAACCCTTGGGCGCGCAGCGCCGCCACGTAGGCGGTTTGCGTCACACGGTAGTAATCCAGCAGGGCGTGCACCCGGCAAGAGGGGTCTTTGGCCCACTCGCGGTTCAGCCGCTGTGCGACTTTGTCTTCGTTCTTTTGATAACCGCCGTGGTCGCCCAGGAACACCACGTCGCGAAAGCCATGTTGTTTGAAGCTGCGAGCGGTGGACTCCAGCATCGACTCGAACGCGGCATCGGTGATAGAAATCGTGCCCGCAAAGCGCATGTGGGCGGCAGGCGGAGAAATACTGCCCTCGGGCACATAGGCCATGACCGGGGCCACCAGGGCATTGCCCAAGCGCTTGGCAACTTCATCGGCCAGCACCCGGGCGCGCACATTGTGTTTGCCTAAAACGAGATGCGGGCCGCTCTGCTCAGTGCCACCAATGGGTACCAAAATGGTGGTTGCACCCGCAGCCACCCGGTCACGCACCTCGGTCCAAGTCAACTCTTCAAGCCGGTTGCTCGTGCTGGAGGCTAAAGCGGAGGCAGAAGAACCCACCAGCACCCACGCCAGCACCACCGCCTTGAGGGCCGGGACGACAGTCGCGCCCCAGCCAGAAATCAAGCGGCGTAAATTAAGTTTGCTTTGCATGGAAACACGCAGTGAAAGCATCAATTGTAGGAGTCGCATGCGGCCAAAAAAGACACCCGCGACGCACCCTGCAAAAGATTTTTCGTGCCGCCGCGCAAGCTCACTTCAGAGGCAACACGCGCCAAAAAATGAGGTTACCGGCCCCACTTCAATCTGGCTTGGACTGTTGCAACGCCCACATTTCGGCGTAGCGGCCTTTGGCAGCCAGCAAGGCGGCGTGGCGACCGCGCTCCACAATGCGGCCCGCGTCCATGACCAAAATTTCATGGGCGTCAACCACAGTGGAGAGGCGGTGCGCGATGACCAGCGTGGTTTTGCCACGCGCCGCGCTTTGCAGTTCGGCCTGAATGGCGCGCTCGTTGGCGCTGTCCAAAGCAGAGGTGGCTTCGTCAAAAATCAGAATCGGTGGGTTTTTAAGCAATGTGCGGGCAATGGCCACGCGTTGCTTCTCGCCACCCGAGAGCTTGAGGCCGCGCTCGCCGACCATGGTGTCGTAGCCCTTGGGCGTGGCGCTGATGAAGTTGTGAATGTGGGCGCTGCGGGCGGCGTCTTCCACCTGGGCGCGGGTGGCACCCGGGCGGCCATAGGCAATGTTGTATTCCACCGTGTCATTGAACAGCACCGTGTCTTGCGGCACGATGCCAATGGCCTGGCGCACGCTGGCTTGGGTGACTTGCTTGATGTCTTGCCCGTCAAACAAAATCCGCCCGCCTTGCACGTCGTAAAAGCGAAACAGCAGCCGCGCCAAGGTGGATTTGCCCGCCCCCGAGGGGCCAACCACGGCCACGGTTTTACCCGCCGGCACCTCAAAGCTCACATCGTGCAGGATGGGGCGAGCCGGGTCGTAAGCAAAATTAACGTGTTCAAAGCGCACTTCACCGTGGCTGATCTGCAGCGCTTGCGCACCGGGCACATCGGCCACCTCGCGCTCGCGCTCCATCAGGGTGAACATTTTTTCCAGGTCAGTCAGGCTTTGCTTGATCTCGCGGTACAGCACGCCCAGAAAGCCCAGCGGAATGTAGAGCTGAATCATGAACGCGTTGACCATGACCAAATCGCCCAGCGTCATGTTGCCGTCCACCACCCCTTGGGTGGCGCGCCACAGCATGGCGACCAAGCCAATGGCAATGATGAGCTGTTGCCCGGTGTTGAGCAGGCTCAAGGTGCGTTGGCTTTTGAGGGACGCTTTGCGGAACTTGGCCAAGTTCTCGTCATAACGCTGGGCCTCAAACTCTTCGTTATTGAAGTATTTGACCGTTTCGTAGTTCAGCAAAGAGTCCACCGCGCGGCTGTGGGCACCGGAGTCCAGCTCGTTCATGAGTTTGCGAAACTGGGTGCGCCACTCCGTCACCGTCACGGTGAAGGTGATGTAGAACACCAGTGCCATCAGGGTGATGCCTGCAAACCAAACGTCAAACTTCACCGCCAGCAAGGTCAGCACCATGGCCACTTCAATCAGCGTGGGCACGATGCTGTAGAGCGAATAACTGATGAGTGAGTTAACGGCGCGGGTGCCGCGCTCGATGTCACGTGTCATGCCGCCGGTCTGGCGCTCCAGGTGAAAACGCAGGCTCATGGCGTGCAAATGGCGAAACACCTCTAGCGAGATGGTGCGCGACGCGCCCTCGGTGGCTTTGGCAAAAATAAGTTCGCGCAACTCGGCAAACAAACTGGTGGACAGGCGCAGCAGCCCATACGTCAGCAGCAACGCCACCGGCACCACCAGCAGCGCGTTGCCGTCCAGCCCCGCCTTGGGGTTCATGGTGTCAATCAGCTCTTTGAGCAGCAGCGGCACACTTACATTGGCCATCTTGGCGCCCACCATGAAGGCCAGTGCGGCCATCACCCGCCATTTGTAGGCCCACAGGTAGGGAAACAAGCGGCGCAAGGTGGCCCAGTCGGTGCGGGGCGGTGCGGTGGGGGCCGCCTTGGAGGCCGTGGACGAGCCGGGGTGGGGGGAACTGAGTTCGCCAGAGCGACGCATGGGGGACAATCTTGAAGCTTAAACAACCCTGATTGTGCCCATGTCTGACCCTTCCAGCGCCCTTCCCCCCTTGCACAACACCGCTCTGCCCGTGCCCAAAGCCCGCACCACCGGCGTCACCCTGCCCACCGACCAAGAGTTGGTGCTCAAGGTCATTCCCATGCCGGGGGACTGCAACGCCAATGGCGATATTTTTGGCGGCTGGGTCATGGCCCAGGTGGACTTGGCCGGGGCCGTGGTGCCCGCGCGCTACACGGGGGGGCGCATGGCCACGGTGGCGGTCAATGAATTCATCTTCAAGCAGCCCGTTCGGGTGGGCGATATCTTGTCTTTTTTCTCCAAACTGGTGCGCATTGGCCGCACCTCCATCACCGTCAAAGTGGAGGTGTACGCCGAGCGCTTTGGCACCCACGGTGACTACAGCAAAGTCACCGAGGCCCTGCTCACCTATGTGGCCATCGACGACGCCGGCCATCCGCGCCCCGTGCCCAAGACTGACAGCGCTCCTTAAATGATAGCTTCTTGTGACGGTGGGACGAGGGCTGGAGCCACTTTTCATATCGAAAATCGTCGCCACCTCCGGTCTGCCATATGTTGGCGATCGGTCGCGTGGCAGCCATCACCCAGCACCGGCGGTGACGGGCCGACGCGCTGTGTCGGGTGACGTCGCTCAAAGAAATGTATTCGCTGATGAATTCAGTGGTCGCGTCATGGACGAAAAATCACGCAAGACCTAAACGGTATTTTTGACTTTAACTTTGTGAATGGCTGCATCAAGAGCGAGCCCGTCGTCCCCCCACCGCACGCGTGAGCCGAACCGGAGGTATGTCCGTCTGGTGCGGGGCACTACCCAGTAAGGCGCCACTCCGTTTGCGGACAACCACGACAGCACGGTGAGCGACTTGACAACCGGTTTAATGTGGCAGCAGGCCGAAAGCGGCCATGGGATGGACTGGAAAGCCGCCTGGCTGCAATCCGAAATCTTGACATTGGCGAGGCATGCCGATTGGCGAATGCCCAGCGACAAGGAGTTGCAGAGCATCGTGGAATGCCGTAGAGCAAAAGCGTGTACCGATGGCTTTGAAATGGATTCAAAAATCGGGCCAATGCGGGCATTTTTCATAGATTTGCACGCTATTTCTGCCGTATTTTCTGCACGAGCAAAGCGCACGTTACTATATGTTTTAACCTTTTTTTTGATCACCCTTAAGGAGTTCACATGGCTGGATGGTATGAATTGACAAGCAACGACAAGGGCCAATTTTCTTTTGTGCTCAAAGCGGGCAACGCGGAAGTGATTTTGCGCAGCGAGCAATATGAAAGCAAAAAGGCGGCAGAAAACGGTATCGTCTCGGTCCAGAAGAACAGCCCGGATGGTGCGCGCTTTGACCGCAAAGACGCCTCTGACGGACGCCAGTATTTCAATTTGAAGGCAGCCAATCACCAAGTGATTGGTACGAGCCAAATGTACAAATCGGCGGCTAGCCGCGACAAAGGCATTGAGTCCGTCCAAACCAACGGTCCGACGACCACCATTAAGTAAACCCTATGCAATTCATCTGGTTAATCATCATTGGTTTTGTGGTCGGCCTGATCGCGCGCGCCATTCTCCCCGGTGACCAAAAAATTGGGTTTGTGCTGACCGCGCTTTTGGGAATCGCAGGTTCATTTGTGGCAAATTTTGCGGGTCAATTTCTTGGCCTGTATGCTGCCGGCAGCAACGCAGGCTTCGTTGCCAGCGTTCTTGGCGCCCTGGTTTTGCTCGTTCTCTACGGCATGTTGACGAAGAAATAAGGCACCGCGCCACAGACTCATTCCATTTTCAGATCGATAGGCGCTTAGGCGCGAAGCCGCAGACAGTGCAGACGCACGGCAAGGCGAAGCAACAACAGATCCTATTGATATGGCGTTGGAATCAGGCGCCAGCCACCGCTGGGGTCAGGTCTTGTAACCCAACAGGGATGGCGTTGAAGTCCAAGGGTGATGCTCTGGAATGAGGTGCTCCGTGCACGGCGATTCTCGGGACTTTTACCCGCACTCACTCCCCCCGCCGGTTGGGAAAGAGGTTGGGGGTAAGAATGGGGATTGCAACGCAAAAATTGCTACCTAGCCGATAGCTGCCAATGCAAGCACAACAAGCGCTAGAGGCAAAAAACCTCGGAATAAGTAGCGACAAAGACCGGTCATTTTTCCTCGATCAGACGGGTAGAAGGTGTCACCCCACGCCTGCGATGACAGGCTGGGCGTGCTGTCGGGTTACGCTTCGCTCACCCGACCCACTTCTGGACCGGCAAAAGAACCTCTTTTTAATATAGATAATGCCCATGACCGCAGCCCCATCCGCCGAATTCCCCACGCCTTTTGAGCAAGGCAACCGCAACCAAACCGCCACGTGGGCGCAAACGATCGCGTTTTACGAGCGACTGGCGGCGGCTTACCCGCAGGTGCTTCGCTTCTGGCAGATTGGCGTGTCAGACCAAGGCATACCCCTGCACGCGGGCGTGATCACGGCCGACGGCGTGTTGGACCCCGACACCCTCAAAGCACAGGGCCGCCCGGTCTTTTTCAACAACAACGGCATTCACCCCGGCGAGCCCGAAGGTGTTGACGCCTGCATGGCGCTGGTGCGCGACCTCTGCACCCAAGCCCCCACGCGGGCCGCGCTGGGCAGTACCGTGTTTTTGTTCATCCCGCTCTACAACGTGGACGGCAGCCGCAACCGCCAGGCTACCTCCCGCGTGAACCAGGACGGACCGGAGCACTTTGGGTTTCGCGGCAACGCCCTGCACATGGACTTGAACCGCGATTTCATCAAGTGCGACAGCCTGGCCGCACAAGCGTTCAACCGCTTCTTCACGGCTTGGGACCCCGACGTGATGGTTGACACCCACACCTCCAACGGTGCCGACTACAGCTACACCATGACGCTGATTCCCACCCAATCCGACAAACTCGGCGGCGGCTTAGGCGACTTTTTGCGCGAGACCATGGTGCCCGCCATTTGGGAAGGCATGACGGCGCGCGACTGGCCCACCTGCCCGTATGTCAACCCCATTCAGCGCACGCCCGACGACGGCATTGAAGAGTTTTTAGAAACGCCTCGCTTCTCTACCGGTTATGCCGCGCTGCACCACACCATCGGCTTCATGCCGGAGACGCACATGCTCAAGCCCTACCCCGACAGGGTGGCCTCCATGAGCGCTTTGGTGGCCACCGTGTTGGCCTTCACCGTGGAAAACGCGGCGCAAATACAAAGCTTGCGCGCACAAGCCCGTGCCACCTCGCCCAGCCAGTGGCCGCTCACATGGGCACCGGATTACAGCCGCGCCTCCACGTTCAAATTCAAAGGCTACCGCGCGGTTTACAGCCCCAGTGTTCTGGGCAACTACACCCGCCTAAGTTATGACCGCACCCAGCCGTGGGAAAAAGACATCGCTTATGTCAACCGCTTCAACGCCCAACACACGGTCAAAGCCCCCCGCGCTTACCTGATTCCCCAAGCGTGGCGTCAAGTGGTCGAACGCCTGCAATGGAACGGCGTCGAGCTGACCTGCCTGGAATCAGACCAAACCCTGGAGGCCCGCGTGTACCGCATTGAGAGCGTCACCTCCCGCCCGGGCGCGTACGAGGGGCACCTGTTTCACGACGACATGGGCTTGAGCACCCACACCGAAATGATTGACGCCCGGGCCGGCGATTACCTGCTCAGTCTGGACCAGCCCCGGGCCCGCTATGCGGTCGAAACCTTGGAGCCGCTGGCGCACGACAGCTTCTTTCGCTGGGGCTTTTTCAACAGCGTGCTGGAGAAAAAAGAGAACTACTCGGACTACGTATTTGAAGACACCGCCACCGAGATGCTGCGCGACGAGCCCGCATTGAAGCTACAGTTTGACGAGTGGAAGCAGGCGCACCCTGAGTTGCTGGGCGACCCGAAAGCGGTGCTTGGTTTTCTGTTTGCCAACGGCCAGCGCCACCGCGAACCGGAGTGGCGCCGCTACCCCATCGTGGGGTTGATGGGCGTTTGAAATTGCTATTGATTCAGTAGCTGCTTGTGAAGTTCTGGCAAGGGCTGGTGGCATAAAAGTCATTCAAAGGCCTTGCGGAACCACGTTGCAGAAACTTCAAGATCTTGGTCATTCCCCCCCTCTCCCCCAACCCCTCTCCACCCCCGCCGGGGGGATCAGGGGAGCTTAACAACCGTATGTGGCCAACGCTTTGTCTGGGGTGGCGTTCACGTGCAGAGGTCAACATTCCAACTCGCCGGGAGCCAAAGACCAAGTAAGCC
>JBAQDW010000360.1:0-9572 GCA_049286445.1 Rhodoferax sp. | reverse complement strand
GGCGAAACCCGTCGTTTGACTCGGGCGTCCAAGTCGATGGTGGGCATCACGCCCTGCTCAATCAGAAATTGATTGCTTTCGAAATAGGCCTTTTTGAGGAAATCGACCATTAGTTTTTGAGCGGCATCATTGACCACAGACCACGCGTCTCGAGGCATGCCCACGTTGTCCCATTGCTCAATCAGTGGCAGCAGCAGAACATCAGGGCGCAGTACATCTCGCGCATCAAGTTCCTGCGTTCCCTCCAAATACCGGACTCTAAGGGCGAGGTCATTCACTTCCGTGGTGGCCTTTTCCATTAGAGCGTGCACCAGACGGGACACAATAATCTTGTTATCTGCGACCTCGGTGCCAATCAGCTCAAGCTCATCACTGGGGAATTTGGGGGCGAGGCCAGCAGGGCGTTGAAGGGCAAGGCGCCACGCTTTTTTCGTCTTCTCTTGCCAATTCTCCCGTTCACGCTGAAACAGGGTCCAGGCATCACGGCGCAGTTGCATCTGCCGGCTGGGTGCCGCTTCATCCATCGCCGCAATAAACCGCGCATCAAGGGTGGTCACCAAACCGGCAAGCAGTCTCTCTGCCTGCGCAATCAGCCGAGACCGAACCTCACGGGCTAAACGGACTTGTTGCGTGGAGGACGGGAATGACGCCATGGCTTAAATTCTAGGAGACTTCCCGCCTGCAGTCACGTTACAGCGCAGAGACCCCTGATCAAACAGTCGCGCCGGAGTTGGGGTCGCTGGGGTCTTCGTCTTTCTTGGACGTGTTTTTAATCAGGTCTTCGCGTTTAATGCCGAGCCACATCGCAATCGCAGCCGCAACGAAAACCGAAGAGTAGATGCCAAACAAAATACCAATCGTTAATGCCAAGGCGAAATAATGCAGCGTGGCACCGCCAAAAAGCAGCATGGACAGCACCATCAACTGCGTTGAACCGTGGGTGATGATGGTGCGACTGATGGTGGAGGTAATGGCACTGTTAATGACTTCTTCACTCGTCATCTTGCGATAACGACGGAAATTCTCCCGGATACGGTCAAAGATAACCACCGATTCATTCACGGAATAGCCCAGCACCGCGAGCACGGCCGCCAGCACGGGCAATGAAAACTCCCACTGGAAAAAAGCAAAAAATCCCAGAATGATGATGACATCATGCAAGTTGGCAATGATGGCCGCGACCGCGAACTTCCACTCGAATCGAATGGCCAAATAAATCATGATGCCAGCAATCACAAATGCCAAGGCCTTGAGTCCATCAACCGCCAGCTCATCACCCACTTGGGGTCCCACGAACTCACTGCGTCGCATGGTGACGCCTGCTTCAGACGCCTTCAGTGCATCCAACACCGTAACGCTTTGCTGCGCAGAACTGACGCCTTTTTGCACAGGCAGGCGAATCAACACATCGCGTGCAGTGCCAAAGTTTTGAACTTGCACGTCCTGCAGCCCCAATTTGGAGATCACGTCGCGGACCTTGTTCAAATCGGCAGGCTGTGAATAACTCACTTCCATCAGCGTGCCGCCCGTGAACTCCACTGACAGGTTCAACCCGCGAGAGAACAGGAAGAAGATGGCCGCCACAAATGTCAAAACAGACACTGCATTGAGCACCAGCGCATGCCGCATGAACGGAATGTCATTTTTGATTCTAAAAAATTCCATGTCGAACTCTCTTAATTAGACGTGAGTTGTGTTGAGGACTCAGGACGCCAAACCGTACCAATCGACACACTTTTCAGTTTCTTCTTGCGGCCGTACCAAGCATTGACGAAACCGCGTGAGACAAACACGCTGGAGAACATGCTGGTCAAAATACCCAAGACGTGAACCACCGCAAACCCCCGCACCGGGCCCGAACCGAAGGCCAGCAGCGCAATGCCCGCAATCAACGTCGTCACATTGGAATCCAAAATGGTGGCCCAAGCCCGGTCGTAACCTGTATTGATCGCAGCCTGAGGTGAGGCACCGGCGCGCAACTCCTCGCGAACCCTCTCATTGATCAGCACGTTGGCATCAATCGCCATCCCCAAGACCAGCGCCATGGCGGCCATGCCAGGTAAAGTTAAGGTAGCTTGCAACATGGACAAAATTGCCACCAACAACAACAGATTGACCGCTAACGAGATGCTGGAAAACACGCCGAACAACATGTAATAAAGACACATGAAGGCGGCAACCGCCACAAAACCCCAAGTCACGCTGTCAAAGCCTTTGGCAATGTTTTCAGCACCTAAACTAGGGCCAATGGTGGTCTCTTCGATGATCTCCATTGGGGCAGCCAATGAGCCAGCCCGCAGCAGCAGGGCCGTATCCGTGGCTTCTACCGCGGTCATGCTGCCAGAAATTTGCACGCGACCGCCGCTGATCTCGGACCGAATCACCGGTGCGGTTACGACTTCGCCCTTGCCTTTTTCAAACAGCAAAATGGCCATGCGTTTGCCAATGCTTTCACGGGTCACGTCACGAAAAATACGCGCGCCTTTGGCGTCCAAGGTCAAATTGACCACGGCTTCGCTGGTTTGGCTGTCAAATCCAGGCTGTGCGTCAGTCAGGTTCTCACCCGTCAAGATCACCTGCTTTTTGACGATCACGGCCTGACCACGGCGCTCCAAATAGCGCTCAGAACCAAACGGAACGGGGCCGGTGCCACTTTCCGCTGCGCGGGCCTCGCTGCTTTCATCGACCATGCGAACTTCCAGCGTGGCGGTGCGACCCAGAATATCTTTCGCCTTGGCCGTGTCTTGCACACCCGGCAGTTGAACCACGATCCGGTCCACGCCCTGCTGCTGGATCACGGGCTCTGCCACGCCCAATTCGTTGATTCGGTTGTGTAACGTGGTGATGTTTTGTTTCAGCGCCTGATCTTGTACCCGGCGGGCGGCCTCGGGCTTGATGGTGGCGGTCAACTTGAACTCGGCACCATCCGCTGTGTCAACGGTTTGCAGGTCTGCAAACTGGTCCTGAATCAGCGCCTTGGCCGCGTCACGCGTGGCACCATCACGAAAACTGATTTCGATACGCTGGCCTTCCCGGTTAATGCCGCTGTGGCGCACATTCTTCTCACGAAGCCCCGTCCGAATGTCACCTGCCAAGGACTCGGCCTTTTTGGTGAGCGCAGCCTGCATGTCCACTTGCAGCATAAAGTGAACGCCACCCCGCAAGTCCAGTCCCAGGTACATCGGAAACGCGTGCAACGCCGTCAGCCAAGTCGGCGACCGGGACAAGAGGTTAAGGGCGACAACGTAGCCAGGGTTCTCGGCGTCCGGGATCAACGCTTTTTGTAGCGCATCTTTGGCCTTGAGCTGGGTGTCCGTATTGTCAAAGCGGGCTTTGATGGAGGTACCCTCCAGCGCAACCAAATCAGAGTTGATGTTGGCCGCAGCCAAAGCGGCTTGTACCCGCTCCAAGGTGTCACCGTCCACCTTCACAGTCACTTTGGCCGAAGAGACTTGGACGGCGGGCGATTCACCAAAAAAATTGGGCAGGGTGTAGAGGACACCAATGATCAACGCGACCACGATGACCGCATACTTCCATAGTGGATAACGATTCATGATCGCGCTTTTTGCTGGTCTGAAGGGGTAAAAAAATTACTTGATGCTGCCTTTTGGCAACACTTGCACCACCGCACTGCGCTGCATTTGAATTTCCACGCCGGGGGCCACTTCCAAAGACAGGGTGGTCTCGCTCAATTTGGCCACTTTACCCAAAAGACCGCCACCTGTTGCCACTTCGTCGCCTTTGGCCAGCGCATCAATCATGGCGCGGTGCTCTTTTTGCTTCTTCATCTGTGGTCGGATCATGACAAAGTACAGCACCACAAACATCAAAATCAGCGGCAACATGCTCATGAGAGAGGACTGCAAGCCACCCCCAGCTTCGGCAGCAGCAGGGGCAGTTTGGGCAAAGGCAGAGGAAATAAACACGGCGAACTCCAGAAAAGTGAATCGGGGAAACAGGGCAGAGCGCCTGCCTCGCGCGCAAAAGCGCAAGAAAAAAGCAACTCGGCATTGTATGCGGGGGCCATTTGGGCCGCCGCCCATCGAACTTAAGCGGCTCTTTGAGCGGACAGCGGACGACGGAACTGAGCCAATTTGGCGTCCCAATTCTGGCGGGCGGCCTTCAAATGGCGCGCCTTGACGTGTCCGAAGCCCCTGATTTGCTCAGGGATTCGCGCCACGTCGAGGGCACTTTGATAGCGTCCATCAGCCAACGCCGGGGACACCGGCAAGGCCAAGGCAGTCAAGATTTCATCGATGCTGGCTCGGTAGTCACCAATCAAGGCGCGCTCTTGGACCCGCTCTTCGGTTTTACCAAACACGTCCCACGCCGTGCCACGCAGCCCTTTCAGACGAGCCAGCACTTTGAACGCGGTCAACATGACGGGCCCAAAGGCCTGCTTCTGTAATTCTCCCTTGTCGTTTTTCTTGGCGAACAGTGGCGGCGCAAGGTGGTAGTTGAGCTTGTAGTCCCCTTCAAACATGGCCGCCACCTTGGTGTGGAACGCTGGGTCGGTGTGCAGGCGGGCCACTTCGTATTCGTCCTTGTAGGCCATGAGTTTGAACAGGTAGCGTGCCACGGCTTCGGTCAACGCCAGCCGCTTCTCACCCCTGGATTCATCTACCGCGCGGACTTTTTGCACGAAGTCCTTGTAGGTTTGAGCGTAGGCGGCATTCTGGTAGGCCGTCAAATAGTCGGCGCGTTGGGTGATCATGTCATCCAGCGACGTGCGCTTGGTGAACGCAATGATTTGGCCTGGATTCAGTATTTTTTCAAAGGCCGGCGTGTCATGGGCGGCGCGACGCCCCCACTCGAACGCCGTCTTGTTCTGCGCCACGGCCACGGCGTTCAACTCGATAGCGCGCTGCAAAGAGGCATGGCTCAGCGGAATCCAGCCCTTTTGCCAGGCATATCCCAGCATCATGGGGTTGGTGTAGATGCTGTCCCCCATCAGCTGGGTGGCAGCGGCGTCGGCGTTGAACACGCCCACACCCTCCAAGCCAACCGCCTTCACCACGTCACTCACACACGCATCAGCCGGGTTTTCCCAATTGGCATTGGTCACAAATGCGGCGGTGGGAATGGCGTGGGAATTGAGTGCCACATGGGTGCGCCCCGCGCGCATGCGCATCGCCGTCTCTTTGCCTGCCACCACGATGGGGTCGCACCCAACGATCAAGTCGGCTGCGGCCATGCTCACGCGGGTGGTACGAATCGCATCTTGGTTTTCGCCAATCAGCACATGGCTCCAGGTCGCCCCGCCCTTTTGCGCCAGGCCCCCGGCATCCTGCGTGACCACCCCTTTGCCTTCGAGGTGCGCGGCCACGCCCAGCAACTGCCCAATGGTGATGACGCCGGTGCCACCGACACCGGCCACGATGATTCCCCACACCGCCCCTTCCACCGAGCCAGGATTGGGAATGACCGGCGCGGGCGGTGGGCTCAACTCGAACGGCGACACGCCTTGCCCTTTGGCTTTTTTCTTCAGCGACCCTCCTTCAACCGTCACAAAACTGGGGCAAAAGCCCTTGACACAGGAAAAGTCTTTGTTGCAGGTGCTCTGGTTAATCTGGCGCTTGCGGCCAAACTCGGTCTCTAGCGGCTCCACGCTCATGCAGTTGCTTTGCACGCCGCAGTCGCCGCAGCCTTCGCACACCAATTCATTAATGACCACGCGCTTGGCGGGGTCCACCAGACTGCCCCGTTTGCGGCGGCGGCGCTTTTCGGTGGCACAGGTCTGGTCGTAAATGATCACCGTGGTGCCTTTGATTTCACGGAACTCGCGCTGCACGCGGTCCAACGCGTCACGGTGCTCGATGACCACACCTTCAGGCAGCCCTTTGATGAGGTTGTACTTCTCTGGCTCGTCGGTAACCACTATTATTTTAATAGCGCCTTCCGCCCGCATGGATTGGGCTATCTGCACAACGGAGTGTCCTTCTGGCCGCTCGCCCACTTGCTGGCCCCCGGTCATGGCCACCGCGTCGTTGTAGAGAATTTTGTAGGTGATGTTGACGCCCGCCGCAATGCTTTGACGAACCGCCAACAAGCCGCTGTGAAAGTAAGTGCCGTCGCCTAAGTTGGCGAACATGTGCTGGTCGTTACTGAAAGGTTGCTGCCCTACCCACGGCACGCCCTCGCCGCCCATCTGGGTGAACCCTTCGGTTGCCCGGTCCATCCAGATGGTCATAAAGTGGCAACCAATACCCGCCATGGCACGGGACCCTTCAGGCACCTTGGTCGACGTGTTGTGCGGACAGCCGGAGCAAAACCAGGGCTGACGATCTGCCTTCAACTCAATGACCGACATGGCACGCTCTTTGGCATCAAGAATGGCCAGTTGGGCATCGATGCGGGCCTGAATGTCATCCGGGACACCGAGCTTTTTCAACCGCTGCGCGATGGCGCGGGCGATGAGCGCAGGTGACAGATCGGCATTGGCACGCAGGAGCGTGTTGGCCGTGGGGTTGGGGTTGGACCACTCGCCGCCACTGAACTCACCCTCTCCTTCATTGAACTTGCCCAGCACGTTGGGTCGCACATCGGCGCGCCAGTTGTAAAGCTCCTCCTTCAACTGGTATTCAATGACTTGGCGTTTCTCTTCAACCACCAAAATCTCTTGCAAACCGGTGGCAAATTCACGCGTGAGCTGCGCCTCCAGCGGCCACACCACGCCCACCTTGTGCAAACGCAGACCAATTTGTCGGCAGGTGGCATCATCCAGGCCCAAATCAATCAGGGCTTGGCGGGTGTCGTTGTAGGCTTTGCCGCTGGCAATCAGACCCAAACGGTCATTCGGACCCTCAATCACGTTGTAGTTGAGCCGATTGGCGCGTATGTAGGCCAGCGCGGCGTACCACTTGTAGTGAAACAACCGGGCCTCTTGCTCCAGGGCATGGTCGGGCCAGCGAATGTGCAGGCCACCCGGTGGCATCTCAAAGTCCGTCGGCATCTTGATTTGCACCCGGTTCGAATCAATCATGACCGTGGCGCTGGACTCAACGATCTCCTGAATTGTCTTCATGCCCGACCAAACACCAGAAAAACGGCTCATCGCGAAGGCGTGAATGCCCAAGTCCAAGATTTCCTGCACCGTGGCGGGGAAAAACACCGGCGAGCCGCAGGCTTTGAAGATGTGGTCACTCTGGTGCGCGGCCGTTGAGCTTTTCGAGATGTGGTCGTCCCCCGCCACCGCAATCACGCCCCCCCATTCGGTGGTGCCTGCCATGTTGGCGTGCTTGAACACATCGCTGCAGCGGTCCACCCCCGGCCCTTTGCCATACCAAATGCCAAACACCCCGTCAAACTTGTTGCTGCCTGGCGGCGCAAAGCCGAGTTGTTGCGTGCCCCACATCGCGGTGGCGGCCAACTCTTCATTCACACCGGGTTGAAAGACGATGTTCTGGGTCTTCAGGTATTTCTCTGCCTTAACCAAGGCTTGGTCATAGCCGCCCAACGGCGACCCCCGGTAGCCACTCACAAATCCGGCCGTGTTCTTGCCCACTTGCTGATCTCGCACACGCTGCAACATGGGCAGCTTGACCAAGGCTTGCACTCCACTCATAAAAGCCAGTCCGTGGTTGAGCGCGTATTTGTCGTCCAGCGACACGGTCTCTATCGCTTTGCGAATGTGATCGGGCAGAGGTGCATTCATGGTATGTGTCTCCGGGAGCAATTGAAATGCCGGGTGAAGCGCCTTGAGGGCGTCGAGTTTTCTGAGTGGCTTTAGGGTCAGGGGCCGCCTCATGATGAGGTCGAAAGTGTAGGGCCGTCGGACCGATATGTCTTTGCGTTCTTTGCTTGAAACCCGCTACCATTTGAAAGAATCTTGCTTATAAAGGCCGCATTATGGAAACACTGGACAAATTTGACTGGGCGATCTTGAACGAACTACAAAACGAAGGCCGTCTGAGCAATGCCGACTTGAGCGCCCGCGTGGGTCTGAGTGCCGCGCCCTGCTGGCGCCGGGTACGTCGGCTGGAGGAAGCCGGCTTCATCAAGGGCTACCGGGCCGAAATTGACCGTCACAAAATTGGCTTGGGTGTGCTGGCGTTTGTGCGTTTGGACGCCGACAGCAATTCGGGCGGTGTGCTGCGGGGCCTGGAAGAGGCCATCCGCGCCATTCCGGAAATCGTGAGTTGCCACTACATCAGTGGCACCGGCACGTTTGAGCTGCAGGTGGTCAGCCGGGATCTCAATACCTTCAGCCAATTTGCACGCGACGTACTGATCAACCTGCCGCATGTCAAAGACCTTCACACCAGCTTTTCACTGGGGGAAGTCAAGGCCAGCAGCGCATTGCCACTGGGACCCATGGCGAGATGACGCAGCCTCGCCCAGGTTTGCCCCAAACCGTCTAAAACAGGTACTCAATTGGCAAAAGTAGGGGTAAGTCCTAATCCAACCCTGCAGCAAAGTACCAATGCATCCCATTTAAGTACCAACACCGAAAGAAAGGATCAGTATCGTTGCAGGTGTCAATGCTGAGAACCCCAACCGGCGCTGAACATCGCAATCCAAATATTCCTCAAGGAGACCCTCCGATGAAAATGAAAATGCAACTTTCCCTGGCAGCCTCACTGGTTGTGGCCCTTTGTGGACCGTCCCAGGCAGCGACCGAGCTCGTCATCGCCACCGTGAACAACGGCCACATGATTGAGATGCAAAAACTCAGCGGCAACTTTGAAAAAGCCAATCCTGACATCAAGCTCAAGTGGGTCACGTTGGAAGAAGGCGTGCTGCGCCAGCGCGTCACGACCGACATCGCCACCAAAGGTGGCCAGTTTGACGTCATGACCATCGGCATGTACGAAACCCCGATTTGGGGCAAAAAGGGCTGGCTGCAAGAACTCAAGACCGACGCCGCCTATGACGCCGATGACCTGTTGCCCTCGATTCGTGATGGCCTGTCAATCAACGGCAAACTTTACGCCGCACCGTTCTACGGTGAGAGCTCCATGCTCATGTACCGCAAAGACTTGGCCGACAAGGCTGGCGTGACCGTGCCTGAGCGTCCCACTTGGACCCAAGTTGCCGATCTGGCCAAAAAAATCCACGATCCAAAAAACGGCGTGTACGGCATCTGCTTGCGGGGCAAGCCAGGCTGGGGTGACAACATGGCCTTCCTCTCCACCTTGGTCAACACCTTTGGCGGCCAGTGGTTTGACATGAACTGGAAGCCTCAGCTGGAGAGCAAGCCTTGGAAAGAGGCCGTCACGTTCTATGTGGACCTGCTGACCAAATACGGCCCACCCGGCTCGTCAGCCAACAGCTTCAACGAAATTTTGGCCCTGACCAATTCCGGCAAATGCGGCATGTGGGTGGATGCCACCATTGCAGCGTCATTTGTGAGCGACCCCAAGCAATCGTAGGTCGCAGACCAAATGGCCTTTGCGCAAGCCCCGACACAAGTCACGCCAAAAGGCGCCAACTGGCTGTGGGCTTGGTCGCTGGCTATTCCCTCCGGCTCCAAAAAAGTCGATGCAGCTCAACAGTTTGTGACTTGGGCGACGTCCAAGGAATACATTGAGCTGGTGGGCAAGACCAACGGTTGGGGCACGGTGCCTACG
>JBAQDW010000359.1:0-6398 GCA_049286445.1 Rhodoferax sp. | reverse complement strand
GACCGGCCCTTATGTGGTGTATGCCGTGTTGGACGTGGCCTTGCTGCCCGTGGTGGCAGTGGTGTTGATTCGGCTGATACTGAAATCCAAAAACCACCGCAACCTGTTGCTGGGCCTGATTTTGTCATTGTTGGCGCTGGCCAATCTCGCTTTTCATTTGGCGGTGGCAGGTGTGGTGAACGTGCCCCCCATGACGCCGCTTTACGCCGGGCTGGCCTTGATCGTGATGATTGAGACGGTGATTGCCGGACGCGTGATTCCGGCGTTCACCATGAGCGCCACACCGGGCTTGAAATTGCAGGCAACGCCTTGGGTGGAGCGCGCTACTTTGGCCAGCACCGCCTTGGCGCTGGCGCTGTGGGTGGCCTTGCCCGCCAGTGGGTTGGGTGCGGTGGTGCTGGCGGTGGCTGCGGCTTTGCATGTCAAGCGGTGGCTGGGCTGGCGGTCTTCACTGGCGCGCAACCGCCCCATTTTGTGGGTGTTGCACGTTGCCTATGCCTGGATTCCGATGGGCCTGGCGCTGCTGGGCTTGGCACAAATGGGGTGGCTGAGCACGTCGGCAGGGGTTCACGCACTGGGGGTGGGGGCCACCGGGGGTCTCATCATTGGCATGTTGACCCGCACGGCCCGGGGGCATACCGGGCGGCCACTGGCGGTGTCGGGGGCGGAGGTGACAGCTTACGGCTTGGTGTTTTTGGCTGCTATTTTGCGCACGTTTGTGTTGCTGGTGGCACCGCAAGCGTTGGCTGCCTCTTTGGTGATCGCCGGCGTTGCGTGGGCGGGGGCATTTGTCATCTACCTTTGGATTTACACCCCTTGGTTGGTGCACACCCGCGCCGATGGAAAAGACGGTTGACCCGCGCCACACAGAGAGGATGAACAGGTGGATTACTACACCTTGAAAACACTGCACATCAGTTGTGTGGTGGCCAGCATCACGCTGTTTGTGTTCAGAGGCAGTTTGGCGTTGACCGGTTATCCGTGGCGGCGATGGGGCATCCTGCGCTGGCTGCCCCACTTGGTGGACACGGTGTTGCTGAGCTCTGCCGTGTGGCTGTCTTGGCAACTGGGCCAATACCCGTTTGTGGATGCGTGGCTCACCGCGAAGGTGCTGGCGCTGCTGGCGTACATCGGCTTGGGGAGCTTTGCCCTCAGCCTCAAAACACCAGCGCGCAGACGCCCCTTTTTCTTTGCCGCGGCGTTGCTCAGTGTGGGTTACATCGTGGGCGTGGCGTTGACGCACTCGGCGGTTTGGCGTTCTTGAGGCTCATGATGGCAGCGCTGGCCCACCGACGCTGAATGGCCTGACCGTCAGCGGGTGTATAACCTAGGCCGCACGGGGTATCAAGGCGGTCAGTTCAGGGAGTGAACTGGCGCAAGTGCCCTGACAAAATACATTCAAACCAGCGCGCTGGAGCGCTACAACCTCAAGGAATCAGCATCATGGGTGCGCAATGGAAAGCAAAAGGCAAGGAACTGGCGGCCAATGCCAAAGGGAAATTGTTTGGCCGGTTGGCCAAAGACATCATGATCGCGGCGCGCAGTGGGGCTGACCCGTCGTTGAACTCGCGGCTTCGTTTGGTGGTGGAGCAAGCCCGAAAAGTGTCCATGCCCAAGGAAACCCTGGAGCGCGCCATCAAAAAAGGGGCTGGCTTGACAGGCGAGTCGGTGTCGTTTGAACACGTGATTTACGAAGGCTTCGCGCCGCACCAAGTCGCCGTCATGGTCGAGTGCTTGACCGACAACGTGAACCGCACCGCACCGGAGATGCGGGTGCTGTTCCGCAAAGGTCAGTTGGGCACCTCCGGTTCGGTGTCTTGGGACTTTAACCATGTCGGCATGATCGAGGCAGAACCCGCTGTAGCCGGCGCAGATGCTGAAGAAGCTGCTATCGAATCAGGTGCACAAGACCTGGAGGCGGGTGAGGAGGAGGGAACCACTCTGTTCTTGACGGATCCGGCTGATTTGGATCTGGTGAGTCGCGCCTTGCCCGCGCAGGGCTTCACGGTGCTGTCGGCCAAGTTGGGCTACAAATCCAAGAACCCCGTGAACCCTGCCAATTTGACGGCAGAGCAGATGGAAGAAGTGGAAGCGTTTCTGAGCGCCATTGACGGCAATGACGATGTGCAAAACGTCTTTGTGGGGTTAGCGGGCTAAAACCGCTCCAGCGGCGGGCTGTGAGCGCCCTTTGAGACAAAAAAACCAGTCTGAAGACTGGTTTTTTTGATGGGAAACCGGATCAGATGCAAACAAAGTCGATGACGATGGCACCAGGCTCGCGTTGCACGTACTCAATGGTCACCGCGGGGCCGTAGCGGGCCACCAATTGGTGCAACAAAGGAATCGGGTCGTGGTCGTTGCAAAAGCGCATGGTCTCACCCGGCTGCAGTGAGTCCAGCGCGCCGAAGATGGCCGCATGACGAAATCGCTTGGCGACGCCTCGGGCATCGAAGGGATAAATGGCTTCAGAAGTGACGTGGCCGGTGGCGCAGGAGCTCATGGAAAACCTCGCTAGTTAAAAGATGCATTGTAAGTGAATCTTTTAGATGCGTCACCTTGATGGCATCAGTTTTTGAATTCAGCCGGACGTTTTCCCATGTTGGCCATCATCGCTTCCTGCAGGTCGTCGCTCAGCAACATGGCCGCATTCCAGGTGGCGATGTAGTTCAGGCTGTCGGCCACCGTGTGGTCACGGGCATAGGTGATCATTTCTTTGGTGCCGCGAATTGCCAAGGGGGATTTGGCAGCAATGGTGGCGGCCATCTCCCTCACGCCAGCTTGCAAGGCGTCACGCGAGTCAAATACTTTATTCACCAAACGCATTTCAAGGGCCTCAGCCGCAGTAAAGCGGCGCCCGGTGTAGGCTAGTTCGCGTGCCATGCCCTCGCCAATCAGCTTGGGCAGGCGCTGCAGAGTGCCCACATCGGCGGCCATGCCCATGTCGATCTCTTTGATGCTGAAATAAGCGTCACTGCTGCAGTAGCGCATGTCGGCGCAGGTGATCAGGTCAATGCCGCCGCCAATACAACCGCCATGAATGGCCACCAACACCGGCTTGCGGCAGCGCTCCAAGCTGGTCAGGGTGTCTTGCAGGTCCAAAATCACGCGGCGCAGGTTTTCTCGCAGGCGGGCTTCACAGTCGTTGTGAATGGTGGTGCCCATGCCCATCATCATCTCCAAGTCAATACCCGCCGTGAAGAGCTTGCCTTCACCTTCCAAAATGGCCACGCGGGCATCCGGCGTGTCATCCACCCAGCGAAAAGCTTGGCGAATTTCTTGCCACATGTCGGTGTTCATCGCGTTGGCCTTTTCAGGGCGGTTCAAACGCACGGTGGCAATGTGCTTGTCCAGCGTGACGGTGAGGGTCTTAAAGCCCATGGTGTTTCCTTTTGCGGTGACGGTTGGCGTTGCCACTTCGATGCTGATGGCGGGTGGGGCAGGGGGCGCTTGCAGCGCCACTGCCAGCTCGAAACCTTGTTTGATGGCGCGCTTGGCGTCCAGTTCAGCGGCCACGTCAGCGCCACCAATCAGGTGCACGGTGATGCCTGCTCGGGCCAACTCGGCTTGCAACTCTCGCTGCGGGTCTTGGCCCGCACACACCACAATGGTGTCGGCGGGAATGATTTGCGCCTTGTCGCCGACCGTGATGTGCAGACCGGCGTCGTCCACCTTGCGGTAGGTCACACCCGGAATCATCTGCACATGGCGGTTTTTGAGGGAAGTGCGGTGAATCCAGCCGGTGGTTTTGCCCAAACCGTCGCCCACTTTGCTGGCCTTGCGCTGCAATAAGAACACCTTGCGTGGGCTCTTCTCGATGTGGGCTTCCATTAACCCGCCGCGTTGGGCGTAAGAGGTGTCCACGCCCCATTCAGCAAAGAACTTGGCCGGGTCCAAGCTGGGGCTGGTGCCGCTGTGCAGCAGGTACTCGGCCACGTCAAAACCAATGCCCCCCGCACCAATCAGCGCCACCGTTTGGCCAACCTGGCACTTGTCGCGCAGCACGTCCAGGTAGCTCACTACTTTGGGGTGGTCAATGCCTTCAATGGCAGGCAGGCGGGGCGTGACGCCGGTGGCCAACACCACTTGGTCGAAGCCGGCGGCGCTCAAGTCTTGGGCACTCACGCGGGTGTTGAGTTGGAGCTTGACGCCGGTCAGCTCAATCTGGCGGGCGTAGAAGCGCAGCGTCTCATAAAACTCTTCCTTGCCCGGCACTTGTTTGGCAATATTGAATTGCCCGCCGATCTCTGAGGCGGCGTCATACAAGGTCACGTCAAATCCGCCTTTGGCGGCCGTGGTGGCAAAACTCAAGCCGGCGGGGCCTGCGCCGACCACGGCAATGCGGCCTTTGGATTGGGCGGGCACGATGTTGAGCAGCGTTTCGTGGCAAGCGCGGGGGTTCACCAAGCACGAGGTGATCTTGCCGCCAAAGGTGTGGTCCAGGCAGGCTTGGTTGCAGCCAATGCAGGTGTTGATTTCATCGGCGCGCCCTGCCGCTGCTTTTTGCACAAACAGCGGGTCGGCCAAAAACGGGCGGGCCATGGACACCATGTCGCAAAAACCATCGGCCAGCAACTGCTCGGCCACTTCAGGCGTGTTGATGCGATTGGTGGCGACCAGTGGAATGCTCACCTTGCCCTTGAGTTGCTGCGTGACCCACGCAAACGCGCCACGCGGCACTTTGGTGGCAATGGTGGGAATGCGGGCCTCATGCCAGCCAATGCCGGTGTTGATGATGGTGGCACCCGCCGCCTCCACCGCTTGCGCCAGTTGCACCACTTCTTCCAGCGTGGAGCCGCCTTCCACCAAGTCCAGCATCGACAGGCGGTAAATGATGATGAAGTTGGCGCCGACCTGCTTGCGGGTTCGGCGCACGATCTCAACGGGGAAGCGAATGCGGTTTTCATAGCTGCCACCCCACTCGTCGTCACGTTGGTTGGTGCGTGCAGCAATGAACTCGTTGAGCAAATAGCCCTCTGAGCCCATGATCTCCACGCCGTCGTAGCCCGCGTACTGGGCCAGTGCGGCGCAGTTCACAAAGTCGTCGATGGTTTGCGCGACTTCCTGCGTGCTCAGCGCCTTGGGTTTCATGGGGTTGATGGGCGCTTGCAGTGCGCTGGGTGCCACCAAGTCGCCGTGGTAGGCGTAGCGGCCAAAGTGCAGAATTTGCATGGCAATTTTGCCGCCCGCTTGGTGCACGGCGTCGGTCACGGGCTTGTGCTTGTCGGCCTCGGCTTGGGTCGTCAGCTTGGCACCGCCGGGCATGGGGCGGCCTTGGTCGTTGGGGGCAATGCCACCGGTCACGATCAGACCCACACCGCCTGCCGCGCGCTCGGCGTAGAACGCCGCCATGCGGGCAAAACCGTCTTTGACTTCTTCCAAGCCCACGTGCATGGAGCCCATGATCACCCGGTTCGGCAAGGTGGTGAAGCCCAAGTCAAGCGGGGCCAAAAGGTTAGGGTAGGGAGACGTCATGAAGTGAAATCCTCAAGAAAAAGATGGGAAAATAGCGAACTTTCGGCAAGCCACGCGCTATGCAACTGGTTGCAGGAGTTTAGTGGCAATTGGAATGATTGTGCAACCAGTTGCATAGAGGGTTTGCACCAATTAGACTCGAGCCCATGTCTTTGTCACACGCCGTACTCACCTCGCTGTTAGAAAAATCGTCGTCTGGCTACGACCTGGCGCGGCGCTTTGACAAATCCATCGGCTTCTTTTGGCACGCCACCCACCAGCAAATTTACCGGGAGCTGGCGCGCATGGAAGCCGCGGGATGGGTCGAGTCCAGCGCCGCGCTGGACGCCGGCAACACCCGCAAGCGCAGCTACAGCGTGTTGCCCGCCGGGCGGGATGAACTGTTGCGCTGGGCAGCGGAGCCGTCAGCCCCCATGGACTTGCGCGATGAGTTCACCGTGCGCTTGCGTGCCGATGCCGCTTTGGGGCCGCTCGGGCTGACAGCTGAGTTGGAACGGCGCATTGCCCAACACCAGGAAAAGCTACAAACCTACCGCGAGATTGAAGCCCGCGACTTCCCCGCAGACCAGCCCCAAAGCCGAAACGCCCGCATTCAGCACATGATTTTGAAGAGAGGCATGCTGCTTGAAGAAGGCTCTGTTCGGTGGACACAAGACATGTTGGCGGTGTTGGCCGAAGATCAAATGCTATTGAATAGATAGCTGCTTGCACAGGTCCGGCTTGGGCTACAGCCGAAATAGCACTTGCTTAAGCGTTAAGTGTGCGGTTTTAGCAACCCCAGGCGTTACGGATTCGGGTGTTTTAGGTAACTTCTCAATAACTCAAGGCAAAGCACCAGCCATCGCGGCATTGCGAATGAGCGAAGGCAGGGGCGGGATGGCGTTGGTCAGGGAGACGCGATCAAGCAAATACAGCCAGAAGGAGAT
>JBAQDW010000358.1:0-11704 GCA_049286445.1 Rhodoferax sp. | reverse complement strand
CGCGCCCGCCGCGTGTTCCCAGAAGCACGGCCTCACAGCACCTGCCTTTGATGCTGCTGAGCTTCATGAGCGAGTCCCGTCGCATGGACAACACCCGCATGAAGCGCGAATTGCGCTTGCGTCTGCTCTACCCCACCGTTAACGAAGGGTTGTAAGCACCCAAGAAAAAAGCCGCCTTGTTCTTCAACAATGCGGCTTTATCTTTGGTCCGGGGGCCGGAACCTCGCCTGGCATCTAAGTTATTGATTTTTGTATAAAAAAACACCATCAAAAGTGGCATCGTTTTTCAGACTGTCTCATTTATGCCATGTTTGGAATCAATATAAGTTGAGGTGTTGCCGTCCAATACGGTGCAACGCACGCCTCCTTGGGCGGACAAAGTGCAACCTTCACCGTATCGTCCGCCGTCCCGCCAGCACCGGTTCTTCTGGCTCAAAGCATAGAAAATACCTATCGCGAATTCCAGGATTCCGCAGTCAGCGGCAATTCATTCAGATCCATGCGCGCCTCCCTCCACGTCGGATAGTGCTGCTCCAGCAGTGCCACGAAACGCTCGCTATGCGTTGGCTCCAAAAGGTGCAGTATTTCGTGCACAACAACATATTCCAATAGATCCTTGGGCTTCTTGGCCAGCTCGGTATTCAAACGGATGTTCCCGGCCCGGTGGTTGCAGCCGCCCCATTTTGTTTTCATGCGCTGTAGAAAATAGCCTGAAACTTCGACGCCCAGCTTTGCCTCCCATTTTGTAATCAGTGCAGGTACAGATTGATGCAGCAGGGCGCGGTGCCAGTCATTCATCACTGCTTCACGCTTCGCTAGGGTGCTGCCAGGGCGCACGGAAAGCAGAATGCGACGGTGGTCGCGCGTCACGGCAGGCTTGGCATCTTTTTCGACTACCGATAGCAGATAACGCCTTCCCCATAGCAAGTGCGTTTCCCGCTCGACAAACTGGCGCGGTGTCTCCCGCGCTTGCGCCAGCAGCTTGGTTTGCTGGTCACGAATCCAGCCTAGTTTGGAAATAGCGTAGGCGCGTGCTACTTCCAGCCGGGTGGCGGTGGGTGCGACTAGGGTGACGTGGCCGAGGGGCGGATGGACCGAAAGGTGCACATTTTTAACCGCCTTGCGCGTAACCGCAATGCGGATCTCGCCAAGCTGGATCGTCTCGGTCACAAGTACCCCGGCTGGTTCTTGATGATCTCAAAAAGTGCGGTCGTCGCCTCCCGATCACGGTCAAGCACCGGGAACAACGCATTCAGCACCTGCGCCTCACGCGCCTGGTCGCCTTTCCAGCCAGCGGGCGCGCGTTCCCGCACCACACTGTCCAACCGCACGGCCAGTAGCGCCTTGTCTTCATCACGATCCGGGTATTGAAACTTGCCCCTGGGCAAGCTCTCCAGATTGTTGTAAATCACCGTCGCCTCGCGTCTTCCCTGCAACTGAGCCGGTATGCCGGTTTCGGGCTGCTTGGCCGCCAGTCGCTTCACCAGGTCTTCGGCCTGCCGCAGAAATTCCTCATAGGCGGCCGTATCGGTGCGGCTCTGCGTGATCAAGTCATCCAGCAGCTTGGACATCTGGGCGTAAAACCTTGGGTCGGTCAGTTGATCGCGGATGATGGTCTTGCGCACGTTGTTGATGATGCCTTCGGCAACGGCATTCTTCGACAGTTTGCCTTTTTCATTGAGCTTTTTGGCAATCGCATCATGGATGCCGGTCTTAATGATCAGCTCGGTGAGCGACATTTCGCCCAATGCACCCAGCTCCGTCGCCGCGTCGGCCTGGATGTAGGTGTTGATCAGGTGACGCATATCCGCCTCAAAAGGCTTGATGTCCAGCTCTTCGCCCGAATGCTTCTTGATGGCAGAGCGAATCTCGGCGTAAAACTCCACTTCCTTCTGGATGGCCGTCGCTTCGGCATCGCTGTACCCCGCCTTGGTCATGTCCTGCGCTATGTCTGCGAAGGTGCGGGCAAAAAAGGCCATTGCCTTGTAAAACGTCACCCGCAACGCCTCTGTCTCAGTCAATGCGCTCGGGTTGGCGGCGTCGCCACAAAAGTAATGCAGGTATTGCTCCACTTCACGCGGTTGCGCCACAGGCTCACACAGATAGCCCATCGCTTGGCGTGCAGCATCCAGTTGCTTCTTGCCCTCGGTGAGCCAATTTTTCAGGTGCACATTATTGTCGCCGCCGTTGCCCGCGTCGATGTCCAACTCGTCGGAGCTGTAAACCGCAATAGCCTGCTGCACGTCGCCAAACAGCTCTTTGAAATCAACGATGTGGCCGTAGTCCTTATCGTCTCCGTCCAACCGGTTGGTGCGGCAAATGGCCTGAAACAGGTTGTGGTCGCGCAGTTGGTTGTCCAGGTAGATGTAGGTGCAGCTTGGCGCGTCAAAGCCGGTCAGCAGCTTGCTCACCACAATCAGCAGTTTCAGGTTGGCCGGTTCTTCAATGAAGCGGCGCTTCATCTCGGTCTCGTATTTCTCGGTGGTGGCAAAACCCTTTAGGACCAACTGCGTGTAGGTGTCGAACTTGTAGCGCTCATCGCTGTCCGCTGGCTCCAACACAATCGCGCCAGGGCTGGGCTCAAACGAGGTAATGATCCCGCAATACTGCCCAAACGTTTTGGTCTGAAACAGCCGAAAGTAGTGGCAGGCGTCATAAATGCTGGCTGCCACCAGAATCGCCGTGCCCCGGTTATTGTTCAGCCTTGGCAGCACACCAAAGTCGTGGATGACGCTGGCCGCAATGCGGGCTTTGCGCTCCTCAGAGCTCATCAGCTCTTCCATCGTCGCCCAGCGCTTGCGCACCAGCGCCTTCTGAAAGTTGTTCAGATTCTTGGTGCGGGTGTCAAACCACTGGTCAACGGCTTTGGGTGACGTGAGGCGCTGCGGCACATCACGCGCCTCGTATTTCAAGTCCAGCACCACCTTGTCGGCCACTGCCTGGTGAAACTTGTAGGTGTGGATGTAGGTGCCAAACACATCGCGCGTCATCCTCTTGTCTTTGCGCAGCAGCGGTGTGCCGGTAAAGCCGATGAAGATGGCTCCCTCCAGCCAGCGCTTCATCTGCATGTTCATGTCGCCGCCCTGGCTACGGTGGCATTCGTCCACAAACACAACCATGCGGCCGTGCACCTTGGGTGGTGGGCCGTTCAGGTCAGAGGGGTCAATTTTGTGCAGCAGCGCACACATCAGCCGGGTGGTGGTGGAGCCCAGCTTCTCCACAAACTCTGCCCGCGAAGTAATGCGCGGCGATGGTGAACCCGGGCCAATCACTCCCGCGTTGCGCATGACGCCCGTAATCTGCTTGTCCAGCTCATCGCGGTCGGTGACCACCAAGATGCGTGCCTCGGGGTCGTGCTCCAGCAGCCACTTGGCAATCAGCACCATCAAAATGCTTTTGCCGCTGCCTTGGGTGTGCCATATCACGCCGCCTTCACGCTTGGCAATGCGCTCCTGCGCCGCCTTCACACCCGCGTATTGGTGCGGGCGTGGCACCTTCTTTTGCCCGCCATCGAAGATGATGAAGTTACGCATCAGGTCCAGCAGCCGGGTCTTGTCGCACAACTGCGCCAAGGGCCTGTCCAGCAGCGCCCCGGCAGCCGGTGTCTCACCAGCGCCAAGCGGCACTTCGTCCTTCCATTCCACAAAGAACTGCTCCGGCGTGCCGGTGGTGCCCATGCGCAAGCCTTGGGAGTCGTTCCCCGCCAGCACCAGTTGCACGGTGCTGAAAAAGCCCTTGTTAAAAATGGCTTCTTGGTTGGTGATGAGCTGGCGCACGCCATCAGCCAACTCCACCGAGCTGCGTTTAAGCTCAATCACCACCATGGCGATGCCGTTGATATAGAGCACGATGTCGGGCCGCCGCTCGTAGCCGCCTTTGAGCGTCACTTCCTCCGCCAAAGCAAAATCGTTTTTCTCAGGGTTGGCCCAGTCGATCAAATCAACGGTTTTGTGCACATCTCCCGCCGCAATCTGAACCTGCACGCCGTAGCGCAGGCATTGGTAGGTGCGCCGGTTGGCCTGATACAGCGTGATGCCAGTAGTGTCAGCGGCAGCTTCCAGCTTTTGCAGGGCGGCGGAAATGTGGGCGGTGGAATAGTCACGCTCTGCCAAGTTGGCGCGCAGCAGCGCGGCCTCGATGGGGCGGTTGTTGTCGCGCTTGTTCCATTCACCCAAGTAGCGGTAACCCAAGCCGTCGGGCCGTGCTTTGTCGGTGAACAGGTCGATGACGCGGTTTTGCGTTACCCGTTCCGGGCGTATGAGGGCACTCATGCGGTGTCTTCCTCCGATTCTGCTTCAGCAAGAATGTACATCTCCTCTGAAGTCACTGCCATTCCGAGATTCGGTTGCAGTTCTGACGCAGGTTGAACTTTCAGAACTTTTCGCAACTCAATGCGCAAGAGTTCCTTGCGTTTGGTGGTGAACTCCACGAAATTCACAAAGTCGAAACCGACATCAGCGGGAAAAAAGTTGCCCCGTGTGAACGCCTCGCGTTCCACATCGTTCATGCCTTTAAGCCAAGTCGAAAGAGGTGTAGCATTTTTACTTTCGTTCCGCCGACCCTCAAGCAACTGAAGGTTGGGAACACTATCGCGGCATGCGTACCATTCAGGAAATCGAGCCTCAACAACACTCATTGATTTCAGATTTTCGTCAGTGAACTTTGAAAATGGATGAATATGGTCTTGGTGGAACATCACTTCGGCATAGCGCAAGTTGGGATACAGAAGCGTCAGAACAAGGAATGAAGCAGGGCCTTTGGTGTGAGCGAGGAATCGCTCCAAGTCTGCTTCAGCAATGGAAAGCGACTTTTGTTGCGGCAGCTGGATATTCAGTATGTCCGTGAAGGTAAGCTTGGCAAAGTTTCCCTTGAAAACCGCCGATCCGGACACTGCTGGCACCTCTTGACGGAATGCCGTTCGCAAGGTACCGATGAGTTGGTCCTGCGAGCTGTTGTAGATCCCATTGAGTAATGCGTGTATCAAGTAGCGTCTCAACGCATCTTTGGACGCATCATCCTTTGCTCCGCTTTTGTGCAGGTAATAGGCGATGATGATCGTGGCATTTTGTGAAGTCAGGAGTTCACCGTTAAAACCGAATTCCACGAGGAGATCAACCATCCCCTCAACCGCAATCGCGATATCTGACCAGCCATCCTGAATACGTTGTACGTTCTCGGATTTGAAAGAGTTCACCTTGAAAACCACCGGACTGTCACTAAGCACCAAACAGCAACGCATGAGGAATTCATTCCCAAACTTGAACCCATCACCCTTCTCATTGATGGTTTTGAGAAGTTTCTCTATTTTCTCCCGGCCATCGTCCCACGTTGCCACGATGGTCGAAAACAGCAAGTCGGTCTTACTAAGAATAGTCCCGCCGCTGTTGACTCGAACAAAAATTTTGAGAATATCTTCAAGATCGTCCTTCGCCACCTCAAAGTAGTTGATGAGCTCATCTCTGTGAATGCGTTGATGCAGTGTCTCCAGGGCTCTGCGGATAAGACGGCGACCGCCCTGAAAAGCTTCACGCTGTTTCTCACTTGTGCAATTGGCTATGCAGCCATCAATAAGACGGTCAAACTCTGGCTCGGAATCCCATGACAACACCTTTCCAACCTTCATCCAAAACACAGGTTCAATTGTTTGCTGGTTGTCATCACCGTTGTTAATCCGGCGCTCTGTTGCTGCGGCTGCGTCCGTTTCAACCAGAAAACGAAAATCGAAATTGTGATCTTCCAGCGTCTGGATTTTGTCCGCCTCATTGATCAAATAAGGGAGTGAGAGTAGGTTCAAATGCAAGCACATTTTTGTGTATGCATCTGCAGACGATGCCCGCTTGTAAGGCGTCTTTTCTGTGTGCGTACCCATAAGCCCGATGTACATCGAACTGAGACGCTGCTGACCATCAAGCACCCCGATGATCTCGTCATGGCTGAATGCGCCAGTTTTCCGCCGGTTGTATGGATTTCGTTCATCGTACTCAGTAAGAAAATCATAGAAGACATACTGTTCCGCCTTCTGCCGGTGCAGGTGCCAGAAGAGAAACGTACCAAAAGGGTAATTCCGCATCAAGGAGTCAAAGAGCAGTTCTATCTGGCGTTTACCCCAGACGAACTTGCGTTGCAACGCAGGTAGGTAGACCTTTTTGTGATCGATGTCGTCAATCATTTTCTTGATAGTGTTCTTTTTGTAGCTCATACGAGTCGTGTCCTTCCTGTGAAAATTTCCAGCGTCATAGATTGCTTGAAGAGTTGGACTTTTTCAAACTTGTCCTGGTCACCAAAGCGGCGGTAATTCCAGCGGTGGGGTCGTGCGTTGTCGGTGAACAGGTCAATGACGCGGTTTTGCGTCTTGCGTTCGGAGCGGGGTTGTTCGGTCATGGGGTACGGTCTTGGCCGGTGAGGAGGGCAGAAATAAAGCTCTCGTTGGAGAGGGCGTGAATCACGCCACGCATCAGGTAGCTGTTGTCAAAGCCCAGTGTGTACTGCCGTGCATTGGGCGCTATCGGATGCAGCATCTTGCGCTCCACCAGCTTTTTGATTTGGTAGGTGCGCTGTGCTGCGCTCAAGCCCGGCATGGCGGCGCTCAGGTCTGACGCCTTGGCAACGCCGGATATAACCGAGGCGAGTAATACCGCCTCTTCTTGCGTGGTAATCAAGGCCCGGCGGCGTGCATAGGCCAACGCAGGCACCAGAATTTTGCTTTTCAGGTAATCGTATTGGGTGAGTTGGTCTACCTTGTTCAGCTCTACCAACACGCCCTGCAATACATACAGACACCACTGCTCCAGACCCGTTGGGGTGCCAAAATCGGCGCTGGCCAGCATGGCGTAATACTGGTCGCGGTCGCTGCAAAACACCGCTGTAGGGTTCAACACCCGGCCACCGGCCTTGACGTTAAAGCCGTACTTGATCATCAGTGCATAGGTCAGCAAGCGCACCACCCGCCCGTTGCCGTTGCCAAACGGGTGTATCCAGCCAAAGCGGTGGTGTGTCAGCGCCACCTTGATCAGGTCATACTTGGGCGCGTCCGCCCGGTTGATGAAAGCCACTAGCTCCTGCATGTAGCCACCTACCAGCAAGCCGTCTGGCGGCAAGTGCTCGGACTGGGCAATTTGCACCTGCCCCACACGATAAGCGCCGGGGGTGGCGTCCCCCTCGCGCACCAGGTTGCGCACGGCCAGGACGTGCAGCTCGCGAATGAAGTGCTCAGATATCTCGGCGCCCGGCTGCATGGCCAATTCGATATAGGCCATGGCCTCTTCAATGTTGGCAATTTCAGCAAGTTGATCGCCGGCCGTGGCGGTGCCTTCCAGCGAACTCTCCACATAGTCGGCCAGCGTGGTGTGGTTGCCCTCGATGCGTGCCGAACCCAGGCTCTCCAGCATGTGAAAAATGTGCTTGAGCTGAAAGAACACCGGTGCCGGTGTGGTGCCCGTCAGCTTGAGGCGGCGCAGGTGCTCCAGCTCGGTCAACACATCGACCAGCGGAGAGTCAAAAGCGGGGTTGAGCAGCGCGAGGTCGAAGTGCTTGAATGCAGCCATGGGTCACACTATCTTTACTAGAAGATAAACAACATATTGAATATATAGTAAAAATACCATTTAAAACAATAACTTACCGCAAAAGATTGAAAATACTATCTGCAATCTGCGGATGGCATCTTCTCTAAGTACGCGCTCATACCAGCCGGATTTTGCCGGTCAGCAGCGTCTGCATCATGGCCTGCTTGAGCGCTTGGGTTTTGCTGCGGTGGGCTTTTTCGGTCACAAAACGTCCTCCATGACTTCCCAAGTGCCACCTTTGGCCGGGCCTACGCGGCGGATGCAGCCAGCTTCGCGCAGGGCTTTCAAATGCTTTTCGACACCGCTGGTGGAGGCCATGCCCACCTCAGCCGCTAGCGCTGCGGTACTGATTTGGGGGTTGCGGCGCATGGCTTGCATCAGTGTCAAGCGGGTGGTGGTGGCTTTTTCACCCCACTTTTCACCCCACTTTTCACCCCACTTTCCACCCCTCTCCAGGGGCTTGGCAGGCGCAAACGCAAACGTTACCCAGACCCCACCGTCTTCCAGTTGCAAAACCGGAGCCTGCAAACCGGCATCCAGGCAGGCTTGCACCATGCGCTCAATGCCGCGCCCCCACGACTCAATCTGCCCACCCCTAAAAAACGCATTCGCCACATCCGGGTTAAACGGTGCCGACGCATGTTTGCCCAGCAAGCGCTTTACCGTCCACTCGGGGGACAAGCGGCCCGAGTTCCAGATCATCAGCTTATCGGCATACACACTGATCTGGATCGGTGCGCCACTGGTGTAGTCCTTGTGCACCACCGCGTTGAGCACCGCCTCGCGCAGCGCAGGCAGCGGCACCGGCCAAGTTTCCACGCGCTGCAAGCCGTCGTAGCTGATCAAAGCCTTCATATATTTGGCTTGCAGCACCTGGATGGTCTTGTTCACCTGCACCAGCAGCGGCCCGTTCACCTCGTCTTGGTAGAGCAAATCAGCATTGCTCTCAAAGAAACCAATTTTCACAAACGCGCCGGTAAACCAGCGCCCGGGGTCGGCATGAAACAGCAGCGCCGTGGCACGCTTGCACACGCCGCCTTCCAGCAAATGCAGGCGCTCCAGCAGCGCAACGTCAGGCTCTTGCTGCGTGGCGTCTGGCAGCCGCTGGCTGCGCACGGCCTGCTGGCGAAACAAGGCCAGGGCACCCGCGTCCAGGTCGCCCACCTTCAGGCCGGGCAGCGCCACGCCATCCCAATGCAAGCCCTGCTTTTTCAGCAAAAAGTGAGACAGCGCCGCACCTTTGAGCTCTTGCTTGGTGCTGCCACTGCGAAAGTGGTATTCGCCCTTGTAGCTGATAGGGTTGGGGTAAGGCTCCACCCGAATTTCCAGCAGTTCCTTGCCGCCCTCCACCAGCAGATTTACATCCACCATGATGCCCAGCACGTCGCGCACCTTGTTGGGTATTTCTTCCAGCAGCCGGGCGGCATTGGACACGCCCACGGTCTGGCCTTGGTCATTGCGCCCGATGACCAGCGTGCCACCCTCGGCATTGGCAAAGCCGCACACCCAGCGCAGGTAGTCGTCGCGCCAAGACTCTTTCCACTCGGTATGCTGGTTTTCTTTCATACCAGCCGAATCCTGCCGGTCAGCAGCGCCTGCATCATGGCCTGCTTGAGGGCAAGAGTTTTGCTGCGGCGGGCTTGCAGGGCGGCGAGTTCGGTGTCCATGTCGGAGAGGATGGCGGCGATGGCGGTTTGTTCGGGCGGGGATGGCAGATTCACGGCGATATCTGCAAGCGCGGTAGAGCCGATGTGAACCACAGCATCTCCTTGGCCACGACTGGCTTTTTGCTGGTTAACGGACGGCGTATTGAGACTGAATCCCAGATACAAGGAGTCAACAGACAGAGGACGAAGAATCACAATGTCGCCGCCAGCGTACGCCTCAAAGTCATCCACAAAGGCGACGCATTTTCCGATCTCCGTTTTTGTTTCCCCTGAGCCTGCAAACAACAAATCACCCTTCTTCAGTCGGCGGGCTGTGGCAGCGACCTCAGCAGAGATGAAGGAATGGAATTCCTTTATGTAATCGTTGTGTCGTGTGTAAATTTCACCATAGCGGATGCACGAGAGCGAGCCGCTTTGAGATTCATCCTTTTTCACGCCACTGCCCTTGAGAAAGACACCAATCTCCCCCAGCCGCTTCATCTCCCACTCCCCACTGAACCCGGGTAGGCGGGTTTGGCCGGTAAGGAGTTGCTGCATGGCGGCTACTTTGAGGCCCTGCTTCTTGGCAATGAGCCGATCCAGCCCGTCCAGCAGTGCATCCACATCACTCAACGCTGATGCGATGGTGCGTTGTTCGGCGAGGGGTGGATGTGGGCAAACTAGTCGTTCAATGTGGTTAAGAAACAGGTTTGGCTGCGCGCCTTGGTTAACGCTGCTGGCGATTTGTGCTTGTGCTTTCCTGCCTTGTAACCAGAATTGAAGAAAGACACCGTCAGCCAAATCGCTATCAATTTTGGCTAGAGCAGCACTGCGGACTAAAACGCACTCAAAGCCAGATGGAACAACTGCAACGCGGCCAATAGTTCCGGAACATGAGATGAGAATATCCCCGGCCTCAGGGCCACACCGTTGCTTCATCCGCTGATACTCATCGAAGCCAACATAGTCGACATCAGATACATCAATTCGACCGTTGAGCACATTGCGGGCAGACAGCAAGTAGTAGCCATGGGCGGTACGCGCAGGCGTCACATGGTCACCATCGGTAATCTTCTTTGACACATCCGCGAGATACCGAACTTCCCAATCCTCCGGAATCACCCCCACCTCAGTCTGCTTGTACCCCGCCCGCAATCCCGCGCTCATACTGCCCCCGCCTGCAACGCAGCCGCCAAAGACCGGGCCCACGGCCATTGACGCCCAGAATTTATACCAAATCGGCCTCTAGCCCAAGCAGAGCTTGCGCAAGCAGCTCCTAAAAAAATAGCAATTACAGCATCGCTCCGGCTCAATTCCATGTCGCCCCCATGCGTTTGAGGTGTTCGTCCACCCGGGCGGCGAGTGCGGCCACCTCGTCGGTGAGCTGTGGTAGCGGGGTGGCGTAGCGTTCGGCCAGTTCGCGGATGCGGCCGGTGAGGGTTTGCGACACGCGGTCTAACTCGCCCTGCACAGCGCTTGCCAGGTGCGCCATCCACTTGTCGTCCACCACCAGAGTTTTGATTTCCGCCTCGGTGAGTGTGGGGTATTTGGCGTCGATCTTTTGGTCCAGTGCCTCTTGGGCGGCTTTGAGCTGGGTCTTGGTGGCGGCTTGCTTCTCCAGCACATCGGCATAGGCGGTGAGCACTTTGTGCTCGTCGGCGTAGTCTGGGTCTTTGGCTATCTCTTTGAGACGTGCCTTGACGGCTTTGGCGCTGATCTTTTGCTTGTCGCCTTCGCCCTCTATCACTTCGGCCAGCAGGCCATCCTCCCCGCTGTGCTCTTCCAGCATGTCGTCCAGTTGCTGCTCCAGCGTGGCCAGCAAGGTGTCCAGCGCATCCAAAGCGGCGCGCTCAGGTGCGAAGTATTGGGCAACCAGAATGCTGGCGGGCAGCAGGTCTGACTTGAAGCGGCGCCTGCCTTTGAGGTAGTCGTGCGGCTCGGGCCAGACGAGTTTGTTGTTCTTGTCTTTGACCTGTTTGACTTCGCGGGGCTGTGCGCCTTGTACCCAGCCGTCGGCGGCAATCAGGTAGGTGTCGTCTTGCAGGGTGGCGGCCCAGTAGTCCATCAGGTGCTGGTAAATGTCGTAGGCGTCGAGAAGCGGGGCCGCCTTGAAGGTGGTGAGCAGTGCCTCGGCGGTGGCTTCGATCAGCGCCTTGGGGTGACCGCCTTTGCCAAATGCTGTGAGTTGCTGCGTGGCGGCGCTGCGCCATTGGGCAAAGCGCTGGGTAGCGGTTTGATTGAAGGCGGTGAATTCCGCATGGCCAAAGATAGCGGGCTTGACCGCGGGCAGGGGCAGCGCAAGGTTGGCATAGCCGGGGCGGCCCGCCCTTGTGAACAAGGTGGCGCGCACACCGGGCAGCACCTGCCAGTAGGCAGCCAGGGCGTTGTCGGGGGCGTCCAGGTCGCGCTCAGGGATACCGCCGCGCAGGTGGCCGTCAATGTCTTGCAGGTCCTCAGCAGCGGTGCTGTCGATGTAGCGCGGCAGGTTGAGGT
>JBAQDW010000357.1:0-2997 GCA_049286445.1 Rhodoferax sp. | reverse complement strand
GCGTCACGGCCATTTCCACCCCGCTGCGGCTGCTTTTTTCGCGTGCCGGACACTACCCACCTGGCCAGCCCATGCTGTATGCGGAAGACTTTTCGCCCCACACTGCGCAGGGCGCCTGCCCCCACTGCCACGGCCAGGGCAGGCTGTACGAGGTAACTGAAGCGTCCATGGTGCCCGACCCCGGTCTGACGCTTCGCGAACGGGCGGTGGCAGCCTGGCCCACCGCCTGGCAGGGGCAAAACCTGCGCGACATCCTGACCACGCTGGGCCACGATGTGGACGTGCCCTGGCACACGCTGGCGCAAAAGCTGCGCGACTGGATCCTGTTCACCGACGAGCAACCCACGGTGCCGGTGTATGCCGGGCTGACCATGGCCCAGACCCGAGAGGCCATCGAAAGCGGCCGAACCCCCAGCTACATGGGCACCTTCACCAGCGCACGGCGCCATGTGCTGCACACGTTTGCACACAGCCAAAGCGCGCGCATGAAGCAGCGCGCAGCCCGGTACATGGTGGCGACCGTGTGCCCGGTGTGCCAGGGCAAGCGCCTCAAGGCACCCGCACTGTCCGTCACTTTTGCGGGCCATGACATTGCGCAGCTGTCCCGAATGCCGCTGAGCGCAGTGGCGCAGCTGCTGTGTCCTGCGGTCGAGGGGCGGCACGACAACCGCACTGCTGCTGCCGCCCGGACGCGCCAGGCAGGCCCCAGGCAGGAGACAGCAGGCCTTGCCGCTGCAGCAAAAAATGCAGCCCACGCTGCAGCGCCCGATGTGCACCGCACCCCCTGGGGGTCGCAGGAAAAGGTGCTTGCTGCCCAGCGCCTGGCCAGCGAGGTGCAAAGGCGTTTGCGGGCCTTGACTGATCTGGGCCTGGGTTACCTCTCACTGGACCGGACCACACCCACGCTCTCGCCCGGAGAACTGCAGCGGCTGCGGCTTGCAGCGCAGCTGTCGTCCCCGCTGTTTGGCGTGCTGTATGTGCTGGACGAGCCTTCGGCCGGCCTGCACCCTGCAGATGCAGACGCGCTGCTATCGGCGTTGCACAACCTCAAGGCGGTGGGCAATTCGGTTTTTGTCGTGGAACACGACGTGCACACCATGCGGCGCGCCGATTGGCTGGTGGATGTAGGACCTGCAGCCGGTGAGCAAGGAGGGCAAGTGCTTTACAGCGGTCCGCCTGCAGGCCTGTCCCAGGTGCAGCATTCACAAACGCGTGCGTACCTGTTTGGCGAACAGTCCGTCACGGTCCCTGGACGCGCGCTGCGCACCGCACACGGCTGGTTGCAGTTGCAGGGCATCACACGCAACAACCTGCACGGCCTCGATGCGGCTTTTCCACTGGCGTGCATGACGGCTGTCACCGGTGTTTCCGGCTCCGGGAAATCCAGCCTGGTCAGCCAGGCACTGCTGCAACTGGTATCAGACCATCTGGAGGGAGAAACGGCAGGCAGCAGCACGCCCACAGGCATGGACGGCCCGGAAGAAGAAGCATTGGACGGCTTTGTTGACAGCCCGCAAGAACCGCCTGCGGGCCAGATTGCCGGGGGAGCACAAGCCATTCGGCGCCTGGTGCAGGTGGACCAAAAGCCGATCGGGCGCACACCACGCTCCAACCTGGCCACCTACACCGGGCTGTTTGATGCGGTGCGCAAGCTCTTTGCCGCCACGCCCGAAGCCCGCAAGCGCCGCTACGATGCGGGCCGTTTTTCGTTCAATGTGCCCAAAGGCCGGTGCAAAACCTGTGAAGGAGAGGGTTCTGTGAGTGTGGAACTGCTGTTCATGCCCAGCGTGTACGCCCCCTGCCCCACCTGCCATGGAACGCGCTACAACACAGAAACGCTGCAAATCCGATGGCACGGGCTGAACATTGCCGAAGTGCTGGGACTGACCGTGGACACAGCCTGCACCACCTTCGGCACAGAACCGCAGGTGCTGCGGCCACTGCAGGTGCTGCGCGACATTGGCCTGGGCTACCTGAGACTGGGACAGCCCGCTACGGAACTGAGCGGCGGGGAAGCCCAGCGCATCAAACTGGCCACCGAGCTACAGCGTCTGCTGCATGGCGGTACGTTGTATGTGCTGGACGAACCCACGACCGGACTGCACCCTGCTGATGTGGACCGCTTGCTGCTTCAGCTTGAAAAACTGGTGCAAGAGGGCAACACCGTGGTCGTCGTGGAACACGACATGCGCGTGGTCGCTGCATGTGACTGGGTCATCGACATGGGGCCCGGAGCCGGCGAGCAGGGAGGACGCGTGGTATTCGAAGGCCCACCTGCAGCACTGGCAAGAGCAGGGGCAAAGGCAGGCAAAGCGCCCAGCCGCACCGCGCGCTATCTGGCACAGGCCATGGGACTGGCAGAGGACGCCTGATACACCAGGCACCAAAGCCCTTGGCAAGCGCTGCAAGGCATGAAAATGTGACGCCCACGAAAAAACCCACCTGAAGAGGTGGGTTTTTAATTTGGTTGCGCGAGGAGGATTTGAACCTCCGACCTTTGGGTTATGAGCCCAACGAGCTACCAGACTGCTCCATCGCGCGGCAAGATATGAATTGTATATTACTTTTACTGGAAAGCAAAAGAAAGTGGACTTTATTTTGCTTCCGGTGCGGCAGCCACAGGGCCATCGACCAGCTCTACCAGAGCCATGGGCGCATTGTCGCCGACGCGGTAACCCATCTTCAGGATGCGGGTGTAGCCACCGGGACGCGCATTGAAGCGGGGACCCAGGTCGTTGAACAGCTTGGTCACCATGGCGCGGTCGCGCAAGCGGTCAAAGGCCAGGCGGCGGTTGGCAACAGTGTCCACCTTGGCCAGGGTGATCATCGGCTCGACCACGCGGCGCAGTTCCTTGGCCTTGGGGAGGGTAGTCTTGATGGCTTCGTGCTGCAGCAGCGAATTCATCATGTTCTGCAGCATCGCAAGGCGGTGCGAGCTGGTGCGGTTGAGTTTGCGGAGTCCGTGTCCGTGGCGCATGGTGCTTATCCTTGTTTATC
>JBAQDW010000356.1:0-3217 GCA_049286445.1 Rhodoferax sp. | reverse complement strand
GAAATCCTCTGACATCGTGGCTGATTGAATGACAATCACGAATTCATCGCCACCCAAGCGGGCTGCCGTGTCAGCCGAAGTCAAGGCACCCGAGATTCGATTCGCGGTAGTGACTAAAACAAAGTCGCCAATTTCATGCCCGTATTTGTCGTTAACCGCTTTGAATTCGTTCAAATCAAGCATCAACACGGCAAAAGGACGATTGTTTCGCTGTGAACGCTCAATGGCAGATCTAAATCGAAGCCGTAGCAGCGCTCGGTTAGGCAGCTTGGTCAGTTCATCGTAATAGGCCTGTTTTTCCAAGACCGCCTCACGCGCTCGCATTGCGGCGATTTCCCGCTGCAAGTCCAGCAACTGCTGGAGGTGCATCGCCGATTCCGGGCCGGTCTGGGAGATTTGAAAAACTTTTTGTTGAGAGGCTCGCCACTCTGATTCTCTGGACCACGCCAATGCCCGGTCTCGTTCCACTTCCACTTTTTGCAGGCGAAGCAGTAACCAGACTATAAAAATAGCGATGGTGACCAAGGTGGAAAAAAGTACCGCAGATCCAAGCTCTTTGGTAACGGCGGCATACACCACCACACCGAAAGACATGGTCAATGCCAGCAGAATCAGTAAATTATTTGGGCGCTTTGCCCACCGCGCTGCAGCTTCAATCTGGCGCTTTTTCACTGTTGGCTCTCCCCATTGGCCAGTGGCTCAACCCTGTCAAAAGGGACGCATCAAAGTCCAGTTCAATTTTTTGCATGGCGGAGTGTCAGCGAATCGCCCAAAAAAAACAATCCCCCAAATGGGGCAATTGATCGTTCAGACGGCACTGCTCAAAGAGCAGACTCGATTCAATGACGCCTATGGCGGGCCGCAAAAGAGCCAGTCAGTGAGGGTGTTCTGCCTAGTGCGTGATGAACTCGTAAGTCACGCTTTCGCTCTCAATCATGTCCAGAATGTCATTCAAAGTGTCGTCGTTGTCGGTGCTGGACCACGTCTCTTCCGGGTCGCTGGCAAACAGAGGTTCAATGGCGATGTCCATGAACTGGTTGTTGGGCAACTTGAGCACTTGCGTGCCTTCGGAGGTGGTGCTCAGTTCCCAATCATCGGGAACTGACATTTCCAACGAAATGGTGATGTTCATTTTTTTCATACTGATTCTCAATTTGTAAAGGCAGGAGGTTAACCCAAGCCAAGGGGCCGACTTGGTAGCTCAGCGACCATTTGACATCGCTTTCTTAACCAGCCCATGACGCGACAATAAGCGCCACTTCAGAAGACGCACTCCCCGGTTACGCCAATCGGTGCCTAAAGTGGGTTGCCTTCAAAGCAATGCCTTTTAGGTCGCTAGCACTTTAAGGGCTAGCGTAAGGTGCTACAAAAAACAGAGTAGATTACACAAAACCTGTTTCGATTGAAAACAATTAATCGGGTCATTTCAATAGAAATTGCGAGCGCGAAGCGCAGCGCGGGCCCGGCTCTCCCCGCTTTTGATAAACGCATTCAAAACGACGCGACCCAAACGATGCCACCAGTGCGCGCCGGGGCGAGCATGGCGTGTCGAAGACGAAGCCATCACGGGGGATGACTTCAGCACAGAGGCAGTGGAGAAGCTCATGGGGGGTCTTTCTATTGAAAACTACAAATACCAGGGTTTACCCTTGAATTGTAAGCAATACGAAAGTTGTGATCAGGGTTTACCCTTATTTCCCCAGTATGTGAAAGGTTCCTTTCTCCGCGTCGTCGTTGCCAAGGTGATTGGCGCTTGTCCGCTTCAGGCTTCAAATTGGGCGTAGTACTGCACCACCGCGGGTAACTGGGCGATGCGTTGTACCTGGGCGTCGAGCAGCGGGGCAGTTTTCGCGACCAGGTCGGTTGGCACATGGTCCAGGTGGCCTGAGTTGAGGCCGCGTACAAAAGCAAACACTTTCAAGTCGGCAATGGTTAGGCGCGCGTCGGCAAAGTAATCGCCGCCGTGGGCCTGTAACTGCGCATTTAACCACCTCAAGTACTTGGGCAAAGCGCCATTGACCAGGCCTGTGCGCGCGTCTTTCAGGGCGTCGCCGGTTAAGCCGTAGGTCGCGCCCATCTTTTCGTTGACATCTTCCAACCCATCCATGACCTCGTCGCACAACAGCGCTTGAAACGCGTCAGTGGGGTACAGGCCTGCCAGCTTGCCGGCGTAACGCGTGATGGCGTCGCTCTGCGTTACCTGCACCCCGTTGACGTGCAACACTGGCACTTGGCTCAGGGGCGTGGTCTTGCGCACCTCGGCAAACTCGGCGAACCCAAACCGCTTGTCTTCAAAGGTGATGCCGCCGAGGTGCAGCGCCAAGCGAATCGGCTCGCCCCTGCCGCCGTGAACGTCGAAATAAGTGAGTGTGAGTTGGGTCATGAAAAGTTTTTGAAGGAGATGCGCCTTGACGGCGCGGAAATTGTTCCCAAATTCTAGGCGGCCCTGTGCATGAGCGGGGTGCACGGATAAAAAGCCTTCGCATGGCGGAAAACCTGCGCTTACCCATTCACTGCACCATCTCACAAACAGGCCACCTAAAACCCCAGCACACAACTAAAGTTGCACAGTGCAGCCTTTAATGGGGAGGCGTCAGTGACACAGAGGCGGCCAATCAATGCCCAGCGCTGAGCGGCAAAGCGCCAACAAAGGCGCGCCGATCAAAACTTGTGTGCATCGTTTAAAACGACGGCGGACAAGGCTTGCTTGTACACAGGTCGTCCCACGTGTCATTCCATTTTCAGATTGGTAAGCGCTTAGGCGCGAAGCCGAAGACAGTGCACACGCACGGCAAGGCGAAGCAACACCAGATCCTAGGGGTAGGGAGTTGGAATAAGCGGTACACAGTCGTTGGTCGGAGAGTCGCTCACCTTCAAGGGCATGAGTAACCCGCCCCAACCCGTGCGGCTCAACCGAAGCCTGACGCCGCAAAAGCTTTGGCAAGCCGATCATCGCGGCCCTGATCTTGCTGGGCTGAGGTGCGGATGGCGCCACACGCAATGACACGAGGTTCAGTTCGTGGCACACGACGCCCCTGCAGGAAGAAACAGCGGCCCCGTACCTCGTGAGCAGTTACAAGTTTGTATGCCTTTTAGGTAACTTCTCAATAACTCAAGGCAAAGCACCAGCCATCGCGGCATTGCGAATGAGCGAAGGCAGGGGCGGGATGGCGTTGGTCAGGGAGACGCGATCAAGCAAATACAGCCAGAAGGAGAT
>JBAQDW010000355.1:0-12256 GCA_049286445.1 Rhodoferax sp. | reverse complement strand
AAAGACCTCCAGCGCATCGGGCGGGATGTACAAATCCTTGGGCATCGTGAACAGCGGCTCGCCATACAGACGCGCCACCGCCACGGGGTCCATTAGGTCAGGCATCACGGAGTGACCCAGCGCCAGTGCACCGTCTAAGCTCGCGCTTTCACCCATGGGTTAATTTGCTATTAAAAAGTGAGCTTCTTGCGCTTGTGGGACAAGGGCTAGAGCCTCTTTTTATCAATGGTCGGTGTTGGTTTGGTAAACGTAGGGCTTTTGCTCAATTTCGCCATCCCGAAAGCCCACCCAGGCGTTGCGGTCCACGTTTTTGTCCCACAACAAGTCACGCCCTTGGCGTTGCTTGGCCTCCAGGGCAGGGTCTTTGGCTTTGAGTTCGTCGATGAACGACGTGACTTCAGAACGGTATTTGGGGCGGTAAAAAATATTCATTGGCTAAAACCTCTTTGTTGCATTTTACGGGGCGCGGGTGGGGGCAGGCTGCGGTGTCAAGGCCGCGGCCATGGCCGTGGCGAGATGGGGGTGAATGTGGTCAACGCCCACCGCGTCCAGAAAACCGCAGCGCTGGCAAATGTCCAGCGGTTGGTGCATGAGGCCGCACACGCGCAGTTGCACGCCATGCTTTCGACAAGCCCGTGCCAAGTCGTTCAACGCGTCGGCGCCGGAGGAGTCGATGTAGATCAAATTCTTCAAATCCAGCACCAAGCATTCCCCCTGCAGACGGTCTTGCAGGTCTTCAATAAGCTTCACGGCACCAAAGAACAAGGCACCGTACAGGCGGTAAGCCGCCACTCGACCCGCCACTGCCGGGTAGCCGGGAAAGTCGTCGTTTGACACTTCCACGCAGCGTGACAGGCTGGAGATGCGGTAAATGAAGGTGATACAAGCCGCCACCAAACCCACTTCAACGGCCACCGTCAGGTCAAACACAACGGTCAGAAAAAACACCGCCAGCAGCGTCAGCCGGTACGGCAGGCGGTATTGGGGCAGGTGAACAAACTTGTGCCACTCCCCCATGTTCCAAGCCACAAACATCAAAATCGCGGCCATGGCGGCCAACGGGATGTCCTGCGCCAGCGGCGCGGCCAGCAGCATCACCACCAGCAGGGTGAGCGCATGCACCACACCCGCAATGGGCGAGGTGGCACCGCTTTTGACGTTGGTCACGGTGCGCGCAATGGTGCCGGTGGCGGGCATGCCGCCAAAAAAGGGCGTCACAAAATTGGCAATGCCTTGTGCCATCAGTTCTTGGTTGGGGTTGTGGCGGTCGTCGATCAAGTTGTCGGCCACGCGGGCGCACAGCAAGGATTCGATCGCCCCCAGCAGGGCCAGCGTCAACGCAGGAATCATGAGAAACCGGGCGCTTTCCCAAGAAAAATCGGGCCAAACCAGGGCCGGCAAGCCGCTGGGAATGCCGCCAAACTTGCTGCCGATGGTCTGCACCGGCAGCTCGAAGACCGACACCACCCCGGTGGCCAGCACCAACACCACGACCGACCCCGGCAGCGTCGCCAGTTGCGCGGTCCAAGGCAGGGAACGGCGCAGCCGCGACAACCCAAATTGCCAAAACGCCAGCAGCAGCAGACACCCCAGCGCCAGACCAGCAGCGTAAGGGTTGAGTGTGTGCATCGCGCCTTGGAGCGCGTGGGCCATGCCAAAGAAACTGGCGGGCATGGCGGCAATGTTCAAGCCCAGAAAGTCTTTCACCTGCGAGAGCGCAATCAGCACCGCAATGCCGTTGGTAAAACCAATGATCACCGCAATTGGAATAAAGCGAATCAGCGTGCCGAGTTTGAAGAACCCAAACGCAAACAACATCACTCCCGACATGGCGGTGGCAATGATCAGGTTGGCCAAGCCATAACGCTCAACAATGCCGTACACGATGACGATGAACGCGCCAGCCGGTCCCCCAATTTGCACGCGGCTGCCACCCAGCAGCGAGATCAACAAACCGGCAATGATGGCGGTGAACAGGCCCGCCTCAGGCTTTAGGCCGCTGGCAATCGCAAACGCCATGGCCAAGGGCAGCGCCACGACGCCCACCGTCACGCCTGCCCCCACATCTTTGAGCAAGCGCTCCCGGTTGTAGCCCTTCAGCGCATCCAGCAAGCGCGGTCGAAAACCAGGGGGGCGACGCGGCGGTGCGGCAGGTGAGGTCATGGTGCGGTCCGGTGATCAGTCGTCGGCGTCTTGCCGTTGCGGGTCAATCCAATGCCGGGCATCGTTGAGCACCGGGCGCCACACCAGCAGAAAAAGCAGCACGGCCAAGGGCAGGGTGGAGATGAAGCCGATGTGCTTGAAGCCCAAGGCGCCCATCACGCCGCCAACAAAGAAGCTGGTGATCAGGCTCAGATGAAGTCGAATCTTGCGGCGGTTGCCTTCGACCAGCGGCTGACGGGTCAAGCGGTTGATGTAGAACAGTTTGCCCAGCTCGATGCCCAGGTCGGTCAGCAGCCCGGTGATGTGGGTGGTGCGAATCTCGGAATGTGAAATTTTGGTGATGACGGCGTTTTGCAAGCCCATGATGAAACACAGCACCAGCACGGTCAGCGGCACAAAGAGCGGGGCGAAGAAATCAATTCCAGTACCAAACAGTCCAAACACCAGCAGCAGCGCGGCTTCCAGCAACAAGGGCCTGCCATACGCGCTTTGCAGCTGGCGTCGCAACCCCCAGTTCACCATCCACGCGGTGGTCATGGCGCCAAAAGTGAAGGCCAACAGGGCGGCCAACCCGGCCAGGGCCAAAGTGGCCTGCCCCAGCACCAGCGAGTCGGCCACAGACGACAACACCCCCGTCATGTGCGAGGTGTATTGGCCCACCGCCAAAAAGCCACCCGCGTTGGTGGCGCCGGCCACAAAGCTGAGCGTCACCCCCAGTCGAACATTGTTCGCAGGGGTTCGCTGGACGGCGGTCCAGCCGCGCAGCTGGGGAATCATGGCGTGATGGCTTTGGCGAAGCGGTGGGCTTAACGCACCCGCATGCCGGGCTTCGCGCCCGGGGACGGCTCCAGCACATAAATGCCGGGGTTCGCCTTCTCATCGGCGTGGCCCGCTGCCAGCACCATGCCTTCGCTCACGCCAAATTTCATTTTGCGCGGGGCCAGGTTGGCCACCAGCACGGTGAGTTTGCCCACCAAGTCTTCGGGCTGGTAGGCGCTGGCAATGCCGCTGAAGACGTTGCGCATGCGGCCCTCACCGGCGTCCAGCGTCAGGCGCAAGAGCTTGGTGGAGCCTTGCACCGCTTCGCAATTCACGATGTGGGCAATGCGCAGGTCCACCTTGACGAAGTCGTCAATGGTGATGGTGGGTGCAATGGGCTCGCCACCCGGTACTATGGTTTCAGTAGCGGGTTGCGCAGGCTCCGCTTGGGCTGGAGCCTCATTTGGTTCAAAAAGTGCGTCAAGCTGCTTGGGGTCCACGCGCTGCATCAGGTGTTGGTAGGGGGCGATGGCGACCACGTTGGTGCCCACATCCCAGTTTGTCATGGAGCAGTTCACAAATGTTGAGACGGCCTCGGCCAGTGAAGGCAGCACCGGTGCCAGGTAACGCGTGATGACCGCAAAGGTGTTGATCAACACCGAGCACACTTGGTGCAGGGCCACGTTGTTGGCCGGGTCTTTGGCCAAGTCCCACGGTTTGTTCTGATCGACGTAGGCATTCACCTTGTCGGCCAGCAGCATGATCTCGCGCGTGGCCTTGCCGAATTCGCGGGTTTCATACAGCTCGGCAATGCCATCGGCGGCGGCGCGCACCTCGGCCAGCAAGGCCGCCCCGGTGTCGCCAAACGCGTGTGTGAGTTGGCCGTCAAAGCGCTTGGTCAAAAAGCCGGCGGCACGCGACGCGATGTTGACGAACTTGCCAATCAGGTCGCTGTTCACGCGGGCCATGAAGTCATCGGCGTTGAAGTCAATGTCTTCATTGCGTGCCGACAATTTGGCGGCCAGGTAGTAACGCAACCACTCGGGGTTCATGCCCAGGCTCAGGTACTTGAGCGGGTCCAGGCCCGTGCCCCGGCTTTTGCTCATCTTCTCGCCGTTGTTCACGGTCAGGAACCCGTGCACAAAGACATTGTTCGGCGTTTTGCGACCGCTGAAATGCAGGGTGGCGGGCCAAAACAAGGTGTGGAAGGTGACGATGTCTTTGCCAATGAAGTGGTACTGCTCCAGCGCGGGGTTGGCCATGTAGGCGTCAAAGTCTTGGCCGCGTTTTTCCAGCAGGTTTTTCAGTGAGGCCAGGTAACCAATGGGCGCGTCCAGCCAGACGTAGAAGTACTTGCCCGGCGCGTCGGGAATCTCGATGCCGAAATACGGTGCGTCGCGGGAAATGTCCCAGTCGCCCAGGCCTTCGCTTTGCGTGCCGTCCGCGTTGGTGCGCACCGAGAACCATTCTTTGACCTTGTTGGCTACCTCGGGCTGCAGCCGTGGCTTGCCGCTTTCGTCCAAACCCTGGGTCCAGTTTTGCAAAAAGGCCACGCAACGGGGGTCTGACAGCTTGAAGAAGAAGTGCTCCGAATGCTTCAACACTGGCGTGGCGCCGGAGAGGGCGGAGAACGGGTTGATCAGGTCGGTGGGGGCGTACACCGCACCGCACACCTCGCAGTTGTCGCCGTACTGGTCTTTGGCGTGGCACTTGGGGCACTCGCCTTTGATGTAGCGGTCGGGCAGAAACATGTTTTTCTCGGGGTCGAAAAACTGCTCAATGGTTTTGGTCTCGATCAGTGAGCCGCCCTGGTCTGCCGGGATGCCGCGCAGGTCGCGGTAAATTTGGCGCGCCAGCTCGTGGTTCTCGGGCGCGTCGGTGCTGTGCCAGTTGTCAAACGCAATGTTGAAACCATCCAGGTAAGGCTTGCGACCGGCCGCAATGTTGGCCACAAACTGCTGCGGGGTGAGGCCGGCTTTTTCAGCGGCAATCATGATCGGTGCGCCGTGGGCGTCGTCTGCGCAGACAAAGTTGACTGCGTTGCCCTGCATCTTCTGAAAGCGAACCCAGATGTCGGCCTGGATGTACTCCATGATGTGGCCGATGTGGAAATTGCCGTTGGCGTAAGGCAGGGCAGTGGTAACAAAGAGTTGGCGTGACATAAGGCAAAGGGCTTTCTAGAGACAGGCCCGATTTTAGTCGGCAGCTTGTCTCGCCCCTTGGCCGGGTTCACGCGGCGGCGGTTGCCAATGCTTCGGGTGCGTAGGCCTGGATGAGCGCTGAGGTTTCTGCCGCGGCGTTGGCCAGTGCAGCGGCTTTGCCCGCCTCACCCAGGGCCACGCCTTCAGCGCGCACAAAACGCACGTCGGTGATGCCTAAAAAGCCAAAAATGGTTTGCAAATAGCTTTCTTGGTGCTCCATGGCACGACCGGCGTCACTGGTGGAGTACACGCCACCGCGAGAAACCGCCACGATGACCGTTTTGCCACCGGCCAGCCCTTCGGGGCCTTTGTCGGTGTAGCGGAAGGTGCGTCCGCCTTGGGCGATGCGGTCAATCCACGCTTTGAGCTGAGTGGGCACGGTGAAGTTGTACAGCGGCGCGCCAATGACGACGGTGTCGGCGGCCAGAAACTGGGTGACCAGGGCCTCGGAGACGGCGTTTTCGTGGCGCTGCGCGTCGCTCAGCGTCGCGGTGGTGGGCGGCAGCCGAAAGCCCAGCGACTCGGCTGACAGGTGGCTGGGCGCGTTCTGCGCCAAGTCGAGGTACGCCACCTCGGTGTCAGGGTGGCTGGCAACCCATTGGTCCACCACATGGCGCGTCAATTCGCGGGACACCGATTGGTTGCCGGTGATGCTGGAGTCAATGTGCAAGAGTTTCATGTTGGGTTTTTCAAAGTTTTGATGATGGTTTAAGTGTCTCTGTGTTGTTAATGCTTGATAAGTAGGTGAATTTTCGATAGATTGTTCTGAATTTGGAACAACAAAGGTGTTAATGCACGATTTGAACGACATGGTTTATTTCGCCGAGGTGGTGGAGCGTGGGGGTTTTTCGGCGGCGGCGCGTCAGTTGGGGGTGCCCAAATCAAAACTGTCGCGGCGTGTGGCACTGCTGGAGGAGCGGTTGGGACTGAGGCTGTTGCAAAGAACCACCCGGAAGCTCTCGGTGACGGAGGTCGGTGCACAGTTTCTCAAGCACTGTGTCGCCATGCGCGACCAAGCCGATGCGGCGGCGGCCGTGGTTGAGCAGGTTCACATGGCGCCGCGTGGCACGCTGCGTATTGCGTGCCCTGTCACCTTGGCCCAGTCCACGTTGGGCCCCATTCTGCCGGCGTTTTTGGCCCGCTATCCGCAGGTGAAGGTGGAGATGCGGGTGAACAACCGGGTGGTGGATTTGGTGGAGGAGGGCATTGATGTGGCACTGCGCGTGCGCCAATCACTCGACGAGAGTGGCAGTTTGGTGGTGAAAAAGCTGGGCATGTCAGAGACCTTTCTACTGGCCAGTCCGGCCCAACTGCAGCGCCAGGGTCGCCCGGCAACCCTGGATGACCTTCAACGCTTGGACTCGGTGAGCATGTCGGCAGTGGATGGCAAAGCATCGCTTGTGTTGGTTGGGCCGGGAGGTGCAAGCCACGTGCTGGTGCACGAACCTCGCTATGTGGCGGATGATTTATTGACGTTGAAGTTTGCGGTGTTGGCCGGCACGGGCATGGGTTTTTTGCCGGGCTACATGTGTGCCGATGAAATGGCTGAGGGGCGTTTGGTGCCGGTGCTGCCCGGTTGGGCGCCGCGTCAAGGGGTGTTTCATGCCGTTTTTCCGTCCCGGCGTGGCATGGTGCCCGCCGTGCGTTGTTTTTTGGACTTTTTGGCGGAGGCCACCAACGGGGAGGGGTTGCCGCGTTTGCCGGGTGTGGCCCCTGTCGTTTGAGGGCGGTTCAGCGCAGCCGCAGCGGGTCCACGCGGCGTTCAACGGGTTTTTCAGACGGGGGCGGGCTTGGGCTGGCGTTGGCCCAACCAAAAAAGCCATGAATTTCATCACTTTGCCGCATCGCATCGGCGTAACCCAGTGCCATCAATTCACGGGTGTAGCTACTCTCAAAAAGCAAATAACTGGCCAAGGCGGCCCCTTTCACATCGCCCGAGCTGGGTGACACGCCCACCGCGCCCAACAGGGTGCGCACCGGGGCGGGCAAGTCGCTCACGTGGCGAGCGGCAATGCTGTCCAGCCGCTCAGAGGGCGAGATCACCAGCAGCTCTACTGGGCGCAGCGCGCTGGCGCTGCGGGCCTGGGGCGGCACCAGCGCGATGGTTTGGTTGATGCGGCGCACGCGCTCAATGTCCACCGCCAAGGCATCCAAAAAGATGCTGGACAAGGCGTGACCTGCAATTTGCGCCAGCGACGGGTAGCTGCCATTGGGCTGTCTGCCTTCGTCTTTGGGCTCGTGCATGCGCCCCGCACCAATCACCACAATGCGCTCAGCGCCCAAATGAATGGCCGGCGCGATGGGCGCAGATTGGCGCATGGAGCCATCACCAAAGTACTCGGTGCGGCCATGGATGCCCAGCGCTGTGGCTGGAAAGATGAACGGAATGGCCGATGACGCCAGCAAGTGGTCCAGGGTAATTTTGTCGCGCACTGCAATGCGCTGGCTGCGCAGCCAGGGCTTCAAGCGCTTGTCGCCTTCAAAAAAGGTCACGTGCTCGCCCGTACCGTAGCTTGATGCCGTCACGGCCAGTGCCTGAACGTCACCCCTGCGAATCAGGTCGGGCAGGCGCTGCAGGGGCACCAGCTCTTGTAGCAACGCCGCCAAAGGGCTGTTGTCCAGCAAAGAGCGGGGTTTCAGGCGTCGCCATTTGGCGATCACCCAGCCCACGGACAGCAGCGTCATCCAACTCGCGCCCGAGCGCAACATGCTGACGGCGTCCGCCCGGTACACCTGGCTGACGTCAAAGTGACGCCACACGGTGGCAATGCCGCGCACCGCCGCATCAAAGTCGTCTGCACCACAGGCCAAGGCGGCGGCGTTGATGGCCCCGGCTGAGGTGCCCGTCAAAATGGGAAAAGGATTGCCGCTGTGAAGCGCACCTGCAGATTTTCGGAGGTCGGCCAGGGCTTCAAGCACCCCCACTTGGTAGGCGGCGCGGGCACCACCGCCACTGAGCATCAGCGCGGTGGCGGGTTTGGCAGCGGCAGCGGGGGGCGGGGTGAGCAGCATTGAAAAAATATTATGAGGCGGGCAGGCCTGTTCAAGTGACGAAAAGCGCCATCCCACTTGATTTCAAAGGGTAAACACTGATTTGCCATCGGGGCGGCAAGGTCAAACCGGGGTTGGCTAGACTACAGCCCTCAAGGAGAAAACACCCATGGCCGTGACAGAACAAACACTGATGGACGCACTCAAGCGTGTGGTCGATCCCAATACCGGACGCGATTTTGTGTCCACCAAATCCATCAAAAACCTGACGATCAAGGGCGGCGACGTCGCCTTTGAGCTGGAACTTGGCTACCCCGCCCAAAGCCAAATTCCGGGTTTTCGCCAAGCGCTCACCGACGCCGCCAAGGGCGTGGCCGGCGTCAATCAGGTGCTGGTCAATGTGAAGGTGAAGATCGTTGCGCACGCGGTGCAGCGCGGCATTCAACTGCTGCCCAATGTGAAAAACATTGTGGCCGTGGCCTCGGGCAAAGGCGGCGTGGGCAAAAGCACCACCGCCGTCAACCTGGCCCTCGCTTTGGCCGCTGAAGGCGCGAGTGTGGGCTTGCTGGACGCCGACATTTATGGCCCCAGCGTGCCCACCATGATGGGCCTGAGTGGCAAGCCCGAAAGCCAAGACGGCAAAACCATGGACCCGCTGGAAAACTACGGTGTGCAGGTCATGTCGATTGGTTTTCTGGTCGAGCCCGACCAAGCCATGATCTGGCGCGGCCCCATGGCCACGCAGGCGCTGGACCAGTTGTTGCGCCAAACCAATTGGCGCGATCTGGACTATTTGATTGTGGACATGCCCCCCGGCACCGGCGACATTCAGCTGACGCTGTCCCAAAAGGTGCCCATGACCGGCGCGGTGGTGGTGACCACGCCGCAAGACATTGCCCTGTTGGATGCCAAAAAAGGCATCAAGATGTTTGAAAAAGTGGGCGTGCCGATTTTGGGCATTGTGGAGAACATGGCCGTGCATGTGTGCACCCACTGTGGTCACGTCGAGCACATTTTTGGCGCTGACGGCGGCAAAAAAATGGCCGCCGACTACCACATGGACTACCTCGGCGCGCTGCCCCTGAACATGCAAATTCGCCTGCAAGCCGACAACGGCAAACCCACCGTGGTGTCCGACCCGGACGGCGAGGTGGCCGAGATTTACAAAGCCGTGGCCCGCAAAGTGGCCGTGTCGATTGCGGCCAAGAACAAAGACTTCTCGTCCAAGTTCCCGTCCATCACCATCTCAAAAAACACCTGATGCCTTCCCGCGTGGCGTGAGGGGGGCAAGTCAGATCAAAAAGCGATGTCTAACCCCCTCTGGGAGCGTGGCGGAGCGTCACACCCTGTTTTCAGGTGCTTTTGACCCTCTGGCCCTACTGGCGCCTGCGCAAGCAGCTCTCAATTGAATAGCAATTTTCATGGCTTTGGCAGATCAAACACCCCCACCGACGGCCTTCACCCGGCCCACCGAGACCAACGAATGGCCCCGCTGCCGCGTTTGACTCAGGCCCATGCCCCCTTGGTGCGGGAAATTCTCGCCGTCAATGAAGGGGGCGTGTCTGTGCCGGTGCTGATTCCGTGTGAGCGCGCACTGACGGTGTATGTGGACAAACGCGAGCTGGTGACGCTGATGACGCTGGGTGCGCACCCCGAGTTGCTGGTGTTGGGGTTTTTGAGAAACCAGCGCTTGGTGGCCAGCGTTCATGAGATTGAATCCATCACCGTGGACTGGGACGTGGGCGCAGCAGCAGTCAAAACGCGCCAAGGGATCTCAAACATTGAAGCGCGCACGCGCAAGCGCGTGGTCACCACCGGCTGCGGCCAGGGCAGTGTGTTTGGCGACATGATGGCCGAGGTCGATCAATGCGTGCTGCCCCAGGCGAGCCTGAAGCAGTCGCAGTTGTACGCCATCGTCAACGCCATTCGGCTTCAAGCCAGCACCTACAAAACCTCGGGCTCGGTGCATGGTTGCGCCCTGTTTAGGGGCGAGGACATGCTGGTGTTTGTGGAAGATGTGGGTCGCCACAACGCGGTGGACACCATTGCCGGCTGGATGTGGTTACAAGACCCGGCTGCCATGCAGGGTCACGACAAGGCCTTCTACACCACCGGCCGCATGACCAGTGAGATGGTCATCAAAACCGCACAAATGGGCATTCCTTTTGTCATTTCACGCAGCGGCATCACCCAAATGGGCCATGAAGTGGCGGGCCGCATGGGCCTGTGCACCATTGGCCGGGCCACCCACACCCGTTTTCTTTGCTACACCGGTGCCCAGCGCGTGGTGATGGACGGGGCGCCGGCGGCCCCACCCAAGGCGGGCGTGGCCTGATTTCACCGGGCTTTTTGTGACGCACTGAAGGCCCGCATTTCGGGGCGAACCGTGGGCCTTTTGGGGGCTGCGCCGCCTGCGGCGACCCGCTTGGGATAAGGTCGCACCATGACTATTTCTTTTTGGCGCCTTGGGTGGCGCTCTTTGTGGCGCGATTTGCGTTCGGGCGAGTTGCGCTTGCTGATCGTGGCCGTGACCTTGGCCGTGGCGTCGCTGACGGCGGTGGGCTTCTTTGCGGACCGGCTCAAAGGCGGCTTGCAACGCGATGCGCTGCAGCTCTTGGGCGGCGACGCGGTGCTGCGCAGCGACAACCCCACGCCGGCGGTTTTCATTGAAAAAGCGCGCTCTTTGGGGCTGGATGTGGTGCAAACCATGACCTTCCCCACCATGGGACGGGCCTCCGAAGCACAGGGCGGTGCGACCAAGCTGGTGTCCCTGAAGGTGGTCGAGCCGGGTTACCCTTTGCGCGGCAAATTGCGTTTGGCAGACCAACCTGGCGGACCCGAAACGGTGGTGCAGGCAATTCCCATGCCGGGGGATGCCTGGGTGGAGGCTGGGGTGTTGGACGCCATCGGTTTGAAGGTGGGTGACACCTTGTTGCTGGGCGATGCGCAGTTGCGCCTGGCCAAAATCATTGTCAACGAGCCGGACCGAGGGGCAGGTTTCATGAGTTTTTCGCCCCGCATCATGATCAACCGGGCGGATGTGGACGCCACCGGCTTGGTGCAACCCGCCAGCCGTTTGACCTACCGCATGGCCATTGCGGGTGAGAAAGCGCCCGTCAAAAGCTTTGTGACCTGGGCCGAGAAAGAGCTTGAAAACCGCGAGGTGCGCGGCGCGCAGCTCGATTCGTTAGAAGGCGGTCGCCCTGAGTTGGGCCAAACCTTGGCGCGGGCCGAGAAATTCCTCAACCTGGTGGCCCTGTTGGCGGCACTCCTAAGTGCGGTAGCGGTGGCCTTGGCGGCCCGCGGGTTTGCCGCCAACCATCTGGACGACTGCGCCATGTTGCGGGTGCTGGGGGTGAGCCAGCGCACCATTGCGTTGAGCTACGCGTTTGAATTCATAGCGATTGGCCTCATGGCCAGCGGGCTGGGGGTGGCAGCGGGGTTCTCGGTGCACTACGTGTTTGTGGCGTTGTTGGCGGGCTTGGTGAATGCGGCGTTGCCTGCGGCCACCGTGTGGCCGGTGTTGTTTGGTATGGGCATGGGGCTCACTTTGTTGCTGGCGTTTGGCTTGCCACCCGTGCTGCAACTGGCCCAAGTGCCGCCGCTGCGCGTGATTCGGCGCGACGTGGGCGGGCTCAAACCGGCTTCCCTGGGCGTGTTGGGTTTGGGGGTGCTGGGCTTTGCCACCTTGCTGCTGGCGGCCAGCAGTGACTTGAAGCTGGGCTTGATTGCGGTGGGCGGTTTCGCTGGGGCGGTGGTGGTGTTTGCGTCGCTCAGTTGGTTGGCGGTGAAAGCCTTGCGCGCCAGTGTGAACGAGACGACAGCGCCACGCTGGCTGGTGCTGGCCACGCGGCAAATTTCGGCGCGCCCGGCCTACACCGTGGTGCAGGTCAGCGCGCTGGCCGTGGGTCTGCTGGCGCTGGTGCTGCTGGTGTTGCTGCGCACCGACCTCATCAGCAGCTGGCGTCAAGCCACACCTGTCGATGCACCCAACCGCTTTGTCATCAACGTCATGCCCGATCAGGGCGACGCCTTCACCCAAGCCCTGCGCGACGGTGGCGTGCAAAAGTTTGACTGGTTTCCCATGATTCGAGGCCGCTTGGTGGCCATCAACGGACAAGAGGTGTTGCCCGAGCAGTACG
>JBAQDW010000354.1:0-31866 GCA_049286445.1 Rhodoferax sp. | reverse complement strand
TGGCTACGCGTTGGCCGCCTTATAACGGTAATCCATAGGCTATCAAGGAGATTGAACTTCTGAATTGGCACTCACTCATACAGAGTGCTAATATAAAGACTGACAAGAAAAGGAGTCCTCTATGACTTATTCACCAGGCGCATCCGGCGCTGCATTGACTGTGACCAACCCGTGGGCCTTGGTGCCGCCGCTTGGTAATTTAGATGCATATATTTCAGCGGCTAATCGCTTGCCAATGCTCACTCTGGAAGAGGAGCAGAAGTTTTCTCGCCAACTCAAAGATGACAACAACGTTGATGCAGCTGGCAAGTTGGTGCTGTCCCATCTGCGTTTGGTGGTGTCGGTGTCTCGCCAATACCTTGGTTACGGCCTGCCCCACAGCGACCTGATTCAGGAAGGCAACGTGGGTTTAATGAAAGCGGTGAAACGGTTTGACCCGGATCACGGTGTGCGCTTGGTTAGCTACGCATTGCACTGGATCAAGGCCGAAATTCACGAGTACATCTTGAAAAATTGGCGCATGGTGAAGGTGGCTACCACCAAGTCACAGCGCAAATTGTTTTTTAATCTGCGCTCCATGAAACAACGTTTCAAAGCGGCAGACGCTGAGGCCAATACGGGAACGCACCGCGAGACCTTGAGCGAAGATCAAATTGATGCCATGGCGGCCACACTGAACGTCAAACGCGAAGAGGTCATTGAGATGGAAACGCGTCTGTCCGGTGGCGATGTGATGCTGGACCCCGGCCCGTCCGCAGACGGTGAAGAGTCGTATGGGCCGATTGCTTACCTCACGGACACGCGCCATGAGCCCACCGCCATGATTGAAGCGACGCAACGCGATGCTTTGGCCAGCGACGGCCTTGCCACGGCGCTAGACGGGCTGGACGAGCGCAGCCGGCGCATTGTGGAAGAGCGCTGGCTGAAGGTGAATGACGACGCTTCGGGCGGCATGACTTTGCATGAGTTGGCGGCCGTCTATGGCGTGAGCGCTGAGCGCATTCGCCAAATTGAAGTGGCAGCCATGAAGAAAATGAAAAAAACCTTGGTCGACTACTGCTGATCTGAACGACTGGAATTAAAAACCTCTGCCGGGTGACCTGCAGAAGTTTTTTTATGACCCGACCCCGTCCTACCTCTGCCCTCTGCCCGCTGGTGCCATACCCCCGGGTGAAGTTATTTGAGCAGCAACTTAATGTCGTCCACCAAGGGCTGAACGCCCGTGCCATACCGCGTGTACAAGCGCAGCTTGCCTTCGGTGTCGTAGACATAACTGCCCGCCGAGTGGTCCATGGTGTAACTCGTGGGGGTCTTGCCATCGACCTTTTTGTAATACACCTTGTAGTCTTTGGCGAGTGCGGCGAGTTGCTCGGGGCCCGTGGTGTAAAGCGCCAGGAACGAGGGGTCGAAGTTGCCCATGTAGGCTTTCAGCACCTCTGGCGTGTCTCGCTCAGGGTCCACGGTGACAAACAGGCCCTGCAGACGGTCACCGTCTTTGCCCAGTAACTTCTTGGCTTCTGCCAACTCATTCATGGAGGTGGGGCACACGTCGGGGCACTGTGTGAAACCAAAAAACAACACCACCACCTTGCCCTTGAAGTCCTTGAGCGAACGCGCCTGGCCGTTGTGGTCGGTTAGCGAGAAATCACGCGCATAGTCGGCACCCGTCACGTCAATGGCGGCAAACTTGGGCGCCTTGTCCGAACAAGCAGATAAAAGGCCTGTAGCCCCCGCTGCTACTGCGCAAGCAGCTATCAATTTAAGAGCATTTCGTTTGTTCATGGTTCATCACAGTACGTAGTGATCCACCAGCAAGGCGGCAAACAGCACGCTCAGGTGAATCAGGGAAAATCGGAACGTCTTGCGTGCTAACGCATCAGAGTAGTCGCGCCAGAGCCAGAAGCCATGCAGGCAAAACCCAAAACTCAAAATCACGGCAGTGCCAAGGTAAATCCAAGAGCTCATGCCATAGACAAACGGCAGCAGGCAGGCCGCAAAAAGCACAAAGGTGTAGAGCAGGATCTGCAAGCGGGTGAACTCATTGCCGTGGGTCACCGGCAGCATGGGCAAACCCGACTTTCGGTAATCTTCCACGCGATACAAAGCCAGCGCCCAAAAATGGGGGGGCGTCCACAAGAAAATGATTAAGAAAAGAATCAACGCCTCAGGCCCCACGTTGCCGGCCATGGCGGCCCAACCCAAGACAGGCGGCATGGCACCGGAGGCACCGCCAATGACAATGTTCTGAGGTGTCAAGGGCTTCAAAATGACGGTATAGACCACGGCGTAACCCACAAAGGTGGCAAACGTCAGCCACATGGTGAGCGGATTGACCCAAAAATACAGCAATGCAGAGCCTGCCGTACACAAACTCGCGGAGAAAATCAAGGTCTGGCGATCGTTCAGCTCACCTTTAGCGGTAGGGCGCCATGCGGTTCGCTTCATCTTGGCATCAATGCCTTTTTCAACAATACAGTTGAACGCAGCGGCAGCGGCTGCCACCAACCAAATGCCGACACACGCTACCAAGGCCACTTGAACCTCAGACCACGACGGCACCCCGGGAACGGAGAGCACCATGCCAATCAGGGCGCAAAAAACAATCAGCTGAATGACGCGAGGTTTGGTCAAGGCATAAAACTGGCTGAACACTGAAGCTTGAACAGCGGGCGACGTAGCACTCATACGGAAAGTCTCGATTCAGAAGGGTTCAAATAGGACGTCGCCTGAATGACAGACTGGGTTCGGCTGGCTGCAAGAGCCCAAGCCAATGTGATCGCCAGTGCAGCGGCACCACCCGTGTGAAGCACCGCAGCGATCAGCGGCCAGTCGAGCACCACATTGCTCAAACCTGTCGCCAGTTGCAAGCCGGTAAGACCTGCCAACCAGCGCGACTGCAACCGCAAAGCGGGTGTTTTGTTCAGTCGCCACGCTAACAGGCCTAACACGGTTAACACCCCATAGGCGGCCAAACGATGGGCGTAGTGAATGGCGGTTAAAGCCGAAAATCCAATGACTTCAGCCCCTTGGGTCATGCCCAACTCACGCCAAATTTCGAAACCCTGAGACCAGTTCATGTCTGGCCACCAGCTTCCCTGGCAACGGGGGAAGTCACTACAAGCCAGTACGGCATAGTTGGTGCTGACCCATCCACCCAGCAAAATTTGCACCGCCAAGAGCGTGGCACTGACCCACAGCAAGCGCCGCATACCCACCGGGAGGCTGACCAGCGGCACCGGCGTTTCAAACTGCGCGTAGCGCACCGCCTGCACACACAGCAAAACCAACAAAATGACGCCGCCTGCCAGGTGAAGCGTCACGATGGCAGGGAACAATTTCATGGTCACGGTCAATGCACCAAACGCACCCTGAATGCAGACCCACACCAAAGTCAGGGTGGGCCACCAGGGAGACACCGGCGAGCGGCCCGGCTGACCCTTTCGACTTGGCCCCCTTTTCCATGCCAGCACGGTCAACACCAAGATCAAAAAGCCCACGCTGCTGGCCAAATAACGGTGGATCATTTCTACCCATGCTTTACCGTGCGTCACGGGGCCCGTCGGCATAGCCGTTTGTGCCGCCTGAATACTGACACTGGCACCGAGCGGACTGGCGTGGCCATAACACCCTGGCCAGTCTGGGCAGCCTAGACCCGAGTCGGTTAAGCGGGTAAAGGCACCGAAAAGAACCAGGTCGAAAGTAAGAAACAGGGTGAGCAAGGTCAAAGCTTGGACTTGACGAAGTGGCGTGCCTTGGCGGTGACGCCACGCCACCCAAGCCAGGGGCACCCCGGCCATCAGCGCACCCACGAGGAGCAGGCGCACCAAAGGGGACAGGTTATACAAGTCTTGCGCACTCATGGTCGATTACTCACTGCCTTCCCGGCCGGCCTTGTCCCACGAGTTCGAGGCGCGCAAAAGACGATCCATATCCCGCTTGGCTTTGGGTGCCCGGGCGAGATCGAGGTTGGCGGGGAAGCGCATCATCCAGTTGCCAAAAGGGTCCACCACGTACAGGTGTTCTGACAACTGCTGGCCGGGCGCAGGTTTCAACCAATGGGTCACATCGGCGGGGGCCATCCGAAGCACAGTTGCATTGCTCAACGCCGTTTGCAAGGCCGGCTCCACAGGCGCATCGTCCGAGATCAACCAAACCCAGTCCAGCCGGTCTTTTTCACGACCCAAGGTCTCGCGCAGTTGACGCTGCATATAAAGGCGATCGGTACACGCTTTGTCGCAAGCACCCGGGGCCACGCTCACCAAAAGCCACTGGTTTTTGAGTGTGCGCAGATTCACACGCTCTCCCTTCAATGTCGTCACGCTCACGTCGGGCAGCGGACGTTGCGGCTCAATTAACTCACCAAAATTTTGTCTTCCCTCAGGCTTGATGACGTAAAAAGTCAAGTAGGACGCGACCACCGGGGCCGCGCACACCAGCATGACCACAAGCATCTTCCAACGCCCGGGGCCCGGCCGCAAAGAATGCGCGGCCATGGCTTGCGCCGGATTGGGCATGGCGTGAACCGTCAATCCCAACGGTTGATCAGCAGGGGAGGAACGAGAGTTGGCGTCAGGTGCGCCACGGAGAGAAGAATCGTCTAACAATTTGAAACCAGACATAAAGAAGTGCGATCAAGGCGCTCAACGCAAACCATTGAAAAGCATAACCATAGTGTTTTTCGACACCAGTACCCACCACCGGCCACTCACGAAGCAAGCCTTCACTGGCCGCCCCGCTTTGTTGGATGGAGATCGACAACAACGGCAACCCGGTTTCGTCGGAAAACAAAGCCAAGTCGAGATTTTGCCGGATCACGCCACTGTCGGGGCCACCCATCTCATATAACTTGGAGGGAGGGGGGGCAATACGCCCCTCCACCACGACTGTGCCGGTCGGTGTTCTCACCTTGGGCAATTGGGTGCGGTCTTCAAAATTTCGGGCGATCCAGCCGCGCTGCACTAACACCACAGCGGGGGATCCCTCGATCTGCAAGGGTGTGATGACGTACAGTCCCGGCCGGGCATTCATCTGCCGGTTGTCTAAAAAAACGGTTTGATCCGCCAGCCAATGGCCTTTTAATTGAACCGGCCGGTGCAACTCATCCAGCGGGTTCAAAAGTGCCATGAAAGCCGCATTGTCTAACGCAGACTGTTCGCCCTGTTTGTCACGTTGTTCTTGAATGCCCCGTTTTTCAGCGGCGCGGTTCAATTGCCACTGCCCCAACGATAAGGTGGCCAGCGTCGCCACAACGGCGGCAACCGTGATCAACCAAAATTTCCACCGAGGGGCGATCACGCGATAATCCCCACCATGAAATATGCCGTTCTCATTGCGTTCATTCTCATTATGGGCAGCCTCGCTGCTGCGCTTTTTTTCATGATGAAAAACACGACAGACAGCAAAAGAGGAGGAAAAAAAATGGCCCTGGCATTGACGCTGCGTATCGGATTTTCAGTTCTCTTGTTCTTGGCCATATTGATCGGCTGGAAGCTGGGCTATCTCCACCCCACCGGCATTCCGGCAGGGGCCTGAGCGAACGCGCTGCTCTTTGCCAGTAAAAAAGGCACCGCGCGCGGTGCCTTTTTTTGTCGTCGCGTTGGCTATCACATCCAATAAATCACAATATAGAGACCCAGCCAGACCACGTCCACAAAGTGCCAGTACCAGGCGGCTCCTTCAAAACCAAAATGCCGCTCTGACGTGAAATGCCCTTTTTGAAGGCGCAAGGTAATGAACAGCAACATCAACATGCCGATGAACACGTGGAAACCGTGAAATCCGGTGAGCATATAAAACGTCGAACCAAAAATGCCAGAAGTCATTTTGAGATTCAGATCATGGTAGGCGTGGTAGTACTCGTAGCCTTGCACAAACAAGAACAGGGTGCCCAGTATCACAGTCATCCACATGAACGCAATCGTTTTGGCGCGATTTCCAGCAATGAGTGCGTGATGTGCAATGGTTAACGTCACACCCGAGGTCAACAACAGAGCCGTATTGATCGTTGGTAACCAGAACGGCGTCATGGTGGTGAAAGGCTCAATCGTGCCCGCGGGTGAAGCAGTCACACCGACGGCGGCGCTGGGCCAAATGGCTTTGAAACCAGGCCACAGCAACGAATTATCCAAACTACCCAAGGCGGGCACTGAATGGGAGCGTGCCCACCAAAGTGCCGTGAAGAATGCCCCAAAAAACATGACCTCGGAAAAGATGAACCAACTCATACTCCAGCGAAACGACAGGTCAATTTTGTGTCCGTACTGACCCCCTTCACTTTCGATGACCGATTCTCTAAACCACTGGAATAGAACGCTCAGGAACCACACCATGCCAAATGCCAAGGACCACTTGCCCCACTCGACGCCATTGATCCATTGGGATGCGCCCAAAATCACAAAAAACAAACCAAATGCTGCCAACGCGGGATGCCGCGATGGCCCGGGAATAAAGTAATACGGGGTTCCACCGTGTGTTGTTGAACTCATTTCAGCTCCAGTCTTTCCAAAACTTTTTAATATTCTTCAAGGTGTCCGCCGCGAATTAACTCGGCACAACCCAATTCACCAACACAATCAATCCAATCACCATCAGCATCACACCAATGAAGCCCGCAATGATGACGTGAAACGGATTCACCTGCGCCAGATCATTCTTGTACTCGCTGTTCTTGCGAATGCCCAAGAAAGACCACGCCACTAATTTGACACTGCGCCAAAAAGACACTTTTGGCGTCGTATGGTCATCGCTCAAGGGCTTGTTCATGCGCCTGAATCCACCTTGATCACTTTGTCAATTGCAGCGGTGGGTGCTGCAGGGACTTTGCCACCCACTTCAAAAAAGGTGTAGGACAGAGTAATTGTGGTTACGTCTTTCGACAATTTCGGGTCAATCACGAAGGTGACTGGCCACTCTTTCTTTTCACCGGGGTCCAGCGTGTACTGGTTAAAGCAGAAGCACTCTACTTTATTAAAGTAAGGGCTGGCCTGCATGGGCGCGTAGCTGGGAATGGCTTGCGCCGCCATGCGTCGGTCTTGCACATTTTGGAACTCGTAAATTACGGTTGCCATCTCACCTGGATGAACCTGCAAAGACCGTTTGGCCGGCTTGAACATCCAAGGCCCACGGGCATTGGCGTCAAACTCCACGGTGATCGTACGGCTGGTGTCCACCTGCGTATTGAGCGGCATATTGGACTGTGCACCAGGTATATTTTTATCGCCCAGCGCCAATATGTTGATACCAGTGACGTCACAGATCGCACGATAAAGCGGAATCAAAGCATAACCAAAGGCGAACATGCCGGCGGTCACAATCGCCAGTTTGCCTACCATCTGAATGTTTTGCTTTTTAACGCCCATTGCTTATTGGCTCAAAAAAACCATTTTTGCGAAAAATCCGACAAAAAATACAACAGCCACCGATGCCAGTATCAGCGCCAGTCTCACGTTTGATTTTTTTTGTTCAGGTGTCATTTGATTGCTCCGATACCCACATTCAAGCAATCACTTTGGTGGCAGTGGCATCTAGCTTCGGTGGTGTGTCAAAGGTATGAAAAGGTGCGGGTGAGGGCACTTCCCACTCCAAACCTTCAGCACCTTCCCAAGGCTTTTGAGGCGCTTTCTCGCCTTTGCCACGCATGCAGGGCAGCACAACAAAGAGGAAGAAATAAACTTGGGCAAATCCAAACAGGAAGGCACCGATCGATGCCAACATATTGAAGTCAGCAAACTGCATGGGGTAATCAGCGTAGCGACGTGGCATGCCGGCGAGACCCAAAAAGTGCATTGGGAAGAAGGTCACGTTAAACGAAATCAATGACCACCAGAAGTGGATACGACCCCGAGTTTCGCTGTACATCACACCTGTCCACTTGGGCAACCAGTAATAGCAACCTGCAAACATGGCAAACAGCGACCCTGCCACCAACACATAGTGAAAGTGCGCCACGACGTAATAAGTGTCTTGCAATTGAATATCGATGGGTGCCATGGCCAAGATCAAGCCGGTGAAGCCACCAATGGTGAACACAAAGATGAAACCCACTGAGAACAACATCGGCGTCTCAAAGGTCATGGACCCCTGCCACATTGTGGCAATCCAATTGAAAATTTTCACTGCCGTCGGCACCGCAATCAGCATCGTCGCGTACATGAAGAACAGCTGTCCCGTCACCGGCATGCCGGTGGTGAACATATGGTGCGCCCAAACGATGAAGGACAAAATAGCAATACTGGAGGTGGCGTACACCATGGAGGCATAACCAAACAGCTTCTTGCGGGCAAAGGCGGGAACAATCTGGCTGACGATGCCGAAGGCCGGCAAAATCATGATGTAAACCTCGGGGTGACCAAAGAACCAGAAGATGTGCTGGTACATGACGGGATCACCACCCCCTGCAGGATTGAAGAAGCTGGTGCCGAAGTGGCGGTCAGTCAATGTCATGGTGATCGCACCCGCCAAGACAGGCATCACCGCAATCAACAAATAGGCAGTGATCAGCCAGGTCCAGCAGAACATCGGCATTTTCATCAGCGACATGCCGGGTGCGCGCATGTTCAAGATTGTCACGATGATGTTGATCGAACCCATGATTGAGCTGGCCCCCAAGATGTGCATCGCGAAGATGCCGGCGTCCATCGAAGGGCCCATCTGGAGTGTGAGCGGCGCATACAGGGTCCAACCGGCAGCCGGCGCACCACCGGGCATGAAGAACGACGTCACCAGAATGAGCGCCGCAGGAATCATCAGCCAAAAACTAAAGTTATTCATGCGCGCAAAAGCCATGTCGCCAGCGCCAATTTGCAGCGGGATCATCCAGTTGGCAAAGCCCACAAAGGCCGGCATGATGGCGCCAAACACCATGATCAGCCCGTGCATGGTGGTGAGCTGGTTGAACAACTCAGGGTTCACTAACTGCAAGCCGGGTTGAAACAGCTCGGCACGAATCAACAGCGCCAGCACTCCCCCGACCATCAACATGGTGAAAGAGAACAAGAGATACAGCGTTCCAATATCCTTGTGATTGGTGGCAAACACCCAGCGGCGCCAGCCCACTGGGGCGTGGTGGTCGTCATGGCCGTGAACGTGGTCATGGTGGTCTAGAACAGCACTCATTCTGATTTCCTTCTCAATACTTTGGGGTGGTGCTACGGTGGACTAGCGCGCCGCAGTCACATCAGCGGGCTGCACCAATTGACCGGTCTTGTTAGACCAATTATTTTTTGTGTAGGTGATAACAGCTGCAAGCTCGGTGTCGCTCAATTGACTCCATGCCGGCATGGCACCATTGTTCTGACCGTGCAACAGAACTGCAATCTGCAGCTTCTTGTCGTCGCTCAGCACAAGGGCGGAGCCATCCAGCGCTTTGATGGCACCTGCGCCTTTGCCGTTGGCCTGATGACAGGCCGCGCAATTGGCGGCATAGACCTTGGCACCGCGTGCACTGATGTCCTCCATGGTCCAGACCTTGGTGGGATCATCTGCTTTGGCCGCCATTTTCTTGGTTTCCCCATCGACCCAAGCTGCATAGTCTTGCGCGGACAGCACTTTCACGTGAATCGGCATGTAAGCGTGTTCTTTGCCACACAACTCGGCACACTGGCCGTAGAAGTCACCTGTCTGTTCGGCCCGGAACCAGGTGTCACGCACAAAACCAGGGATAGCGTCTTGCTTCACACCGAAGGCGGGCACCATCCACGCGTGGATCACGTCGGTGGCAGTGGTGATAATTCGCACCTTTTTGTTCACAGGCACAACCAACGGGTTATCCACCTTGAGCAAGTAGTCATCAACCACCTCGCCCGCTTTGGGTCCGCCATCGTTTGACATTTGACGATGCGCGACATCCAGCGCCGAGATGAAGGCAATACCTTCGCCTTCGCCTTTGATGTAGTCATAGCCCCACTTCCACTGCATTCCGGTTGCCTTGATGGTCAAATCAGCATTGGTGGTGTCTTTCATGGCGACCACGACCTTGGTCGCGGGCAACGCCATCAAGATAACAATCACAAAGGGAACGACGGTCCAAACGATCTCCACAGTCACAGACTCATGGAAATTTGCCGCTTTGTGGCCTTTGGATTTACGGTGTTTCCAAATGGAGTAAAACATGACCGCGAACACGGCCACAAAAATCACCGTGCAAAGAATGAGCATGAACCAATGCAGCCAAGCTTGCTCGGCAGCAATACTCGTGACTGCCGCTCCCAAGTTCAACTGGTTCACCGCCGGTCCGCCGGGGAGGTCATTTACAGCGTGTGCAGACCCGACCATGGCGCTTGCAGCCAGAAGCGTACCACCCAATTTATTGAAAATGCTTTTGATCATGTTCACTTCTTCATTGCCTCAAATTAACCGCACCTAGCGAATCAGGGTTCACACCCTTGAACGTCTGGGCCTCGCGTACCGTGATTTCGATCTGGCAAGCGCGCTGTCACGCGCCAATTGCCCACCAAACCCCACACTGTGCACCCCTCGCGTACAAAGCGCCATGCTGAATACCCGTATTTGACTTATTCGCAAGAGAATCAGCCCCTGAAAAATACCAGGACTCCCCCGTGCATGCCGCGCAGATTGTAGCCCACACCCTCCTGCAAACCGGCTTGTCAAGCCCATTTCTCAAGAAGCCCCCGGGTAGCTCTTGCGCTGATGCAAGGTTTCCCTCATTTGGGCCAACGAGACCTCGGTCTGCGCTTGCATGGTCAAACGGGGAACAGGCTTGAAAGCATGCCCATAAATCACCTCGAAGGTCAACTGCAGCGGTGGCGCCATCGCTTGCAGCAGGTTGGCGTGCCAAGCCCGTCCGCGCAACCCGGGAAAACGCGCGGCGCTGAGATTTCGCCCCAACCCTCTCAACTCTTGCAGCAGGCGTTGAGGGGAGTCAAAACTGAGCGTGATGCGCTCCATGTCCATGACTGGCTCGGCAAAACCAGCGCTGGCCAACATGTCCCCCCAATCGTGCATGTCAGTGAAGTCGTGCGTTGGGGCGGGCCAGCCCCTGCTTTCGTACAAGGCGCGCAATTCACGCAAAGTGTCAGGGCCCAGGCACGAAAACATCAAAAATCCATCGACGGCGAGCGCTCGATGCCATTGCGCCATCAGGGTCTGTGGGTCTGCCGACATGTGCAGCGACATATTGGCCCACAGCATTTGCACGGCACCGTCATTAGGCACCCCCCACTCCAGGGACGGCCCTGTCCATCGCTTTGCCGTCCACCAGGGCTTTTCCAAGGCACGGCCGGCCCGCTTCGCCTGCCACTCATCTGCTTCCACCAGATGGATTTTGGCGGCGGGATACCGTTCCCCTAGAAGCTGGTGCGCCTGCAGTCCACCACGCAAAGGGCCCCAATGGGCCCACGCTCTCGGCTGGAGCTTGATCCACGCCAGTCGCTCCTCCATGCGCCGGGCGACCTCTTCGTGCAACCAAGGCGATTCGGTCGCGGGCAGAGACTGCCAGCGCGCGGCAGCCTGAGGCGAAATAGTGGGGGGACGCTGATGGGACATGATCTGTAAGTGCTTTCGGCGAGTATATTGACCCCATGCGTTTCGCGTTGTTCAACCGTTTTTTGAACGCACTCCCCAGTCAGTGTTTGGTGTGCCACGCGTGGCCGGGGCAAACCATTTGCGAAGCGTGTATGCGTCGCTTTGCCCAACCCGTGCACCGTTGCTACAGTTGTGCGCTCCCTCTGGCGGCAGATGCGCCGTTATGTGGGGCCTGTATCAAGACGCCACCCGCAATTGATCGCTGCCTCAGCGCGGTGCCTTATGGCTACCCGTGGTCTGACCTCATTGTTCGCTACAAGTTTCAGGGCCAACCGGGGTTGGTTCGCCCGTTCGCGCTCATGCTGCGCAGTACGCCCTGGGTTGAACCCGCGCTGGACGCGGCCGACGCCGTACTGCCCATGCCCTTGTCCAAGGAGCGCCTGCGGGCACGGGGTTTTAACCAAGCCTATGTGCTCGCACAAGCCTTGTCCCCATCCAAAGCAGACCCGGCACTGCTGCTGCGAATCAAAAACACACCACCCCAAAGCAGCTTGGCGCGCGCTGAACGGCTCAGCAGCGTGAAAGACGCCTTTGCCATTGAGCCACTGCGCCTGTCGGAGCTAAAAGGCGCACGAGTGGTCGTGGTGGATGACGTGATGACCAGCGGGGCCTCGCTCTTTGCTGCGGCGCGAACCTTGAAGACGGCGGGTGCAGCGCACATCACCGCGATCGTGCTGGCCCGCACGGCATGAATCCGCGCCAATCCATGCCAACCGACCCAAGTGTGATCCAACGACAATCAGACCATGTTTCATATTGTCCTCGTCGAACCCGAAATTCCACCCAACACCGGCAACGTCATTCGCTTGGCAGCCAACACGGGCTGCACCTTGCATCTGGTTGAACCCCTTGGTTTTTCCATGGATGACAAACACATGCGCCGCGCCGGTCTGGACTACCACGAGTACGCCCAAATCAAACGCCACGTCAGTTGGCATGCCTTTTTGGCGTCTGAAAAACCGGCGCTGAACCGCCTGTTTGCGCTGACCACCCGCGCGACCCATCAGGCGCACGAGCAGACATTTCAACGGGGCGACTGGCTGGTCTTCGGTTCAGAAACCAAAGGCTTGTCCGACGACGTTCGCCAATCATTCCCCCCGGAACAAGGTTTAAAACTGCCCATGCTGCCCGGCCAGCGCAGCTTGAACCTCTCCAATGCCGTGGCGGTAACGGTGTTTGAGGCGTGGCGGCAAAACGGGTTTGCCATGACGGGTGCCGCACCGGCCACGTCTTGAGCTACAGGTTGACATCACAGGTAGTAGCGGGCCAGCGACTCCGCCACACACACCGGCTTGGCGGCCCCTTCGCGCTCCACGACGACGGCCCACGTCATCTGCACCCCGTCTTGGTCAATGGGCTCGCTTCTGAGCAGTGTCATGCGCGCCCGCAAACGGCTGCTGACGGGCACAGGTGCCATGAAACGCACTTTATTAAGCCCGTAATTCACGCCCATTCGGATCTGGACAATGTGCATTGACGAGTCAAAGAATGTCGGCAACATTGACAGGGTCAAAAATCCATGGGCGATTGGCGCGCCAAATGGTCCAGATCGGGCCTTCTCAGGGTCAACATGAATCCACTGATGGTCTCCCGTGGCCTGCGCGAACAGGTTGACTTGTTCTTGGGTGATGGTGACCCACTCGCTGACCGCCACCTCTTGCCCCACCAGCGCTGCTAAATCGGCGAGTGTTTCAAATTTTTTCATAGTTTCACTCTAACCGAGAATGTCCATGAGGGCGCGAGCGAGTGGCGTGGAAAAGTGGCTCCAAATGCACCGCCACCCCCCGCACCGCACCAGACGCTGTCAGTTTTGCGGCAACGCAAACCCAGCTGACCCCTGCCGATGAACCGGGCTTTTCTACATCCTCCCTAGTTGGCACTGCAAGTCCGTACAACCGTCACCCTGGTTGCCCTGGGTCAAAAGAAGCAGGGACGGCCTGCCAAGGCGTTACCGCAGAGATGAGACCGGGCATAGGAAAAAAATAGCAGTCTTTTAGGCCTCTAGCCCTTTCACCCTCTACGCAAGGCGCTATTAAATCAGGAGTGTCTTGTGCCTAAGCTTGGGTTAACAAAGTGCGCTTGCTCTCAACCATCGGCGTTGATTTGATGAATTAGCGCCCCCAGTACGACTTCAGCCTGGTCGTTGGCGACCTGACAGGTACCCGCCGCATTGTGGCCGCCGCCGCCGTATTGCAGCATCAGCTCGCCCACATTGGTTTTGCTGCCCCGGTCCAGAATCGACTTGCCGGTGGCAAAGACGGTGTTTTGCTTTTGCATGCCCCACAACACGTGGATAGAGATATTGCACTGCGGATACAGCGCGTAGATCATGAAGCGGTTGGCGGCGAAAATGGTCTCTTCTTCGCGCAGGTCCAGCACCACCAGATTCTTGTGCACGGTGGCGCAACGCTCTATTTGCTCACGCGCCCGGGCGGCGTGGTCGAAATACAGCTCGACGCGTTCGAGCACATCCGGCAGTTGCAATATCTCCCGGATGCCGTGATGGCGACAGGCCTTGATCAGATCCATCATCAGCTGGTAGTTGCTCACGCGGAACTCTCGGAAGCGGCCCAAGCCGGTGCGCGAGTCCATCAAGTAGTTCAGCAGCACCCAGTCTGTTGGCTCCAAAATTTCTTCCAGTGAAAACTGGGCCGAGTCGGCCTTGTCAACTGCCAGCATCATGTCCTCACTGATGTTGGGAAAGGCCGGCGCGCCACCGTAGTAGTCGAACACCACGCGCGCAGCGGATGGCGCCTGGGCCGTGATGATGTGGTTAGGACGCTCACCGGTATTGCGGATGGTTTCGGACTCATGGTGGTCAAACGCCAAGTGGGCCGCCGCAACATAGGGCAGATTGGTAGTGATGTCGCGCTCGGTAATGTCAACCTTACCGTCCTGCATGTCTTTGGGGTGAACAAACTTGATGTCGTCGATCAAGTCCAATTCATTGAGCAACACGGCACAGACCAGGCCGTCAAAGTCACTTCGGGTCACCAGTCGGAATTTATTGAGAGCCATGGAAACCTCTTTTTTGCTTGACTGAAAAAATTCATCCTAACGCAAAAAATCACGCGCTTGATGTTTGGTGTGCCGGCCTTGTCGGTTGATCAGCTGTGGTGATGAGGGCAACGACAACCGCCTCAATCCAGCCTCAAAAAGTGGGAGATTGCCCAGGCGCACAGGACAAGTCGCAGATCAAACCACCGAAGATCATTTGAAAAATCCAGCGCAGTCGCTCGGGTTTGACAAAAAAATTCAAAGAATTGAGCCAACATTGCACGCTGTCACTGGCGCGTGTTTTACGGCTGAACAACCTTTGTGGTTACCAGCGCGTGAGGGCCATGGTTAGTGGTGTTTTAGGCCTCTAGCCCTTGACAGGACTGCGCAAGCAGCTCTTAAATCAATAGCACTTATTTCACTGCATCCCAAATCAGCTTGATGCCGGTCAGCGCCATGCCGGTGTACAAGAAACGGTAGAACAGCACTTGGTTGATGCGCCGGGCCAGGCGCACCCCTATCCAGACACCAATAGGCGCGATCGGCAGCAAAACCAGGGAGGTGGCCATGTTGCGCATGTCCAGCAAGCCCAGCCAGGCGTAGGGAATCCACTTGGACAGGTTGATGACGAAGAAGAAAAACGCCATGGTCGCCGTGAACTTGACTGGCGACAAGCGCATGGGGATCACATAGGCGCTGATGGGCGGGCCGCCGGCGTGCGCAATAAAGCTGGTAAAGCCGGAGGTGGCGGTCAGAATCGCACCCAGCCATTGGGGTGGGTGCGGACTGTCCAGCGTGGGCGCAAACAGCAGCCGCTGCGCCAAAAACAGCAGAGTGAACACACCCACCATACCGGCCACGGCGTGGGAATCCAACACCTTGAATAGCAAGGCGCCAATCCCAATGCCACCCAGCCCCCAGGGCAGCAAAAAGCGCAGCAGCTTCATGTCGAAATCTTTGCGAAACGCGGCCATGCCCAAAATATCCATCACCAGCAGTACCGGCATCAGAATGGCCGCCGCTTCAGGCACGGTCACCGCCAGCGCCATCATGGGCACGGCCAAGGAGCCAAACCCGGCACCAAAGCCGCTTTTGCTCACCCCCAGCAGCAGCACGGCAGGAATCGTCACAGCGTAGAAATAGGGGTCGGTGATCAAGGGGAAAGCCATGGCCTTTTAGCCTTTCTGGGCGTTGGCGCGCAAATCCAAGTGCATCAACACTTTGGCGAATGACTGCTGGTTCACCCGAATCGCGTTGGGATGCACGCCAAATACAGTGAAGCCATGGCGCGCGTACAAGGCTTGCGCTGTCGCGTTGCCCTGCGTCACGGTCAGGTCCAGTTGCTCCAAATCGGGCAGTTGACGCGCTTGTTGCAGCAAGGCGGCGAACAGCAGCCGGCCCAAACCCTGATTCGAGTGCTCAGGGGCTACATACATACCCAGCACAGTCGCATTGTGGCGCTCCTTGGTGCGGTAGCGCCCCTGCAACCCCACCATGCCGACCAGCTCGCCCTGCACCCACGCCCCCAGAAAGAAATCGTGGGGTTGGTCGGGGTGAGGGGTCAGCCGCTTGACTGACCAGTCCAGCGGCTGCGTGTGGGCTTCTTCGGCGTCGGACGTGAAGGCCTCTGGGTGGTCAGTGAGGCAGCGCAGGCGCAGGGCACGGTAGGTGCTGGCGTGCTCTGGGCTTAGGAGGGAAATTAAAGGGGTTGTCATCAGGTCAAGGCCTTCACTCAGCAGGGTAACGCAGCGAACTCTGGCCGAACCGCGCTGAGATGTGCAAAAGAGCCCGAGTATGCCCCCAAGCGCAGAGGCAAAATCCAGTCATGAACACTATTCAATTCTGGGGCGACACGGTCAAACTGCTGGTGGAGCTGTCGGCCACCATTGCCTTTGCACTGTCGGGCGTGTTGGCAGCGGCCCGCAAGAAGATGGATGCCGTTGGCGTGTGCGCGGTGGGATTTGTGGCGGCGTTTGGCGGTGGCACAGTGCGCGATTTGCTGCTGGACCAGCGCCCTTTTTTCTGGGTGAAACAGGTGAACCTGCTGTGGGCGGTGTTGGCATTGTGCGTTTTGGCCATGGTGTTTTTGCGGCACCGGCATTTCGAGCTGACCGAGAAAACCATGCAGTGGCCCGACGCCTTGGGGCTGGGGCTTTTTACCGCTACGGGCGTGCACCAAGCCTTGCTCGGCCAAATGCCGGCCGTGGTGGCGGTGCTGATGGGCTTGATCACCGGCGTCTTTGGCGGCGTGCTGCGCGACGTGGTGTGCAATGACCTCCCCAGCGCCTTCAGCGACCACCGGCCCTACACCGTGTGTGCGTTTGCGGGCGGCTGGGTGTACGTTGGCCTGTGGCAAACCCAGGCACCGGGCTGGGTGGCACTGCTCGCCTGTGTGGCCATCACCGCTGGCCTGCGGGCACTGGCTTTGTGGCGCAACTGGACGCTGCCCGCGTGGTCAACCTGAACGCCATCACATGACGCTATTGACCTACACCCGCTCCAGCACCAAGGCAATGCCCTGCCCCACGCCGATACACATCGTGCACAAGGCGTAGCGCCCACCGCTGGTGTGCAAGCGGTTCACTGCGGTGGTGGCCAACCGAGCCCCGGACGCCCCCAAAGGATGACCCAGCGCAATGGCCCCACCCCAAGAGTTCACACGCGCGTCGTCATCTGCCAAGCCCAGATGACGCAGCACGGCCAACCCCTGCGCCGCAAAGGCTTCGTTCAACTCAATCACGTCCATCTGAGCCAGTGTGAGCCCCGTCAAAGCCAGCACCTTTTGTGTAGCGGGGGCCGGGCCCATGCCCATCAGGCGCGGTGCGACGCCCGCTACCGCCATGCCAACCACCCGGGCACGGGGCGTGAGCCCGTTCTTTTTGGCACTGATCTCGTCTGCCAGCAACAGGGCGCATGCCCCGTCATTCACGCCGCTGGCGTTGCCCGCTGTCACCGTGCCGTCCGGGCGAACAATGCCTTTTAACTTGGCCAAAGCGGCCAAGGAAGTTTCGCGGGGATGCTCGTCTTGCGCCACCAGCAAGGGCTCTCCCCGTTTCTGGGCCACTGCCACGGGAACGATCTCGTGCGCCAGATAGCCTGCCTTTTGGGCGGCCACCGCATTGAGCTGGCTGGCCAACGCCATGCGGTCTTGTGCCTCGCGCCCGATCCCAAATTCAATCGCCACGTTTTCCGCCGTTTCCGGCATGCTGTCTACGCCGTATTGGGCTTTCATGAGCGAATTGATGAAGCGCCAACCAATGGTGGTGTCATACACGGCGTTTTGCCGCCCAAACGCAGTTTCCATTTTGGGCATCACAAAGGGTGCGCGGCTCATGCTTTCCACACCACCCGCAATCATCAACCCAGCCTCCCCGGCCATGATCGCGCGGGCGGCCGTGCCCACCGCATCCAGCCCCGAGCCACACAGCCGGTTCAAGGTGGCACCTGGCACTTCGAATGGCAAGCCCGCCAGCAAGCTGCTCATGCGGGCCACATTGCGGTTGTCTTCGCCCGCCTGATTGGCGCAGCCATACAGCACATCGTCCACCATTTGCCAATCCACACCCGGGTTGCGCTCCATCAGCGCCTGTATGGGCAGCGCACCCAGGTTGTCAGTGCGAATACTGCTTAAAGCGCCACCATAACGACCAAATGGGGTGCGAATCGCGTCGCAAATGAAGGCATGTGACATTACTTGACTCCTCAACTAAATTCGCCATTTTGACGGCAATACCAACCGTGCGCAGCAATGAACATCACGGCGCACGACAATAACGACCACTATGTTCTCACCCTCCCAAGCCGACGTTCGCCAATTTTTTTGCTCAGTTCATGCCAAAGCGCAGACGGGCCAACCCATGGAAGCCATTGAAACCCTGGCCAGCCTCTGGATCGAGGAGCACCCCGAATACCACGCCGAACTGGCTGACTTGGATGCGGCGCTTGCCACTATGCATGGGGCTGAAGAAGGTAAAACCAACCCGTTTTTGCACCTGTCGATGCACCTGTCGATCAGCGAGCAGTGCAGCATCGACCAGCCACGTGGCATTCGCCAGGCGGTCGAATTGCTGAGCCACCGACGTAATTCATTGCATCTCGCGCACCATGAGGCCATGGATTGCCTGGGCAAAATGATTTGGGAGAGCCAACGCGCCGGCCGCCCGCCCGACGGCAACGCCTACATTGACTGCGTGCAACAACATGCAACGCGTGACTGACGCGGTGCTGCAACGAATCGACGTCGCAAGTTAATTCTCCCCACAGGTGAGGTTATTAGCACCTGCTGCGGCATGGGTCAATGGTGACTTTTACTGTGCAAGCATTTGTTACATTCAAAACAAATCACGGGATTCTTGAAGGCCACCGATTTGACACAAAGCAGTCAAACTCTGCTTTCTCATTGGATTGACAAGTTTCTTAAAAAGCCGGGATGCCATCGATCAGCATTCGTCCTAAATTGCTATGCCGTCACAAAATATGCACTTGCTCACCTTAAATTGCTCATGATTCGAATCCCGTTGCTATTTGTTGACACCGATCGCGAAGGTGAACCGAGGTTGGTCGATCGGCGACGGCTGCGCGCCATACGGAGGCAGGTAGCGGTATCGCTGACTTCAACTTCATTGGGAAGGGGAACGTCATGAGTCGACTTGCTAAACGCGCCGCTTGGACGGCCTTGGGTCTGATCGTCGCAGTGGCAGCAGGCTTGGCCGCGTGGTCACTCAAAAGTCCCGTGGAGCCACGCGACGGAATGCGCGTTATCCCTGGCGGGACCTTCGGTATGGGGGCCGACGATGAATTTGCGTGGCCTGAGGAGCGCCCTGCCCATCGGGTGACCGTCGCCGCCTTCCTCATGGATGAGACTGAAGTCACCAATGCAGAGTTCGCGCGCTTCACCACCACCACGGGTTGGCGCACAGTCGCTGAGCGAAAACCTGACTTGTCGAACTTGCTCGCCGAATTGCCAGAGGCGATACGCAGCCAAGTGCCTCCTGCGCTGTTTGAGCCCGGCGGTATGGTGTTTAAGCCAACGTCTGGCCCGGTGGACATGAAAGACATCAGCCGTTGGTGGGAATGGGTGCCGGGCGCGCAGTGGCAACATCCATCAGGCCCCTCGAGCAGCATTGCCGAGCAAGGCGATCATCCTGTGGTTCAAGTTGCTTGGGACGACGCAAATGCGTTCTGCAAGTGGGCTGGCAAACGGCTGCCGACCGAGGCTGAGTGGGAGCGTGCCGCGCGCGGCGGGCTAGAAGGCCAGCCTTTCGTCTGGGGTGACACCCTGCCAGCCGACAAAGGCCTGTTCGCCAACCTGTGGCAAGGGCGATTCCCATCCGCCGACACGGGGATCGACGGGTTTGTGGGCACCGGGCCCGTGCGCAGCTTCAAGCCAAACGGCTACGGCTTGTACGACATGGCGGGCAACGTCTGGGAGTGGAACGCCGACTGGTACGACCCGCGCGCCAATGCTCGCCGAGCCGCACTGCCCTCACCCGCCAAGGATGCGGGGGGCCCTGCCGCCCCTCAAGATTCGGAGCGTCGCCGCGCACAAAGAGGCGGCTCATTCCTCTGCCACGAATCTTACTGCGCCCGTTACCGACCCAGCGCTCGGCAGGGTGCGCCCTTGGACATCGGCACATCGCATGCGGGATTTCGCTGCGCAGCGTCGCTAGGCTAAAACCACAACCCCACGCAAGGACATGACAATGCAACACTTCATTGCCAGATCGATCCAAACACCAATTCCTCGCGCAATGGCTGCGGCAGCCGCGCTACTCGCACTGGTGGCAGCAGGCTGTGGCAGCAACTCCTCGGAACCCACCGTCTCAGCAGCGCCAAACATCTTATTCTTCGTCATCGACGACGTCGGCGTTGACCAGATGAAGCTGTACGGCTACGGCGGCGCCACTCCGCCGCGCACGCCGGTGATCGACGCCGTAGCCGCGCAGGGTGTGAAGTTCACCAACACCTGGGCAATGCCCGAGTGCTCACCCAGCCGTGCGATGTACTTCAATGGTCGCTACCCAATTCGCACCAACATCACCAGCGCGATCTTGTCAACCGATCTCGCCAATTCGCAGATGTCGCCTTACGAGTCGACCACACCCAAATTGCTCAAGACCGTCGGCTATCAGAACGGTCTTTTCGGTAAGTCCCATTTTTCGGGATCACCACTGGGCCCCAACAACAACCCGTATGGAAACACGGAAGTCTCGCAGCTCGGCTGGGACAAGTTCGTCGGGTGGTTTGATGGCGGCCCACGTGCCATCGACACCACTGCGGGCGGCATCGCACCCCCGGGAACCTACCAATGCGGCTACGTGCCCACCAGCGCCGCCGACACCGCGAACGGCGCTGACGCAGGAGCCTGCTACACCGTTGACGGAGGGTGCTCAGAGGTGTCTGTTTCAGCGACCACGCCAGTGCCAGGCAGAACCTGCATGGAGCGCGGCGGCATTCTCGTTCCAAGGACCTCTTGTGCGGCCACCCGACCTGCAACGGTGGATTTCACCAAAGAAAATGCTTACTATGCCGGCACATTGGTGCGCAACGACCCAGACGGCACCGCCACCGTGCTCTCGCCGCAAGATTCGGCGGGCAAAGGGCGCGGCTACAGAACAAGCATCGAAGCCGACGCGGCCGTGGCTTGGATCAATTCACATCCAGCAGGCACACCGTGGATGGCCACCGTGGCCTTGTCATCAGCTCACTCGCCCTACCAACCACCCCCCGTCTCTGCACTACCCGCCGATACGAAGCCGTTTGATGGTCTTTCCTGCGACAAAGACAACGTGGCGCGCGAGGTGATGAATCAGATGATTGAATCAGTCGACCAAGCGATTGGCCGTGTGCTGGTTCAAACGGGCGTCGCCACACGCAACGCTGACGGGTCGTTCCATTACGACCCAGCGCGCTCCAACACAGTCGTCGTCATCACCGGCGACAACGGCAGCTATCTGTTCACGGTGAAAGCGCCGTTCGACCCCTTGCACGCCAAAGCCTATGCGAACCAGACGGGTGTCTGGGTTCCGCTGGTTGTGGCCGGGCCGATGGTCGTCTCGCCGGGCCGCGACGTTGACGCGATGCTGAACGTGGCCGACTTGTACGCGTTGTTCGGTGAAATCGCCGGTGTAAATGTACGCAACGCTGTGCCGGCGTCACGCGCGGTTGACGCCAGCCCCGTCATGCCCTACCTGACAAACCCGAAACAAGCCCCGATTCGCTCCGTGAACTTCACCCACCTTGGCGACAACCTGCGCCCGGTCACCGCAATACAGGGTGCCTGTGTGCTCTCAATTGGCCCCAAGCAAATTTGCACAACACTGTTTCCACAGCAAAAGCTGTGTCAGAGCGAAGGTGGCGCGTGGTATGGCCCCGGCACCACTCTGCCGGGCGTGCCACAACCCGGTTTCAGCTCATGTTGCCAAGTTAATGACTTCTTGGTGAACTCCAATCCACCGTTGCCGATGACCGACACCTTGCCGCAGATACAACAGGCGGTTCGCAACAGCGATTACAAACTGCTGCGCATCGTCGGCGAGCGTTACGACACACCAACACAAAGCTGCAAAGTTGCAGAGGAGCGATTCGAGTTCTATCGAATCGACCAAGCCGTGCCGGTGCCACTTATCGATCGACCGGACGGTCCGCTAGGCAACAACCTCGGTACGACGAACCTGAACGCTGAGCAACAAGCCAACTACACCAAGCTGCTGGCCGAGCTGAAGACCATCAATGACTCTGTGGTGGCCTGTCCCGGTGACGGCAATCTGGACGGCGTCGTGAACGCTCAAGACCTCATCGATCTCGAAAAGTGGGCCAAGACGACCGCTGGCAAGTCAACTTGGTTCGACTTCAACTTCGACGGACTCACTGATGCAGCCGATCGGGCGATCGTGACGGCCAACCTCGGTAAGACTTGCCCCAAACCACGCTGAGTGTCCACGTTTTGTGAGATCGAGAGCAACGGATTGGCTTGCCTGCGGCCGGCTGTGGCCCAGCGCCGGTCGACCCAAGGCAGCGGTCGCTGAGGCAGTAAGGGGCCAAGACAAAAGGACATCTCATGCGTGAGTTGGTGGCTTGCAATCATTTCACACGAGCCGCTGGCAAAAGCCACTCCGAACAGCAATGGAGGTCCGGCTACTTGGTTTTTCTGAGCGGCCACTGTGTCATGGCAGCTGAGATGGTGGCTTCAAGTTCGATGTAGACAAACCCATAACAATCGGAGGCTATCTTGCGCACCCTATTTCCAACCGTACTCGCTGCCGCCATTGCGGCAGTCTCTTTGGCGTCATGCAACGGCGGCAGCGGCCTGCCATCCACTGATGATCCTCCGAACATTGTTTTTGTTGTGATGGATGATGTCGGCATCGACCAAATGGCATCCTTCGGATACGGAGGTGCCACTGGTCCGAGCATGCCCAACATGGATGCTGTCGCCAAAGCGGGCGTGCGTTTTCGCAATACGTGGTCCATGCCTGAGTGCTCGCCTGGGCGTGCCTCTTTTTTCGTTGGGCGCTACCCGTTTCGCACCAATATTTTCCAGGCAATCGGGCCAAACGACCTCGCCAACGCGCAGATTTCGCCCTACGACATGACCCTGCCGAAACTGCTGAAGCAGGCCAACTACGACAGCGCGATGTTCGGCAAGTTTCATCTGGCGGGGCCAGAAAACAATGAAGCGGGCGAGGCGACTCCACGCGCGCTCGGGCTGGATCACTTCTATGGCTGGATCGGTGGGCTCCCTGGTTCTCTTGATACAACGGCGGGCGGCGTGGCCGAAGAAAAGACCCACGCGTGCGGCTTTGTCCCAGGCAAACTTGCGGGCGGCACGAACACTGGGGCCTGCTATCAACCCAATAAAACGTGCACCGACCTCAGCCAAACCTCGCCGCAACAAGACGCAGCCGGCCTGCAGTGTCTGAACTCGGGTGGTGTTTTTGTGCCCAATCAATCCTGTGGCACGCCTCCAACCACACTCAATTTCAACCGCGAGAATGCCTACTACGTTTCACCACTGGTCATCATCGAGGGCTCCAACGTAGAAAAAGTCGCGCTGACTGACCCTCGCGCCAGAGGCTACCGAACGCGCATAGAAACCGACGCGGCCATCAATTGGGTTAAAACCCGACCCCCTGGCAAACCCTGGATGGCCACGCTGAGCTACACCGCAGCCCACACGCCATGGCAACAACCCCCAGCAGGACTCCTGAAGAAAAGCGGGCCCGCTGGCGACAATTTGAGCTGCACAGACACGGGGCAAGGTCGGCTCCTGCAAAACAAAATGACCGAAGCCATGGATTCCGAGTTTGGGCGATTCATGGTCGCGACGGGCCTTGCCACCTACCGGGACGATGGCAGCCTCGCTTATGACCCCAAAGCCACCAACACGGTCATCGTGATCATCGGTGACAACGGAACACTGGGGTCTGCCGTGAAACAGCCGTTCCAGCTGACTCAGGCGAAAGGCACCGCCTACCAAACTGGTGTTTGGGACCCCTTGGTGATCGCCGGCCCACAGGTCGTGCAGGCCGACCGCGAGGTTGAGCACATGGTCAACATGGTCGATTTGTTTCAATTCTTCGGTGAGCTGGCTGGTATCGATGTCCACAAGGCGGTGCCCCGCACGCTCGACTCCGTCGCTGTGCTGCCCTATCTGACGCATCCCAATCAATCGAGCTTGCGCACCATTAACTTCACCATGGGGGGTTTCAACCGACAGGCGAACAGCACCCGAAACGAGGCCTGTGTCATCAACACAAGCTGCACCCAGATTCCCATCTCGAAAAGTGTGTGTGAAGACAATCAGGGCGTTTGGTGGGGTGTCGGGTACAGTGACCCGGGTGTGATCGATAACGCTGGCGCCGGCTACAAAAGCTGCGCTCTGGTGAATCAGGCACTCTACAAGGCGGTCCCCAGTCGTTCTCTGCTCAGCCTCCTGCCGGAGGTGTCGACAGCCATTCGCAATGATCGTTTCAAACTGGTGCGCAACACCACGCAGACCTACGACTCAAGCACCGACAGTCTGGGGTCCGTCGTCACCGAAGAGTTGTTTGAAATCAACCAGGCGGTGGGGACGCCGTTGTTGGATACGCCTGATCGCAATCTTTTGCCCGCCACCACCACACAAACACAAGCGGTCTACACCGACCTGAAAAACAAACTCGACCAAATGTTGGCGTCCGACCCGGTGTGTCCCGGCGACGGCAATAGGGACGGTGTCGTTGATGGGGAAGACCTTTCCAACTGGCGTCGCATCGCTCGGGAATGGGGGCTGTCCAGCGTCTATGACTTCTTGTTAAACAATGTATCGGACGGTGTAACGAACGCGGCTGACGCCAGTGTCATCCAAACCAATCTGGGAAAAACCTGCCCCAAAACAACGGCAATTTATTAGAAGCCCTTGGGCGGGTCGGCAGGCTGACCCGTCATACTAAAGCGGACCCCAGAGTCAAAACAATTTTGAACGCAGTTTAAGCTGCACTCGAGTTGAAACACAGCGGGGCGGCCACCCCATGGGACGCGGTGGTTTGGGTCCGCTCTGGGCAGGTTGTGAAGCCCACCATTTTCCGGAAACGGCTGCCAAGCCAGTGAACCCACGTTTTGCGGCGTGTCCTTGGGCGACGTACCCCATCGAGGTCCGCCGCCATTAAGAACGATGAACGGCCCTGGTGACAGCGAACCCCAGCGCGAGTTTGGAGCAAAAACAACGGCAGGGCCACGTTTGGCTTCACTTCCATTGCTTCATATTTAATAGCACCAAATTCATATCCTACGTGGGCTAGACGTTAAAAAGCCGCTTTTGAGCGGCTTTTTTTGATGGGTGAACGGGAGGATCAGCGGAACTTGCTTTGGGGCACAGTTTTCAACTCGCCGGGCAAACCACTGATGTAGCCGGCTAACTCTTTGAGTTCCGCATTGGAGTATTGCTTGGCAATGCCACCCATCACGCCGTTGGAACGACCCCACAGCGGGGTACCTTCTGTTTTGTAGGATTTGAGCGCCACAAACAGGTAGTCAGAATGCTGGCCCGCAATCTTGGGGTAGCTGGGGTCAATGGGCTTGCTGAAGTTATCGCCGTGACAGGAGATACAAGCACCTTTTTGCAGCAAGGCGGTCACTCGCGCATTGCCATCAGGCGCTTTCTCGGCGGCCATGGCGCCCTCCACTTTGCCGTGGGCCTCGTAATAGGCGCCAATATCGGCCATGTCTTGCTCGGTCATGTTGTCGGCGATCCCTCGCATGGATGGGTGCTTGCGGTCCCCCTTTTGGTAGGCGACGAGTGCTGACACAATGTACTTGGCACCTTGGCCTGAAATCATGGGGACTTTGTGGACCTCAGGGAAGCTGGCTTGGTACCCTTTGATGCCATGGCAGCCAATGCACATGGCGATTTTTTTCTCGCCTGCTTTGATGTCACCCTTGACCTCCTGGGCTTGAACAGCAAATACCGTCCCATAAGCGACAAGCAAAACAGACAGTGAGGACAGGAATTTTTTCATTTTGAACAGACAATCAACCATTGTTTGAGATGGATCAGGTTTTGATTATATCGACGCCCAACTCTTGTCCCCCTGCGGTTTCCCCTTAACGAGCACCCACCATGAAATTCAAAGGAACTGAAAACTACGTTGCCACGCAGGATTTGATGCTTTCCGTGAATGCGGCCATCACCTTGAAGCGCCCTTTGCTGGTCAAAGGCGAACCCGGCACCGGCAAAACCATGCTGGCCGAAGAAGTGGCCAGCGCCCTGAACTTGCCTCTTCTGCAGTGGCACATCAAGTCCACCACCAAAGCGCAGCAAGGCCTGTACGAGTACGACGCGGTGAGCCGTTTGCGCGACTCGCAGCTGTCTGATGTGACCGGTGGCGAGCGGGTCAAAGACATCAACAACTACATCATCAAAGGCGTGCTGTGGCAGGCGTTTACCGCCGATGAGCCGGTGGCGCTGCTGATTGACGAAATTGACAAGGCGGACATTGAGTTCCCGAACGACTTGCTGCGCGAGATCGACCGCATGGAGTTCTACTGTTACGAGACGCGCCAACTCATTAAAGCCAAACACCGCCCGCTCGTATTCATCACCTCCAATAACGAGAAAGAACTGCCTGACGCGTTTTTGCGCCGCTGTTTCTTTCATTACATCAAGTTCCCCGATGCCGACACCATGCGCGCCATCGTCGCGGTGCACTTCCCTGATCTCAAAAAAGAGCTGCTGAGCGCGGCCATGAAAACGTTTTTTGACGTGCGCAACCTGCCGGGCCTGAAAAAGAAACCCTCAACCAGCGAGTTGCTGGACTGGCTCAAGCTGCTGGTGGCGGAAGACATTCCACTTGAGGCCTTGCAAAGCAAAGACGACAAGGTGGCGGTGCCGCCACTGGTCGGCGCGCTGCTGAAAAACGAGCAGGATGTGACCCTGTTTGAAAAACTGGTGTTCATGCAACGCCACAACCGCTGAACCGGAGCCCCCATGTCATTTGTCAGCCCTGTCACCTTGGAAGCGCGCGGCCTCACGCTGGTGCCGCTTGGCCCCGAACATGAAGCCGGCCTGCGCGCGGCAGCAGCCGACGGTGAGCTGTGGAATCTGCGCATCACTTCGGTGCCCAGGCCGGAGGAGACTGCGCAGTACATTGCCACCGCCTTGACTACAAAAGACCGCTTTGCGTTTGCCGTGACAGACACCGCCACCGGCACGGTGCTGGGCAGCAGCAGTTACCACGACATGCTTCCCGCCGTGAAACGGCTGGAAATTGGCTACACCTGGTATGCCAAACGCTGCCAGCGCACACATGTCAACAGCACGGCCAAACTGCTTTTGATGTCCCATGCATTCGAAACCTTGGGTTGCCATGTGGTCGGCTGGCGCACAGACAACTTCAACTTTGCATCCCAAGCCGCTATTGAACGGCTGGGTGCACGCAAAGATGGGGTCATTCGCGGCCATGCCCTACGCCGTGATGGCACCGTTCGCGATACTGTCATGTACAGCTTGCGCAGCGGCGAGTGGCCTGAGGTGAAAGCCCAGCTGCTGTACTTGCTCGACAAACCCCGCGCCTAAGCTTGCCACCCTTATCTGCTTGCGACGACCCAATGCCCTCATCATGTTGATTGACTTCTTCTACACCCTTCGATCGGCCAAATTGCCCGTGTCCGTGAAGGAGTACCTGACTTTGCTGGAAGCGCTAAAAGAAGGGGTGGTGGGGCCGAACTCGCCCGAGCCCGACACCGATGAGGGTCCAACGGGCTACAAGATTAACGATTTTTATTACCTGAGTCGCACCGCGCTGGTGAAGGACGAGAAGCATTTCGACAAGTTCGACCGTGCTTTCTCGGCTTACTTCAAGGGCATCGAGTTGGTCACCGACTTCACCAAAGAGGTGCCGTTAGAGTGGCTGCGCAAAAACCTGGAGCTCGACCTCAGCCCCGAGGAGCGCGCCAAAATCGAAAAAATGGGCTGGGACGAGCTCATGGAAACGCTGAAAAAGCGTTTTGAAGAACAAAAAGAACGGCACGAAGGCGGCAGCAAGTGGATTGGCACGGGCGGCACCAGCCCGTTCGGCGCTTACGGCCAAAACCCGCAAGGCATTCGCATTGGGCAAGACAAAAGCCGCAACCGCAGCGCCGTGAAGGTGTGGGACCAGCGTGCCTATAAAGACTACGACGACACCCAAGAGTTGGGCACACGCAATATCAAGGTCGCTTTGCGCCGCCTGCGCAAGTTTGCCCGCGAAGGCCACGAAGACGAGCTGGACCTGGATCACACCATTCGCTCCACGGCGGCCAACGCGGGCTACCTCGACATCAAGATGCGCCCCGAGCGCCACAACAACGTCAAGGTGCTGCTGCTGATGGACGTGGGCGGCTCCATGGACGACCACATCACACGGGTGGAAGAAATGTTCTCTGCCGCCAAGGCGGAGTTCAAGCACCTGGAGTTTTACTATTTTCACAACTGTGTGTACGACTTCATGTGGAAGAACAACCGGCGTCGTTATGCCGAAAAATTTGCCACCTGGGACATCATTCGCAAGTACAACAAAGACTACAAACTGATCTTTGTGGGCGACGCCACCATGAGCCCGTATGAAATTTTGCAACCCGGTGGCAGTGTGGAGTACAACAACGAAGAGTCCGGTGTGCAATGGTTGGGACGCTTGACCAGTGCGTTCCCCAAATTTGCCTGGATCAACCCCGAGCCCCAGGGCGTTTGGCAGTACCGCCAAAGCATTGGCGTGATTCAGCAGCTGATGAGCCAACGCATGTTCCCGCTGACCTTGAAGGGGCTGGAAGACACGATGCGAATGTTGTCGAAATGAAATGCAGGCTCATGGCCGCTTTGCTGCTCGCCATTCCCATGGCGGTAGCAGCTCAAGACGCCCCTCCCGATCCCCCCGTATCGGCAGCAACGGTGGCTGCCCGACCCGCGTTTGAGCTGCAAATTGACGCGCCTGCGCCGATTCGCGATCTGCTCAATACCTACCTTGACATCAAACGCTACCGTGAGGTCACCGACCTGAGTGACAACGAGTTGCGCCGGCTGATTCAGGTCGCACAAGAAGACAGCCGCGCGCTGATGGGCACGGCCGGTTACTTTGCCCCTGACATTCAAGCTGAATTGGAGATTCGCCCCACCGACCGCCTGCGCACCGTCAAATTGACCGTGGTGCCTGGCGCGGCGGCCGTGGTGAGTGATGTGAATTTGACCTTCACAGGCGCCATTGCCGAAGACCCCACCACGCAGCCGCAGCGAGAAACCATTCAAAACGATTGGTCGCTTCGCACCGGCATGCGCTTCACACAAGAACGGTGGGATGCGGCAAAGCTGCAAGCCCTGCGCCAACTTATTCGCGAACGCTTCCCCACCGGGCAACTGGGCGCAACGCTGGCTGACATCGATCCGCAAACGTCTCAAGCGCGCCTGAACGTTACCTTGAACTCCGGCCCGGGTTACCGCTTGGGCGAGCTTCAAATCAAGGGGCTGCAGCGCTTTGATGCCGACCTGGTGACGCGGCTGGCGCGAATCCCTGTGGGGGCAACCTACAACCAACAAGATCTGATCGCAGCCCAACAACGCTTGGCCAGCAGCGGCTACTTTGACTCAGCCTATGTGTCTTTGGACACCAGCGGCGACCCTGAGAACGCCCCCGTTGTGGTGCAACTGCGCGAAGGAAAGTTAAAAAAAATCGTGCTGGGCGTGGGAATCAGCACCGACAGTGGGCCTCGCTTGTCTGTTGAACACACCAACAACAAAGTGCCCTTGTTGGGCTGGCGTGCGTTGTCCAAAATTTCAATCGACAAAGAAACCCAATCCATCAGCACGGAGCTCACGGCCCCCCCTGACATCGACAACTGGCGTTGGATTACCTCTGGCCAAATTCAAAGCCAAAACACGGGCGGGGTCGATGTGACCAGCCAACGCGTGCGGGGCGGCCGCCGTCAAGACAGTGAGCGTATTGACCGCAGTTATTACTTGGAATACGACCGGGCAGACACAGCTTCCAGCACCAACGCCCAGCCCATCGTGGCGCAGTCGCTCAGCGCCAATTACGCCTTCACGCTGCGCAGCTTTGACAGCATGCCCTTTCCTTCCAGCGGCTGGGGGTTTGGTATTGAGGTGGGTGGCGGCACAACATTGGGCACTCAACGTGACCCGTATTCGCGCGTCCTCACGCGCGGTCGCTATTACCTTTCACTGGCCAACAGCGACGACAACGCGGCCACGCAACTGCGCTCGGGTCGCATGGTGCTTCGCGCTGAAGCGGGCGCGGTGGCCGCCAAAGAAGGCATTTCACTGCCCAGCACCCAACTATTTTTAACCGGTGGTGACACCTCCGTGCGCGGCTACAGCTACCGCGAACTCGGGGTGATACAAGCCAGCGGCGTGGTCGCACCCGGGCGCTATATGGTTAACGGCGGTGTGGAATGGCAAAGCCCATTGGTGTCCAACGGACAAGTCACCGCCTGGGAAGGGGCCTTGTTCGTCGATGCAGGCGCAGTGGCAGACACCCCGGCCAACCTCAATCTCAAGGTAGGCATCGGCGCCGGCGTGCGCTGGAAAAGCCCCATTGGCCCATTGCAAATTGACTTGGCGTACGGCCTGGCCACGCAAAAAGTACGGCTGCACATGAACGTTGGTTTTAACTTCTGATGAAAGCACTGCGCTACGCCTTGGGGTCCTTGTTGGCCTTGTTGTTATTGATAGCGGCTCTGCTCGGCGGGGCTTGGGTGTGGACGGGTTTTGACTCGTCTTTAGCCACCATGTTGAACCGCGCGCTCCCTTACCTGCCTGAAGGGCAAACCTTAACCGCCAGCGAGGTCACCGGGTCAGTACGGGAAGGAGGGCGTATTGGCAGCTTGACGTGGCGCATGGACGAACTCACGGTGGAAGTCGAAGAAGTGGCGGTGGGCTGGACCCTGCTGCCGCTCTGGAATGGTGAGCTTCGCATTAGCCAACTGAAAGCCAAGCGCCTGCGGATCGACGACCGGCGCCCTGCCCAGCCTGCGCAAGACAAAACGCCACCAAAGAACTTCAGCCTGCCCCTGCAAGTCAGCGTTCCCTTCGCCATCGACACCGTAGAGTGGGCGGGGCCACCCCCTTTGGTGGCCACCGGACTCAATGGAAAGTATAAATTTGATAGCAAGCACCACAGTCTGGACGTGGGCCAGGTGCATATTTCTTCTGGGTACTATGCCTTGCAAGCAAAAATTCAGGCCCTGGCCCCCCTGGCCGTCGAAGCCACGGTGCAAGGAACCGTGACCACCGCTGTGCCGGGCAGTGAGCAAGCGGTGACAGTGACCGCCAAAGCGAGTTTGACGGGCGAGTTAAGCCAGGCCAATTCCTCACTGGCATTGCAGGCCGAGCTGCGCCCCACCTTGAGAGGTCAACCTGAATCCAAACCGCAGGCCACGCTCAATGCCAAGCTCATGCCTTGGAAAGCACAGCCTTTAGCCCAAGCACAGGCCACTTGGCAGTCTCTCAACTTGGCGGCGCTGTGGCCCCAGGCGCCCACCACCGACCTCAGCGGGGAAGCCCGTGTCACCCCTGAGGGCGCGGGCTGGCAAGGCTCGGTATTGGCCAAAAACGCACTCAGTGGCCCGTGGGACACCCAGCGACTGCCTGTGAAAGACATCAACGCGAAGGTGGTGTTTGAAGGGGGTCAATGGCTGCTGAAGTCGCTTCAAGCCCATGGCGGGGGGGGCGAATGGCAGGCCAGCGGCGAAGTCACACCGGCCGGCCCGAATGCATCCGCCCCACCGCAGTGGAAAGTCACTGGCACCGCCCGCCAAATCAACCCGGCGGCACTGCACACCCGGATGGAAGCGATCAGTTTG
>JBAQDW010000353.1:0-14698 GCA_049286445.1 Rhodoferax sp. | reverse complement strand
GCAGGCCAGCGGCGAAGTCACACCGGCCGGCCCGAATGCATCCGCCCCACCGCAGTGGAAAGTCACTGGCACCGCCCGCCAAATCAACCCGGCGGCACTGCACACCCGGATGGAAGCGATCAGTTTGGACGGCAGTTTGACCGCCGAGCAGGTGAGCCAAGGCATTCGCTTTGAGGCCCATCTGCAGCCTGCGCCTCGGCAGGGGGTGGCGCCCTCCAAAACGCTGCGCGGCTTGCGTCTTAAAACCGTTCAGGCCAGCGGCCTATGGCGCGCGCCCACCTTGCAACTTGACACCCTGCTGGTGCAAACGGATGACGCCGCAGTGGCAGGGCAAGCCACGGTGCACACGCAAACCTTTGCTTCCCAAGGCGACTTGACTGTGACGCTGCCAGGGGCTCAAGCCAAAGTCACCGGCAGACTGTCCAGCACCGAGGGCGATGGCGCAGTACAAGTCAAGTTAGAAGATGCCGCACGGGCAACCCAGTGGCTGGCCCGCCTTCCCGGTATGCCCAGCAGCATGACCACCCTGCAGCTTCAAGGCGGCGCCAACTTGTCTGCGCGTTGGCAAGGCGGCTGGCAAAAGCAAGGGCAGGCATTGAAGCTGCAAGCCACCCTGCAAACCTCCCAACTCGATTGGCGAGACGACCCCGCGAGTGCGGTCGCCAAACTGGGCCTGCGTGATACCCAATTAACCCTCGCTGGCACCCTTCAGGCCCTGGAAGTTCAAATGAAGGGTCAAGTGAACACCCCCACCCATCAGCTCGCGCTGCAATCACAATTCACCGGTGGGCAGCAAACGCAAGGGCAATGGCGTGCGCAAATCAACACTGCCCAAGTAACGGCGAAAGAGTCCATTAGTGCCGCGGTTTGGACGGCCGAGCTGACCCAAAAAGTTGAACTTGGTTTCTTCACCGATACCAACCGCCAAGCCGCAGAAGTGGGTGCAGGTGCATTGCGCTTGACCGGTCCCGTGCCGGGCACCACACAATTAACCTGGGAAACCGCCCGTTGGTCCCACAGTGGCGACAGCAAAACAGGGAAAACAACTTGGGCCACCCGTGGCCGTGTCAACGAACTGCCTTTGGGCTGGGTTGAATTTCTAGGCAAAACCCGACTCGCCAATCTCGGCTTGCGCGGTGATTTGGTTTTTGGCGGCCAGTGGGATGCCGCCCGTGCCGAGGACTTGAACCTCACTTTGATTGTGGAACGCACGCGGGGCGACCTGCAATTGCTGGGTGAAGACGGGCAATCCGTCGCGCTGAACGCCAAGCTGCGTGACACCCGGCTGGTATTGACTGCAAACAATCAAAATCTCGGTGCCACCCTCATTTGGGACAGCCAAAATGCGGGCCGAATCAACGCCACCGCCAGCACTCAACTGCCCATTCAAAACGGGTTCTGGGCCTGGCAAGACGCTGCGCCCTTGGCCGGCCAGGTTAGCGCCATGTTGCCTCCCGTGGGCGCTTGGTCGCTGCTCGCACCACCGGGTTGGCGGCTCAGTGGCACCTTGGACTTAGACACTGCCGTGTCCGGCACGTTGGGCTCTCCGGTGTTGAATGGGCGTCTGCAAGCCAAAGATTTGGCGGTGCGCTCCATCGTTGATGGCATTGACTTCAGCCAAGGCACGCTGAACGCTCGCCTCAAAGACCAGAGCCTGGTCATTGATGAATTCAGCATTCAAGGCGCAGGTGGTCCGCAAGGCGGCCAACTGGTACTCAAAGGCGTGGTCGAATGGCTGCCCACGGCGGGCAAGACGGCCACCGACACCCTGGACCACGTGCGCATGAGCCTGAATGCCTCGTTGAATTCACTGCGGCTTAGCGCAAGGGTAGACCGGCGGCTGGTCATGTCGGGCCAACTCAACGCCCGACTGGCAAATAGCCAGCTGGCCATTCGCGGTGATTTGAATGCCGATGAAGCGCTAATCATCCTGCCAGACGACTCGGTTCCCAAGTTAGGCAAAGACGTGGTCGTGCGCGGGCGCGCTGAGCCCACCACCCCAGTGACGGCAGAACCCACCAAAAAAATGACCCCTGACCTGGCCATCAGTCTGGATCTGGGTTCCAGCTTCCAGCTCAAAGGCCGCGGACTCAACACCCGGCTGGCCGGCCAACTGGAATTAACCAGCTCATCGGCAACGCAAGGAAAACCCAGATTAAACGGCACCGTGCGCACTGTCAGTGGCACATTCCAAGCCTATGGCCAGCAACTTGATATTGAACGCGGGGTACTGCGCTTCACCGGCCCCTACGACAACCCAACCCTGAACGTTTTGGCCCTGCGCTCCAAACTCTCGCAACGCGTGGGCGTTCAAATCAACGGCACGGCCCTGCTGCCGGTGGTGAGCTTGTACGCCGATCCCGAGCTACCCGAAGCCGAAAAACTAGCCTGGCTGGTGCTGGGCCGCTCGCCCACCGAGGGTGGTGCAGAAACAGCGCTACTGCAGCAAGCCGCCTTGGCCTTGATGGGACGAAACGACAACGGCACAGGGGTCAGCCTGGCACAACGCGTGGGTCTCGATGAACTGTCATTCGCGGGAGCCAGCAGTGGTGGCGTCAGTGGCGCAACCCTCACGTTGGGTAAACGCTTGTCAAAGGACTTTTATGTGGCCTATGAAACCGGCTTGGCAGGCGCGGTGGGCACATTGCAGGTGTTTTACGACTTGTCCCGCCGTTTCACCCTGCGCGCATCGACGGGCAACCAAAGTGCCGTGGACTTGATCTACACCCGCCGCTACGACTAATCCGGCCACCCCTCCCCCTTACAATGCCATGCATGCGGCTGTAGCTCAGTGGATAGAGCGGACCCCTCCTAAGGGTCAGGTCGTGAGTTCGATCCTCGCCAGCCGCACCATTCTGTGATTCCAAACGGGCTCAGACCCTCTCATAACCCGCGCAGTTCATAACCTCAGCGGGTTTTTTTGCCTCGGGTGTTCTCTGGCAGCGGCATGCCAAGTCATGCCATTTCGCTTCTTGTCAACAAAAACGGCACCCCAAGGTGCCGCTGATGAACTTGGAGGCAATCAGGTTGGCACTTGCAGCCGCGTGCAACGCCTGCAACAGCGCACCACTCAGACTCCGCGAGGCGTTTAGGCGTCGGGGTTGGCCGAAGCGCGACGGCGACGCTCCATGTAAGCCTCTAGCTCGCCCACGACGCCCTTGCGGAATGCGAGTACACACAGGACAAATATGACACCAATGATCACGGTCACCCATGAGCCAACCTTGTCTGCCAAAGTATTTTGCAAAGCAATCACGATACCGGCCCCTAGAACGGGTCCAAAGAACGTGCCCACGCCACCCAGCAAAGTCATCAAAATCACTTCGCCAGACATGGACCAATGCACATCAGACAAGGTGGCAAACCCCATGACCAATGTTTTCATTGACCCCGCGACTCCTGCCAAAGTAGCTGACAAAACAAAGGCCAGCAGCTTGTACCGGTCCACTTGGTAACCAAGAGAAATCGCGCGCGGCTCGTTTTCCCGGATCATTTTCAGAACTTGCCCAAAAGGAGAATGAACGATGCGAGAAATAGCGAGGTAGCACGCCACAAAAACCGCAAGAACAAAGTAGTACATGGCGTAGGGCGTCTTCAGCGAGAAGAGTCCAAAAAGCGCCCCACGCGGCACACCTTGGAGTCCATCTTCACCCCCTGTGAACGGTGCTTGCAAACAAACAAAATAAATCATTTGCGCGATCGCCAGCGTGATCATGGCGAAGTAAATTCCCTGGCGGCGAATGGCCACAGCCCCGACAACCAAACCAAGTAAACCAGCGGCAATGCCGCCAGCAAGGATGCCGAGTTCCGGCGTGAAATTCTGTGACTTGATAACCCAGCCCGTCACGTAAGCAGCAGAACCAAAAAAAGCAGCGTGCCCGAAGGACAGCAACCCAGTGAAACCCAGCAACAAATTGAACGCGGCTGCAAACAGGGCAAAGCAAAGCAACTTCATCACAAACACGGGGTACAGCCCGAGCAGGGGTGCTGCGATGGCCGAGATCAGCAGCACCAAGTAAGTCCAGCGAATGAGTTTGGCGGTTTTGGTCATGTGTTTATCCTGAGGGTTGGGGGAGTGGGCGTTGTGCATGCTCAAGCCTCCTTTCCAAACAACCCGGCAGGACGGAACATCAGGACAATGACCATGATGACAAACACCACCACATTGGAGGCCTCCGGATAGAAAACCCGTGTCAACCCCTCCAAGATACCCAAAGCCAGGCCCGTCAAAATGGAGCCCAAAATGGAGCCCATGCCCCCAATGACCACGACGGCGAACACCACAATAATCAAGTTGGAACCCATCAAGGGGTTCACCTGAATAATGGGCGCAGCCAGCACACCCGCCAGCGCAGCCAGCGCAGCGCCAAAGCCGTAGGTCAGCATCACCATGACCGGAACATTGATGCCAAAGGTTTGCACCAAGGCCGCGTTTTCCGTTCCAGCACGCAGATAAGCGCCCAGCCGCGTTCGCTCAATCAAATACCAAGTCCCAAGACACACACCCAACGACACCAACACAACCCAGGCTCGGTAGTTAGGGAGGTACATGAAACCTAAATTGGTGGCCCCAGACAATAATTCTGGAACGCTGTAGTTCTGACCCGACACGCCATACATTTCGCGGAACACACCTTCTGCAATGAGCGACAGGCCAAAAGTCAACAGCAGGCTGTAAAGCGGATCGAGCTTGTACAAATGCCTGAGGAAAACGCGTTCAATGACGACCCCTAGACAACCGACGAACAGCGGAGCAAGCACCAGCGCGAACCAATAATTGAGGCCAAATTTGTCGAGCATGATCCACGCTGCAAACGCCCCAAGCATATAAAGCGCGCCATGCGCAAAGTTAACAATGCCCAATAAGCCGAAAATAACCGCCAGACCAAGACTGAGCATGGCGTAAAACGCGCCATTGACTAAGCCAAGAAGAAGCTGACCTAGAAATGCTTGAAGGGGAATGCCAAAAATGTCCATGGAGGCCTGTCAGTTCATACCTTGAAATTGGGGGAACCCCACTCCGAAAGATGCGCCATGACATCGCTCAGAGCAGGAAACCGACGTTAGCGCCCTACTTGAGGAGAGCGCACTTGGACTCCGCCACGGTCGTGAAAGCTTGCTCACCTGGCACTTTGGCGACGGTTTTGTAGTAATCCCAAGGCGTGGATGCCTCTTTGGCGGACTTCACTTCGAAGAGGTACATGTCGTGAATCATGCGTCCATCCGCGCGGATTTGACCTTTGTTATAGAAATCATTGATCTTCATGCCCTTCAGTGTGGCCATGACTTTATCGCCATCGGTTGTGCCGGCTGTCTTGACGGCGTTCAGGTATTGCGTAGCAGCAGAGTAATTGGCGGCCTGCAAGCTGGATGGCATACGCTTGTACTTCTCAAAAAAGCGCTTGGCAAACTTGCGTGAGGCATCATCCTGATTCCAATACCAGCTGTCGGCCAGTTGCAGACCCTCTGTATTGGCCAAGCCTAAACTGTGCACATCGTTGATAAACACCAACAGACCGGCAATTTTCATCGTCTTGGTGACCCCAAATTCCTTGGCGGCTTTCATCGCATTGGTGAAATCTCCACCCGCATTGGCCAGTCCCAAAATCTGAGCTTTGGACGCTTGGGCCTGCAGCAAGAAGGATGAAAAGTCAGAGGCGTTCAGAGGGTGACGCACTGAACCCATCACCGTACCGCCATTGGCTTTCACGACGGTGGAGGCATCGCTTTCGAGCGAGTGGCCAAACGCGTAGTCTGCGGTCAAAAAGTACCACGATTTGTTACCCGCCTTGACCAAAGCTGAGCCCGCCACTTTCGCCAGTGCAACGGTGTCATAGGCGTAATGGACGATGTAAGGTGAACAGTTTTCATTGGTCAGGCGTGCCGAGCCTGCGCCAATTGACATGAAGGGCCGTTTTCTTTCGGTAGACACTTGGGCCATGGCCAAGGCGGTGCCAGAGCTGGTGCCGCCAATCAGCATCGACATGCCCTCGTTATCGAACCATTCACGGGCCTTGGCGCTGGCCACGTCGGCTTTGTTTTGGTGATCTGCCGTGAGCACTTCAATCGGGCGATTGAGCACTTTGCCGCCGAAATCCTGCACTGCCCACTTGACCATTTCGCCACCTGCGGGTCCGTCAATGTCAGCGTACAAGCCCGACATATCGGTGATAAAGCCAATCTTGACCGGCCCCGTTTGTGCGGATGCTGCGGCGCTGAAGCCAATGGCCAAAGCGGCCACAAGGGTGTTGAGTTTCATAGTATCTCCAGGTGGGTTAGGAATCAAAAAATCACACAAAAAAGACTGAGAATTTGATCAAAATGATCAATCAAACACCTAGATATTCCTGCAGCATGCTCATGTTCTGAGTCAATTCAGCTTGTTCAAACTGTTTCACGATGACACCGTGTTCCATGACGTAGAAGCGGTCGGCCAAGGGGGCCGCAAAACGAAAGTTCTGCTCGACCAGCACGATGGTGTAGCCCTTGGCCTTCAACTTTAAAATCATCTCGGCCAGCTTTTGCACAATCACGGGGGCCAGCCCCTCAGAGATTTCATCGAGTAACAGAAGTCGTGCCCCCGTGCGCAAAATTCGAGCGACCGCCAGCATCTGTTGCTCGCCGCCAGACAAGCGCGTTCCCGGGCTGTTGGCTCGCTCTTTCAAATTGGGGAACATCTCATATATTTCATCGACGCTCATGCCGCCTGGGGCAATGGTGGGCGGCAGCATCAGGTTCTCTTCAGCGGTCAAACTGGCGAAAATTCCGCGCTCTTCGGGGCAGTAACCAATACCCAACCGAGCCACTTTGTGGGGTGCCAGCTTGATGGTCTCTACACTGTTGATTTTGATCGACCCCTTGCGTGCTCCGGTCAAACCCACGATGGCTCGCATGGTGGTTGTGCGACCAGCGCCGTTTCGTCCCAGCAAGGTCACCACCTCACCCTCGCGCACACTGAGATTGACGCCATGCAAAATGTGGGATTCGCCGTACCAGGCGTGCAAATTCTCGATCCGAAGCAATTCTGCTGTCATTCAGTGTGCACCCTGCAAAGTGGTATCAACGGTTCCCATATAAGCTTCAATCACCTGGGGGTTGTGAGAGACCTCTGCGTAAGGACCGTCAGCAATGATGGCCCCGCGCTGCAGCACGGTGATGCGGTCGGCAATGGAGGAGACGACATTCATGTTGTGCTCTACCATCAAAATGGTGCGTCCAGCGGACACCTTTTTGATGAGCTGAGTCACGCGGTCCACATCTTCATGCCCCATGCCTTGGGTCGGTTCGTCCAGCAGCATCAACTCGGGCTCGAGTGCCAGCGTGGTGGCCAGTTCGAGCGCCCGTTTGCGCCCATAAGGCAAATTCACGGTCAACTCATTGGCGAAGTCTTGTAAATCGACCTCGATCAGGAGCTGATGAGCGCGATCATGCAGATCAAACAAGGTGCTCTCAGGCTTCCAGAAGTGGAACGAGGTGCCGAGGTTGCGCTGCAGAGCGGCGCGCACGTTCTCAAGCACCGTCATGTGCGGGAAAACGGCCGATATCTGGAATGAACGAACAATGCCACGCCGCGCCGTTTGAGCCGGTTTTTCAGTGGTGATGTCAACGCCATTGAACGTGATCGTGCCCGCAGTGGGGTGCAGAAATTTGGTCAGCAGGTTAAAAAAAGTGGTTTTTCCCGCGCCGTTGGGGCCAATCAAGGCATGAATATGGCCACGCATCACCTTCAGGTCCACTTGGTCAACGGCAACGAACCCCTTGAATTCTTTAGTCAACTGATGCGTTTCTAAAATGTATTCCAGTGGCAAATTACTCTCCGTTGGCATAGGTTGTAGTGTGAGCTGTCGAGAGCCTAACCTTGAGCGGGTAGCTTAACGAGTCGGGATGTGCGGCCGCAGAGTGTTTGCACTTACGTAGTACTACCGATGCGTCAAGGGTGCCCAATGCCAACGTTTGCGCAAGTGAGCATCCATTGCTAATGCTTGTCTAGGCCCCAGTTAAAGAGTGAAAGTTCTCTTCGCACGCCCGTACTTGTTCTTTGCCAATTTGTTCAAGAAACGCCTCAGTGAGGCTGTGATGCGCTGTTGGACAGATGCAATATGCGCTTGACTACCCATCTTTTGTGACCGACCAAGCCGACCACGGCAAAGTTCTCGAATGGGCGGACTCGACCCTGTACATCGCCAAAAAAAGACAGCACAACACCGGGGTCGCCGGCACGATCCGGCTGAATTATTTAACAGTCAAATAGGGCTCTAGCCCTTATGCATCCTGCGCAACCAGCTCTATTTTTAATAGCGTATCGACACCAAACACCCAAATTCCACGGGCGTAGGCAACGCCGTTAATCCGCTAGTGATTCGTGCAATTCGACCAACGCGAGGGTTAATTTGTGGTTGGGGTCCAGGTAAATCATGGGCAAGGACTGCTCATGCGACTCCCGAATGCGCACTGATGACGACAAATACGGCGTCAGCACCGGCAGGCCCTCCTCAATCAACTCATTGACCATGCGCTGGGGCAGGTTGGCGCGGGGCTGGAACTGGTTCACCACAATGCCTTTGACGACCAAGTCTGGGTTGTGATCGGCACGAATCTCTTGCACGTTGTCCATCAAGGTGTAGAGCGCTTTGCGGGAAAACTCGTCGCAATCAAACGGAATCAGGCAGCCACTGGCGCCAATGAGGGCTGAGCGGGTAAAGAAGTTCAGCGCAGGCGGGGTGTCGATGTAAATACGGTCATAGGTCTCACCAAGCTTTTGCAGCGCCTCGCGCAATTTATAGATTTTTTGGCGTGACTCCAGCTTGGTTTGCAGCTCTGAAAGCGCAGGGCTGGATGGCATCACATGCAAGTTTTCGTGGGGAGTCGGGACAATGAATTCAGTTGGCAGCACGGGACGAAAACTGTAACTCAGGGAGTGTTCAAAGAAGCCCGCCACATTGGGCTGATCATCGCGGGCGCTGTCGCCTAACAAATAGCTGGTGGAGTTGCCCTGCGGGTCTAGATCAATGACCAGTGTGTTCAGCCCTTGGCTGGCACTGATGGCGGCCAGATTGCAGGTGATGGTGGATTTTCCAACTCCACCTTTCTGGTTGAAGACGACGAGAGGCATGACAAAGCTCCTTGAACAGTGAGGTAGATGGGCGCAAATAGGCGGGAACAGGCCTTTATTGTGCACTGCATCATTTTCACAATCTCAGGGCGACCACATCCCACTGCGCTTAGCTCGCCGGTGCGCGCAAGGTACGACTCAGCAGCACCACCGGAATCAAACCCACCAGCACCAAGGCCAGCGAGGGCAAGGCCGCCTCACCCAGGCGCTCGTCCCGTGCCAATTGGTAGGCCACAACGGCCAAGGTGTCGCTATTGAAAGGACGCAACACCAGTGTGGCGGGCAGCTCTTTCATGACATCCACAAACACCAGCAAAGTGGCTGCTGCAGCGGAGCGCTTGAGCAGCGGCCAGTGCACCTGGCGCAGCAAGGCCACATCCCCAGTGCCCAACATTCGCGCAGAATCATCAAAACTCACCGGAATGCGGGCATAACCACTTTGCATGGACTGCAACGCCACCGCACAAAACCGCACCAAGTAAGCCCAGACCAAACCCACAGAGGTGGCGGTCATGAAATACCCCACCCCGCTCTGCGGCGCCACCGACTGCAGCCACCCCACGGGCAACAACAGGCCCACCACAATCACCGCGCCCGGCACGGCGTAACCCAAGCTGACCAACTGCGCGGCCCAACGAGTGGCCCAATCGGGACGCCTGCGCAGGTTAAAAGCCAATAGCAGTGCCAACCCCACGGCCAGCGCCGCGCTGAGCGCGCCCAGGCGCAAGCTGTTCAACGTCCACCCCAAGAACTGCCCCCAGGACAGCACGGACCAATCGGCCATTAGCGGGCGCAGCATAAACACCACCGGCAGAACAAAGCCAACAAGAACAGGCACACCGCAAACGCCCCAGACCATCCATTGAGACGCACCGTGCAGGCGCAAAGGCCGTGCGTCCAACGAACCGGCCCGCGCGCCCCGGGTGGAGGAGAACCGCATGCGCTTTTCGGCGCGGTGCTCCAGAAACAGGAGCAAAGCGACAAAGGCCAGCAGCAAGGTGGCCAACTGTGCAGCGGCAATGCGGTTGTCCATGGACAGCCAGGCTTTGTAAATACCGGCTGTGAAAGTTTGAATGCCAAAGTAGCTCGACACGCCAAAATCGGCCAGCGTTTCCATCAAGGCCAGCGCCGTGCCCGCCGCCACAGCGGGTCGCGCCAAGGGCAGGGCCACTTCCAGAATACGCCGGCGCATGGGGGCACCCAGAAGTCGGGCCGCCTCCATCAGTTGCGAGGCGCGCTCGCCTAAAGCAGTGCGCGCCAGCAAATAAACGTAAGGGTACAAAGCAAAGATGAAAACCAGCGCGGCGCCCCCTTCGCTGCGCACCTCTGGGAAAACACGTCCTTCCAAGCCAAAAACCGCCCGCACCCAGGTTTGAAAGGGGCCCCCAAACTGGAGAAAGTCGGTGTAAGCGTAGGCCACGACGTAGGCAGGAATCGCCATCGGCAGCAACAGCGCCCACTCAAACACCTTTCGCCCGCGAAAATCAAACAAGGTCACGGCCGCCGCGGTGGATAGGCCCACCAAAATCACCCCCACGGCCACCGTCACGCAAAGCCGCAGCGTGGTCCACACATAGGCTGGCAACACGGTACTTCGCATTTCCCGCAGGATTTGCGCGGATGCCGCGTCCGTGCCACCGCCTGGAAACCAAGAGGCGAACACCGCCAGCACGGGCAGCATGAAGGCCAGCGTCAAGAGCAGCAATAGGGTTTTGCGAAGCCGGCGAAACAGCATGGAAATGTGACCCGACTTGAAGCAAGGAAGAAAAGTAAATGAGAATTGTAAGCATCTACAATCGCTCGCATGTTCTTAGAGGTCTCCCATCTTCGCGTGGCCTACGCTGGCCGCCCTCAACCTGCTGTGTGTGATGTCTCGCTGGGCTTGAACGCAGGCGACATCGGTGTGTTGATTGGCCCGTCCGGTTGTGGCAAAACCACCTTGTTGCGCGCGGTGGCGGGTTTGGAGGCGGTCGCGGGCGGCAGCATCAAACTGGCCGACCAGATCGTCAGCAGCACGTCGTTCAATCTTGCCCCTGAAAACCGCCAGATTGGGATGGTGTTTCAAGACTACGCGCTGTTCCCCCATCTCACCATTGGTCGCAATGTCGGCTTTGGCATTCACCACCTCGCCACCAAAGCACGGGCCGCTCGCGTGGCAGAAGTGCTGGAACTGGTCGGTTTGGCGGGTCAAGAAGCGCGTTTCCCACATGAGTTGTCTGGCGGACAGCAACAGCGGGTGGCCCTGGCGAGGGCACTGGCCCCTAAACCCCGTTTGCTGCTCTTGGACGAGCCTTTTTCAAACCTGGATGTGGATTTGCGCGAACGCCTGGCGCATGAAGTGCGCACGATTCTCAAAGCGGCGCAAACCACGGCACTTTTTGTCACCCACGATCAACTGGAAGCGTTTGCGATTGGCGACACCATTGGGGTGATGCACGAGGGTGAACTGCACCAATGGGACGACGCCTATACCTTGTACCACCGCCCCACCACCCGCTTCGTGGCCGAGTTCATTGGGCACGGCGTGTTTGCCCCCGCGGTGATTTGCCAAGTGGGGCAACAAGTGGTGGTGCAAACCCCGCTGGGTGATTTGACCGATGTCGCTGAATGCCCCCTGCCCTGCGCTTTTGCAGGTGGCGCCTGCGACGTGCTGCTGCGGGCGGATGACATCGTGCACGATGACGATGCGCCGGTGAAAGCGAAAATTGTGCGCAAAGCGTTTCGGGGCTCGGAGTTTCTCTACACCCTGCGCTTGGCCACCGGCGAGACGGTCATGGCCCATGTGCCCAGTCACCACGACCACAAGGTGGGGGAGTGGATCGGCATTCGGGCGCAAGTGGACCATGTCGTCACTTTCAACCGAGACTGCCCGGGCGTGGGCGGAAAAACCTGCGAGATGCCGTGTAAAAACACGATGCGGCCTCTCACTGCGGCAGCTGCTGGCACCAAGGCATCAACGCCAACTGTCCCCGTGTCCGAACGATTGCTGTAACTACCCACCCCTTATGGCCAATGCGTGACAGTTGTGCGCACAGCAAGAACGTCCCAACCTGAGTGAACTTGGCCACCGCGAGAAAGACGACCCAATCCGTTTTTTGGATTCGAGGCTTGAGCGCTAGGCGAAACAAATCGCATCATTGCAGTCTCAGCTTGCAGTGCCCGCACGCCCTGTGCAATGCCCATCACTTGCGCGAGTTGACGTGCCTTTTGGAGGCACTTGAGCACGCCTGGGCAGGTGACATGATTGAGCTGCTGACGCACGCCAACCATCTCGACAACCTCAATTGCGCTGGTGGGCAATCGCCACACGACAACGCTCGAAAATATCAAACCCAAGTGCGATTGGTGTGAGTCGTTACCGTTTGCTCTGCCCCGGCGCGCGCAAACGCCCCACTTCGGTGCGCAGATCGGCTGCCCACGCGCGGCGATCTCGCCCTTGGGCAAACTGAGCCTCACCATAAGTAAGAACCACACGCAAAGGCCGCGCTGTGAGTGTGCGCCACAGCGACCGCATCATCGTGTCGTCACCCACATAGCATGGGGCGAGGCTGAGGGTTCCCGTGGCCTTGTCCACATAGGAAATGGCGACCGGCATCACGGGCGCGGTCACGGCAATCGCGGCTTGAAGCAGATTGGCATGAAACGGCAATAAGCTCACGCCGTCGCTGGTGGTGCCTTCGGGGAAAACGGCCAACACGTCGCCTGCACTCAAATGTTCGGCCATATGGTGAACCACCCGCATGGCGTCACGGCGCGATTCACGTTCAATGAACAGTGTGCCGCCCGCGCTGGCCATGGCACCCACGAGAGGCCAGTGCTTGATATCGGCCTTGGAGACAAATCGACAGGGGCGGGCCGCCAGCATCACCACAATGTCCAACCAAGAAATGTGGTTGGCCGCCAGCAGCATAGGCCCCTGAACAGGTGGCGTGCCATTAACTACCAATTCGATAGCAAACTTTTGAAGCAGGGTCAAGGCCCAAGCGCTGATTCGTTCTTCTTTCTGCAGCGGTGTCATACGAGGCAGCCGTGTCGCGACCAGCCATGCCCCCCACAGGATGTAACTGATTACCCGCACCAGCGTCCAAACGGCCTGGACCCGCACCCCCAACCCTTTCATTCGGTTTGGTAGGCGACCCGACCCCCCACGACGGTGCAACGTACCCGCCCCGGCAATTCATAGCCAGAGAAAGGCGTGTGCTTGCCTTGGCTGCGCAACGCGCCCGGCTCCACCACCCAGTCCTCATTGGGGTCAAAAACGCAAAGATCAGCCAGACCGCCCACCGACAAGCGCCCCACCCGGCCCGCTCGTTTACCCAAGGCACTGCCGAGCACTGCGGCCGGGCCGCTGGTGACCACCGCCAAGGCGCGGACAAGGTCCACCTTTTTGTCAACACTCCATTTGTACGCCAAGCTCAACAACAACTCGACTCCGGTGGCACCGGGCTCGCTTTCCGCAAAAGGGAGGTGTTTGGCGTCTTCATCGACCGGGGTGTGGTCTGAGACCAAGGCGTCAATGGTGCCGTCTGCCAAACCGAGGCTCAGCGCCTCACGGTCGCGCTGCTGGCGCAGCGGCGGGTTCAACCGCGCCCGGCTGTCAAAGTAACTGATGTCCGCATCGGTGAGGTGCAGCGAGTTGATGCTGATGTCACAAGTGACCTTGAGCCCGTCCCGTTTGGCCTGGCGCACCAAGGCAACCCCTGCGGCACTGCTCAGCCGGCACAAATGCACCCGCGCATCGGTGGTTTTCATCAATTCAAAAAGCGTGAGCAAAGCAATGGTCTCAGCGGCTACCGGCACGCCACTCAAACCCATGCGGGTGGCCAGCGCGCCGCTGGCTGCCACTCCCTTGCCCAAATAGAAATCCTGCGGGCGCAGCCAAACGGTATAACCAAAGGTACTGGCGTACTGCAACGCGCGTTGCAGTACTTGGGTGTTTTGAACCGGCACATCGGCCTGGCTAAACCCCACGCAACCGGCCTCTGTGAGCTCCAGCATCTCAGTCAACGACTCACCAGCGAGGCCGCGCGTGAGCGCACCCAAGGGGTACAAGTGCCCCAAATTCAACTTCTCCGCCCTGAACCTCAGCATCTCAACCAAACCGGGCACATCAAGTACCGGGTCGGTGTCAGGGGGGCAAACCAGGCTGGTCACGCCACCGGCCACAGCCGCCGTCATCTCTGACTCCAGCATGCCTTCGTGCTCGTGACCGGGCTCGCGCAGGCGCATGGCCAAGTCCACTAAACCGGGAAGCACCAAGCACCCTGAGGCATCTATGGTGTGCTCAACCTGAAAATCAATTGCTATATTTTTAATAGCTGCTACCGCACCGTGGGCAAGGGCTACATCGGTTATTTCATCAAAACCACTCGCAGGGTCTATCACCCGGCCACCCTTGATCAGTATGTTTTTGTGCATTGTCATCATGAACCCATCAATTGCGTTGGCGCCAAGCCAGCGCGTTACGCTTCATTGCCCGCCACGATACTCATCACTGCCATGCGCACCGCGATGCCAAAGGTCACCTGGGGCAAGATGACCGCTTGTTTACCATCCACCACGGCCGAATCAATCTCGACGCCTCGA
>JBAQDW010000352.1:0-16277 GCA_049286445.1 Rhodoferax sp. | reverse complement strand
ATACTTTTTCCAACGTCCGCATCGACCTGTCGCTTCAACCAAACAAAGGTTTTGTCCTCGTCCTCCAAGCGCTTGTTCAGCTCAGCGGGAGTTAGGCCCAGCAATTTGGCCAGTTGGCGCAGGCGTGCAGGATCACGCTCCACATCTTCAGGAATCGCCCAAATACTGGGGGCAGGAATACTGGAGGCCAAGATCAACCCATTGCGATCCAACACGCGGCCCCGGTTGGCTGGCAAGGTCAAAGTTCGGCCAAAACGCACTTCACCTTGGCGTTGAAAAAAATCATTGGCAACGACCTGGATGTAGCTGGCACGTGCCACCAATGCCAAAAAAGCAAGGGCAATGGCCGCCACAATGAATTTGCTACGCCACACCGGCGTTCGACTGGCCAATAACGGGCTGGACGTGTAGGCAATGCCGCGCCTCATGGTTGGCGGCCTGCGTTGACCGGCATGCCGGTGGCCAAGCCAAGAACGGCCTGCGGCAGCACCTTGCCGGAGAGGCTCACATAGTGAGTGATTGCGGGCGTGGTTGTGCGCATTTGCAGCTTGGTTTTGGCCAGCGTTTCTACTCGCAAAGGAGTGGACTGTTCGCGGTTTTCGACTTGCAAGCGCTCGTTTTCAGTTGCGAGCCGACGGGCTTCGGAATGCGCCTTGTCCAGCTCAGAAAACAGCCGACGTGACTCGTACTGCACGCCCACCAAGTGCAGCGCGCTGGCCAGAACGGCCAACAGCAAAACGAGATTGACACGAATCATGCACCCGTCCTTTGCGCCACCCGCATGATGGCGCTGCGTGACCGTGGGTTGCCAGAGACTTCAGCCGCACTGGGCTTGATGCGGTCCAAGGCCTTGAACTGCATCACTTTGGCTGGCGCAAAAGGGTCGCGTCGGTCATAGACATCACGCGAGTGCTTCGCAATGAACTGCTTAACGATGCGGTCTTCGAGAGAGTGAAAGCTGATCACCACCAAGCGCCCGCCCGGCGCCAAGACGTGCAGACTGGCTTCTAACGCCTGCTGCAACTCCTCAAGCTCGGCGTTGATGAAAATCCGAAAAGCCTGAAATGTGCGCGTTGCAGGGTTCTGGCCCTGCTCGCGGGTTTTGACCGTGTCAGCCACGAGCTCGGCCAGCTCGGTGGTGGTTGAAATTGGCCCCCGTTCCTGTCGGCGAGCAACAATCGCCTTTGCAATTGCCCCAGAAAACCGTTCCTCACCGTAGTCACGTATCACCTCCGCTATTTTTTCGACTTCGGCCTCTGCCAGCCACTCGGCCACGCTTTCACCACGCGTCGTATCCATGCGCATGTCCAGCGGACCTTCAAACCTGAAACTGAAACCGCGATCTGGATTGTCAATTTGGGGCGAACTAATGCCCAGGTCGAGCAGCACGCCAGCCACACTGGCCTTGGGAAGGTCGCCCAAATGGGAGAATCCTTGGTGCCGAATGGAGAAGCGGTCATCAGAAATCGTCGCCGCGTTCGTCAGCGCGTCAAGGTCTTTGTCGTACGCAATCAGCCGGCCTTGCGGGGACAAACGGGACAGGATCAGCCGAGAATGCCCGCCGCGCCCAAAGGTCGCATCGACATAGGTCTGTGAGGCGGCCTCAAGATCGCCTGGTGCCGCATCCGGGTTGTTGAGTAAGGCGTCTGTGGCCTCGTTCAACAAAACGGTCGTGTGTGTCCATGGGGTGTCCACTATCAACCTTCAGAAAGAGAAATCTTTAAAAACGTCAGGCATGTCGCCCTGCATCGCTTGGGCCTCCTGTGCGTCATAAGTGGCTTTGTCCCAGAGTTCAAAATGGTTGCCCATCCCCAGCAACAGGGTGTCGCGCGCAATGCCTGCCGCCTCGCGCAGTTCAGGGGAGACGAGAATTCGTCCGGTGCTGTCCATGTCCACATCCATCGCATTGCCTAAAAAAATACGTTTCCACCATTGAGCCGACATCGGTAAGGCGGCAATGCGCTCACGAAACTTGTCCCATTCAGGTCGGGGGAACACCATGAGGCATCCATGCGGATGCTTGGTGAGGGTCAGTTGCCCCGCTGCGGTGGCGCTCAAGACGTCGCGGTGCCGGGTCGGCACAGAAAGCCGTCCCTTCGCATCGAGAGTCAATGAAGAAGCCCCTTGGAACACAACACCCCACCCTTTTTCAGTGAAAACGCACTCATAACGACCCAAATGGACACTTTTCACCACTTAAATCCACTTTTTTGCACTGTATCAGCAAATGCCGGGAATGCAAAAAGGTCTGCAAAAATTTTTCAATGAAATCAATGACTTAGCGGCGACTCTGAAGGCTGGGACGTTTGAAAAAACGTTCAAAATTAAGCACTTAGGTCATCTTGTGGATGCGACGCGCGAATAAGCAGGGGCAAACCCCCAAAAATTACTTACAAAATGTAACGCGAAAGATCTTCGTCTCGGCTCAGTTCACCCAATCGCGTGTCCACATAGGCGGCGTCAATCAAAATAGTCAGCCCGCTCAGCTGGGTGGCGTCAAAGCTTACCTCGTCCAACAAACGTTCCATGACGGTTGACAAGCGCCGCGCACCGATGTTTTCGGTTCGCTCATTGACATCAAAAGCAATCTGGGCCAAGCGGGCAATACCCTCGTCCACAAATTCAATGGTGACGTTTTCAGTGGCCAAGAGCGCTTGGTACTGCTTGACCAACGAGACGTGGGTTTGGGTCAGGATGGCGACAAAGTCTTGCACTGACAGCGACTGCAATTCGACGCGAATCGGAAAACGTCCCTGCAGCTCAGGAATCAGGTCGCTGGGCTTGCTCAAATGAAACGCGCCGGACGCAATGAACAAAATATGGTCTGTTTTAACCGGTCCGTATTTGGTCGATACCGTGGTTCCCTCAACCAAGGGAAGCAGGTCGCGCTGCACGCCTTGGCGCGACACCTCGGAGCCGCTGCCCTCGGAGCGCGAAGTGACTTTGTCCATCTCGTCAATGAACACAATACCGTTTTGCTCCAGCATGTGCAGCGCCTGCACCTTGATCTCCTCCTCATTCACCAATTTGGCAGCCTCTTCATCGACCAGCAGCTTCAACGCTTCACTGATCTTCAGCTTGCGCGCTTGACGCTTGTTCTGGCCCATCTGACCGAACATACCGCGCAATTGCTCGGTCATTTCCTCCATTCCCGCGGGCCCCATGATCTCCAGCGCGGGGGACGTCTGAACGAGATCGATTTCAATCGCCCGGTCATCAAGCTGCCCCTCGCGCAATTTCTTGCGAAAGGTCTGGCGCGCTGTGCTTTCTGGCTCCGAGGCGGAATCAACCCCAAACTCACCGCGGGGGCGGGGTATCAAAATATCCAGCACCCGCTCTTCTGCCGCATCTTCCGCTCGGCTGCGCACTTTGGCCATCTCAGCCACACGGGTTTGCTTCACTGCAATATCAGCCAGGTCGCGAATGATGGCGTCCACATCTTTGCCCACGTAACCCACTTCAGTGAACTTGGTGGCTTCCACTTTGATGAAGGGAGCGTCAGCCAAACGAGCCAAGCGCCGGGCAATCTCGGTCTTGCCCACACCTGTGGGGCCAATCATCAAAATATTTTTAGGCGTAATTTCTGCTCGCAGGCCTGGCTCGACCTGCTGGCGACGCCAGCGATTGCGCAGGGCAATGGCGACAGCGCGTTTGGCCTGTTGCTGGCCCACGATGTAGCGGTCGAGTTCATTGACGATTTCTTGCGGGGTCATAGACGACATAGGGTGACTCAGAATAGGGTGATTGGCTTCAACGCGGCAGATGCGAGTCGGGGCCTCACAGGGTTTCGATGGTGTGATTCATGTTGGTATAAATGCAGAGCTCACCCGCAATTTCCAGCGATTTCTTCACAATCTCTTGCGCTGACAGCTCTGTGTTATTGAGCAAAGCCACTGCAGCGGCCTGCGCATACGCGCCGCCTGAACCAATGGTGACGATCCCGTTTTCTGGTTCAAGGACATCGCCATTGCCTGTAATGATCAGTGAGGCCTCATGGTCCGCCACCGCCAGCATCGCCTCCAGCCGCCTCAAGACCCGATCCGTTCGCCAGTCTTTGGTGAGTTCAATGGCAGCGCGAACCAAATGCCCCTGGTGCTTTTCCAGCTTGGCCTCAAAACGCTCGAATAAGGTGAAGGCATCGGCCGTGGCACCCGCAAAACCAGCCAACACTTTGCCGTGGTACAGCTTTCGCACTTTGCGGGCTGTTCCCTTGACAACGATGTTGCCCAGCGTGACCTGTCCATCGCCGCCAATGGCGACCTGAACCCCTTGGGGTGTGGTTCGTCGAACCGAGATGATGGTTGTACCGTGAAATTGTTCCATGATTGTTTTTTAACTCAGATTCGCCCGTTGCACCGCGCCACCGGGGAGAAATTCAGAAAACCGTGTCACCGGTTGCGAAGAACGACCTGTGCGTGCTGGCTGATACCGATCACGCTGAAGAAGGCCGCCACCAATCGGGGAACTTCAGTGAATCGGACCTCGCAGCCCTCTGCAACCCGCTCAGCGACCCAATTGAGAAGACTGCCCGCAGCAGAAAAGTCCACACGAATCAAGCGCGCACAAGAAATGACCAAACACCCTTTTCCCGTGCCCGACTCGTACCGACCCAACGCAGCGGTGGCATCACCAATCAGCTCACCCGACAACGCCAATTCAGATCCAGACAGCGCATCCAACTCTGCGGACAAGGCTGGGAACGGTTGCACCGCGGCGGTTGGGTTGAGCAGCCGGCTGTCCACGGGCATCACGCCGGTCACATTCATTTCAGACAAGGAAACCCGCTCAAAAACATGCTCACACTGAGGGGGTCGCCACGGTGGGGGTGACACCTCATAGGTCACGCAGTAGTCCAAGGCGGCTAACTCGAACTCATCCTGCTGCGCCATCAAACGCATCAGATTCAAGCGAAGTCGCCACCAGCACAGGGCGACTTGGTCGTCACCGGGCGGCGTCTTCTCTCGCAAGAGGAGTTGAAGCGATTCCACACCAGTGAACTGCAGCTTGACAGGGCGATCGCCCCACGTTGAGAACAGGTCTGCTAAATCATTCGCCGCATCGTCTGTCGCGCGCGCAAAATGCGTCCAATTGAGTTGCCAAGGCATCGCAGCACTCGCCAATTCAGTGCGCAACTCGGCGACCCGGCCTGCATCCAAGTCTGTCGGACAGTCCCAAGAAAATTGATAGCCCGTTGCCACAGTCGGGTGGGCTGAGGACGTGGGCGTTACTCGGCCCAGCAATTCAGGCAGTGAAAACCAGGCGGGTGCAGACCGTCCATAGCGCTGGGCATACTCAATTGCCACCCGATCAAAACTGAGTTCTTGGCCGGTGGCCCGGTACAAGTCAAACAAGGCCGTGGCCCACACATCGGCCATCGAGGCTTGCACATTGTCAGCACGCAAAGCACCCAAGAGAGTGGCCTCGGCGCCGGCATCGTCGCCATTGGCGAAGCGGATCGCCGCCTCTTCCAGATCAGGGTCCGCCAAGTCGTTGTTGAGCTCTACTGAAAACAGATCGAAACTGGAGAACACGCTGTCGCCACCCTCCACCTGGGCCGGGCTCACCTGAGGCGACTTGGGTGCGGTTTTTTCCAGAAGCTCATGCCCGCCGTGAAGTGTGGGTTCAAAGTCCGTGTGAGGCACGGTCACAGCGGGTGCCACGCTCTCAGCCACCTGGGTCGGCGCAAAGGTGGTGGGGCCGCTACTTGGTGGAACCGTGACCACACTCGCTTGCTCACCTGCAACGCCCCGCTTGGGGAGTGCCGGCGGCACATCTGGCTTGCCCTTCCACCACTGTTTGGACATCTGGGCTTCAATATCGTCGATTTTTTTGATCGTCAGCGCCCGCTCACCATGATTGGCATTCAGGCTGCTTTGAAAAAAGGACGCAGGACTGCCGAGTGCCGAATTGGGCACCGGCTCATTGCGACGCAATTTGCGCAGCAGGTCGAACTCGCGCCGACGCACCAGATCGTTTTGACGCTTGCGCTCGATCATCTCCTTGAGAGCCGCCTTGCTGTAACCGCCATCACCACCCGCTTCTGGCGTGTCGTGCTCCCCCCAATCCTTGGTTGGATTGCGGACAAACTTGGCCATCTTGGAAAGCAGGCCTGAGTTGGTTTCTTTAGGGGTCATAAGCCGACGGGCTGCACCAGCAATCGAATTGTCAAAAATCAGTCTCCAAACATCTTCTGCTTCAGTTCGCGCCGCTGTTGGGCTTCCAAGGACAAAGTCGCGGTCGGGCGGGCCAACAGCCGGCCAATCCCGATCGCCTCACCCGTTTCATCGCAGTAGCCATAGTCACCGGCGTCGATGCGGCCAATCGACTGTTCGATTTTCTTCAAAAGCTTGCGCTCGCGGTCCCGCGTGCGCAGCTCAAGCGCATGCTCTTCTTCAATCGTGGCACGGTCAGCCGGATCGGGCACCACCACGGTGTCTTCGCGCAAGTGCTCCGTCGTTTGACCGGCGCTGCTCAGGATTTCCTGTTTCAGAATGGACAGCTTGCGGCGGAAGTAGGCCATTTGCGTGTCGTTCATGTACTCGTCATCCGACATGGCAATCACTTCGGCATCGGACAACTCTTCGACCGATTTGGTCTTCCAGTTATTGGCCAGCTTCGGGTCTTTTTTGACCGCAGAGGCCAGAGGCGGAATGATGGGGGGCAGAGACGGCTCTTGCGCAAAACTGGCCTTGGCAGCCGTGGAAGCCACCGACTGCGCCATGGACGGCACAGTCAACTGCGTCAACCGCGAGGAAGGCCGGCCCGAACGCACAGGCACCGAGGGGTCAACAGGCGTCACCACCACTTCGGGCACCGGCTTGCTGACCGCGGCTTTGCTCATGGTTCCTGCGGCAACAGCGTGGGTCACTTTGGCTTTGGTTGCGGCCACTTCGGGCTTGGCGGCTTTAACGGTCGATGTTTTCACGGATTCCTTTACTTTAACTGGGGCAGGCAACTGCGCGGAGAGACTTGATTTCATTGGCGGGGTGACTTTGCCCGCGGGGCTGACAAGGCCTGACTTGGCCTTGGCGGCCTTGGCTTGGGCGGCAGGCGACGCAGACAACCTCTCAGGGGGCTTGCGCGGCGCGCCGGGCGTCAAATGAACTGACGCCTTGGCCTTGGCCTTGGCGGCGCTCGACTCGGGCTTCTCAGCCGCTTGGGATATTCCCGTTTGTACTTTCATGACTTGCCTCCTCGCAGGTTGTGCCGGTACGTCTTCGGTCTTTGCCAACATGGCAAAACGGGCCCCTGGCCACGTGACACGAAGGCTGAATCTGCCCTTGCCGCGCTGTTAGCGCTCTTTTCTTGGGGATTTCATTCGCGGGCGAGTGTACCGCTTTCGCGAGGGGGAAACCTAGAAGTGGTGCAAGCGAGACAAACATCGCCACGCTTCCTTGTTACGAGGTGTGAATCACACCAGGCTTTGCGCCATGCCTTGGAGGAAAATATCCTGGGGCAAGTCAATACCAATGAACACCATCTTGCTGATGCGCTGCTCACCGTCCGCCCAAGGTGGCCCCAAATCACTGCCCATCAACTGATGAACGCCTTGGAAAATCACCTTGCGGTCGGTGCCCTTCATATGGAGAACGCCTTTGTAGCGCAGCATGCGGGGGCCGTAGATATTGACAATCGCCCCCAGAAAATCTTCCAGCTTGGCGGGGTCAAATGCGCGCTCGGACTTGAAAACAAAGCTTTTCACATCGTCGTCGTGGCGGTGGTGGTGGCCGCCTTCGTGCTGATGCGAGGGGTGATCACAGGCTTCGCCGTGCGCATGGTCATGTCCGTGATGCCCCGCGTGATCGTGGCTGTCTTCCTTGAGAAAATCGGGGTCAATGTCCAGCTTGGTGTTCAGGTTAAAGCCGCGCAGGTCAAACACCTCTGACAAGGCCACTTCACCAAAATGCACCGCTTTTTGGGGCGCGCGCGGGTTCATGTGCTTGAGTCGGTGCATCAGGGCGTCCACCTCCTCCTTGCTCACCAAGTCGGCTTTGCTGATAAAAATTTGGTCGGCAAATCCAACTTGGCGGCGCGCTTCCTGCCGTTCGTTCAACTGCGTGGTGGCATGTTTGGCATCTACCAGGGTCAAAATCGAGTCCAACAGGTAGCTCTCGGCGATCTCTTCATCCATGAAAAAGGTCTGCGCCACCGGGCCGGGGTCGGCCACGCCCGTGGTTTCAATCACCACGCGCTCAAAATCGAGCTCGCCCTTGCGCCTTTTCTCCGCCAGATCGCGCAAGGTGTTGCGCAAGTCTTCGCGAATGGTGCAGCAAATACAGCCATTGCTCATCTGGATGATCTGCTCCTGGGTGTCTGACACCAAAATATCGCTGTCAATGTTTTCCTCGCCAAACTCGTTCTCAATGACGGCGATTTTTTGGCCATGGGCCTCGCTCAGGACGCGCTTGAGCAGCGTGGTTTTGCCCGAGCCCAGAAAGCCCGTCAGAATGGTTACAGGTATAAGACTCATCACTTCTCTCAATCAGTTGTCAGGGCAACAGCGCCTCACCGCCGGCCTGTTGACCGGGGGATGACCCCGCGGGAAGCCGGAACTTCAAAGCCGGGAGTGTACTGGTCATTGCTGAAGGCGCCTTGGCCGCAGGGCGGCCCCTCCTCGCCCCCTCCGGCTCAGGCGTTGCAAGCCTGTTGAAACATCGGTATTGAACGTTGGCCCGTCGGGAGCAAACTGGCGCAGCGCCATGCCAACATCGGCCCCTACCCGGCCATGCAAAAGCCATTGGCTTCAAGCATAAAATCGACCTCTAGCCCTTATGGAGACTGCGCAAGTAGCTATTTAAAATATAGCGAATGACGCACGGCGTGCCCCCAAAAGCCAAGCGGAGGCGCAGAGGGTGGCGTCAAAAGTGAAGCCCCCTCGCGCAGACCCATCGCAGCGGGGGGCGCCCATCAAGCCCAAGCCTCAGTAAGTGATGGCCATGTTTGGCACATCCACCTGAATCACCGGCTTGCCCAAAGCGGCGGACACCGCCTGGGTGTAACTGGCGGCCCAAGCAGCATCGGACAGCAAAGCGGCCCCTGCGGCTTGGGTAACCACCAACACTTTGTCAGCGGTCAAGACCTTGCCACTGGCGCGCAACGGCTCGCAATCGAGCGCGGTGAACTGGCCGTCCAGCCATTGGCGTGCCACGTCTGACGCCATTGGCGCCTCGTCACTCACGTTGAACGTGAACTCCACCCCTTTGTCCAACAGGACCCGTACTTGAGATCGCATCGCTTGCCTTTGTGTCAAAAAAACCCCGAGTTTGCCCTAATCTCATTACGACCCTTTGATTTTGGCCCGGGGGTGCGCCGCGTCATAGGTCTTGGCCAAGTGCTGAAAGTCCAGCCGGGTGTAGGCCTGGGTTGTGCTGATATTGGCGTGTCCCAACAGTTCCTGCACCGCCCGCAGGTCGCCGCTGGACTGCAACAGGTGGCTGGCAAAGGAGTGGCGCAGCATGTGGGGGTGCACCGGGGTGGCCAGGCCGGCCTGCTGGCTGCGTTGTTTGAGCCGCTGCCAGATAGACTGCGCGCTCAGCCGGGTGCCATGGTGGCCAATGAACAGCGCGGGTTGTTCAACAAACGCTTGAGCGGGGTCCCGCACGGCCAGCCAGCGCTGCAAAGCCTCAGCGGCCTTGGCACCCACCGGCACGCTGCGGCGCTTGCCGCCTTTGCCCAACACGTGAACGTCACATGCCTGCGCATCCACCCAGCCTTTCGCGCTGGACGACGCTCGAACATCGAGCCCGGTGAGTTCACTGACCCGCAAACCACTGCTGTACAGCAACTCCACCAACGCCGCATCGCGGGCCTCTAACCAAGGGTCTTGGTCTTTGCCCTCAAAGCTGGCCAGCCGGACCGAGTCGTCCACGCTCAAGGCCTTGGGCAAAGGTTTGCCGGCTTTGGGGGCACGCACGTCTTGCACCGGGTTGCTGTTGACCAAACCTTCACGGCCCAGCCAGGTGTAGAAACCGCGCCAGCCTGACAGAATCAGCGCAATGCCACGGCCACTGCGCCCCCCGCCATGCATGCTGGCCACCCAGCGGCGAATATGCCTGTTGTGGACCTGAAGCAAATCCACCGGCACCTGGGCGGCGTAGTCGCTCAGCTTTTGCAGGTCCAGCGCATACAGGGTCACGGTGCGCTCTGCTAAACGCTTTTCGACGCGCACGTGCTCCAAGTAGCGCTCCACCAACGGGCTTAGCCCAAGGGCTTGCTGCGTGTCTGGGGGGTCCGGGGGTTGCGTCATCGGTCGGTTCACGCGGCCAGACCTCTCGGGCTCCCGCGGCTTCAATCAGCGCAAACGGGTGAGCGCGGCACTGGCCAATTCGGCCGTGCGTTCTAAAAAATCGGTGCCCATGGTGCTGGCAAACCGCTGCGGATCGGGGGAGGCCAATACCAGCATGCCAAAGGCCGGGGTGGCCGAGCCAATCAAGCCGGCCCGCAGCGGCAAAATGGCCAGCGAGACGGCCAAATGCGGCTCGGGCAACCAACTCACCGCTTCAAAGCCACTGTTCACGCCGCAAAAAGGCTCCATCAACGATGAGGCAAACAACTTGGCATCGTCGCTCACGCCCTGAGTGAATTCCGCATAGGCGAACTGCGGTGCCACGCCCCAGACTTTGATCCCCACTTGCGGCACCGAGAACTGCTCCTGGATTTCTGTGGCGATTTGGGCGGGCAAGCCCAACACATCGGTGGCCGTGAACAAGGTGCGCGCCCAGCGCAGCAGTTTGTCCGACAAGATCACGTTTTCATTGCCGTTACGGATCATGTCCATGATCCGGTGTTCCAGCCCTTTGATCTTGTCGCGCAGCATTTGCGCCTGGCGCTCTTGCAGGCTCACGGCACGGTTGCTGTGCGGGCTGCTCAGGTGAACCGAGGCCAGCAGCTCGGCATGCCGCTCAAAAAAATCGGGGGTGATGGCCAAGTAGTTGGCAATGTCGTCTTCGGTGATGGGGTGGGTCAAAGCAGAGGTCATAAGGTCTCGGGCAAGTCAATTTCGCCATGAAAAACGGAGGTGGCCGGGCCGGTCATCATCACCGACGATGCCCCTCCCGCCCAGGAAATAGTCAGCAGACCGCCATGGGTCTGCACTTCAACGGTACCGTCCAGCAAGCCTAGCCGAATGCCCGCCACCACGGCCGCACAAGCGCCGGTGCCGCAGGCCAGCGTCTCACCCGCGCCACGCTCAAACACGCGCAGACGAATATGGCCCCGGTCAATCACCTGCATGAAGCCGGCATTGACGCGACGGGGGAACTGGGCGTGGCACTCCATCAGCGGCCCCTGGGTCAGCACCGGGGCGGTGTCCACGTCGTCCACCACCTGCACCGCATGCGGGTTGCCCATGGAAACAATTGCTACAAAAATAATAGCTTCTTGCGCAGACTGGACAAGGGCTAGAGGCCATTTTTGCCATAAACCTGAGGCTTGGGGCAAGCTGCCCTGCGGATCAAAGGGAATGTCGGCCAGCTCAAACACCGGCTGACCCATGTTGACGGTGACACGTCCGTCATCATTCAAACAGGGCTCAATGACGCCACCCAGGGTTTGCACACGAATCGAACGCTTGGTGGTCAAGCCCTGCTCCACCACAAAACGCGCGAAGCAGCGGGACCCATTGCCACATTGCTCTACCTCGGCGCCATCGGCGTTGTGGATCACGTACTCAAAGTCAATGCCGGGCGCGGGCGCGGGGCGCACCGTCAAAATCTGGTCTGCACCGACGCCAAAATGGCGATCTGCCAGGAAACGGTAGTGTGCCGTGGACAGTCCGAAGCGGCCTTGGGTTTCATCCAGCACAACAAAGTCATTGCCGGCGCCCTGCATTTTGGTGAACGGAATTCGCATCCAAGAATTATCCCTTGATCCTTGCGCAGGCTGCGCAACCGGCTGGATTCATTGCAAAATCAATCCATGCCCCGCCAGAACCAACTCCTTCACCCGCCCCGTCCACCTGCCCCTACACGCCCTGCCGCCACCGTGTTGCTGTTGCGGGATGGCCCCGAAGGGGTGGAGGTGCTCATGACCCGCCGCGCCACCACGGCCAGCTTTGCACCCAATGCCTATGTGTTTCCCGGCGGCGGGGTGGACGCACTGGACGCCACCAGCCACGCGCAGGCCACACGACGGCCCGCCCAGAGCGACCTGCATTTGACGCAGGCCATTGCCGCCATTCGGGAAAGCTTCGAGGAGCTTGGCGTGCTGCTGGCGCGTCGCCCGGACGGCAGCGTGGCTGACGACCGCGACATTGCCGCGCTGGACCGCAGCCAGCCCTTTGTCGCCCAGTGTGCGGCGCGCGGCCTCACCTTGATGGGTGAAGACGTTTTTGTGCTGGCCCACTGGGTGACTGACCGCGACTTGCCCCGCCGATTCGACGTGCCTTTTCTGGTGGCGCGCATGCCCGAGGGCCAGATGCCGGTGGCAGACGAGACTGAGCAGTTTGAACCCGAATGGGTGCGCCCGGCGGACGCCTTGACCCGGCACAAGGCGGGCCGCTTTTTTATGATTTTTCCCACCGTTCGCACCCTGGAGCGGCTGGAGGCCTTCGCCGATGTGGACGCTGTGCTGCAAGCCTGTGCGGTCGATGAACAACCGCTATGGACCAGCTGCCCCCGCGCGGGATGGCTGGCCGGGCGCGAGGCCCGTTACATGGAGCATGAGTCGCCTTTTGGCGAGTTGGCCCTGGTGTGCCCAGACGGACAGATCGTGCACGCGCTGGACTGGCAAACCGAGCACCCCGTGGCGCTGCTCAGAAATGTGCAGCGGTTGACCGCGCCCAACCCCGGTGTAATGACCGGCCCCGGCACCAACAGCTACCTGGTGGGCGAGGCGGCCACGGGCTACATCGTCATCGATCCCGGCCCGGCCGATGCCGAGCACCTGGACAAGCTCTGGCGCGCAGCGGGCGGCGACATTCGGCTCATTGTGTGCACCCATTCGCACCCCGACCACTCTCCCGGCGCCTGGCCGCTGCAAGCCCGTTGCACGCCTGTCCCGCTCGTGCTTGGCCTGCCCTCAGGCCCCCACACCCGCGCCGCCAGTGAATTCACCCCCGATCGACCGCTACAAGATCAGGAGCTGCTCACGCTGACTGGACAAGGGCCAGAGGGCGATTTGGCACATACGTTAAAGGTTATCCACACCCCCGGCCACGCGGCCAACCACCTGTGCTTGATCTTGCAAGAAGACGGCCTGCTGTTCAGCGGTGACCACATTTTGAACGGCAGCACGACGGTGATCGACCCTCCTGACGGCGACATGACGCTGTACCTTGAATCATTGGACCGTTTGGCAGCGCTGTGCGTGCAAGACCGTCTGGACTACATCCTGCCCGCCCATGGCTATGTCATTGGCGGCCCCACCGGTGAGGCCGCGCTGGCGATCAGCCAGCTCAAAGCGCATCGTTTGAAGCGCGAAGCCAAAGTGCTGCGCGCCATGCAGACCGCGCCCCAAGGCACCTTGGACGACTGGGTCGCGTTGGTTTATGACGATGTGCCGCCCCGCATGTGGCCAGTGGCCAAACGCTCGCTGATCGCCCACGTCACCCGGCTTGAGGGTCTGATGGTGTGACGTTTGCGCGCCAACCCCTATTGAAAAAACACCCGGCCATGCCAAGCTAGGAAGCTGTTCACCCCCGTACTTGGAGCCCCGTGCCTGCTGTCATCCTTACCTGTCTGGGCTTGCTTTTGGTACTCTGGTTTCTGGGGCAACCGTATTGGACGGAGCGCCAACGCCGTCGCTTGCGAGCCCAGCCGTTTCCTGCCGAGTGGCGCCGCATTTTGCAGCGCCGTGTGCCCTATGTGCGCGCCATGCCGGTTGACCTGCAACTCCAGCTTAAGCAACACATGCTGGTGTTTCTGGCAGAAAAGGCCTTTTTAGGGTGTGACGGGCTGGAAATCACCGATGAAATCCGGGTCACCGTAGCGGCTCAGGCCTGCCTGCTGCTGCTCAATCGGCCCGGCACCTACTACCCCGGTTTGCGACAAATTTTGGTGTACCCGGGCAGCTTTGTGGTGCACCGCGTGCAAACCGACGCCGCCGGCGTGCACCACCACGAACCCCGCGCCCTGTCCGGCGAGTCCTGGTCCGAGGGGCAGGTCATTCTGTCGTGGCACGACACGCTGGAGGGCGCGGCCAACCCCTCGGATGGCCAAAACGTCACCATCCACGAGTTTGCCCACCAACTCGACCAAGAAAAAGGCATTGCCAACGGGGCCCCCCTGTTGGGGCGACGCGCCCACTACGCCCGCTGGTCTCACGTGCTGGGCGCTGAATTTACCGCGCTTCAACAGCGGGCCAATCAAGGCACCGCGTCTTTGTTCAGCGACTACGGGGCCACCAACCCGGCCGAGTTCTTCGCCGTGATTTCCGAAGTTTTTTTCGAACAACCCCAGCGCATGGCTGACGAACACCCGGCGCTGTACCAAGAACTGTCCCAGTTCTACCAACTCAATCCCCTCAGTTGGTAGGGTCGCACGGTTACTATTCGGCCCATGATTGCGAATAAAAAAACTGCGCCGCCCAAGCCCCGCGAAGACGAACGACTGGCCAAACGGGTGGCTGAACTCATTCCCTGCTCTCGTCGCGAAGCCGAGCAGTACATTGAAGGCGGCTGGGTCACTGTGAACGGCCAAGTGGTGGAAGAACCCATGTTCAGGGTCTCGAACCACAAGGTTGAAATCGACAAAGACGCCAGCCTGATGGCGCTCAGCGACGTCACTCTCTTGCTGAACAAGCCCCCCGGTTTTGACGCCATGGCCCTGCCCGGCGAGGCCAATAAACACGTCAAGCCCGCGCACCAGTTGCTGCTGGTCGGTGCCCATGCCGCCGACGACACGTCGGGCACCCGGGTATTAAAGCGCCACTTTTCCAAACTAGAGGCCACGGTGCCGCTCGAAACCGGTGCTAGCGGCCTGGTCGTCTTCACGCAAGACTGGCGTGTGGCACGCAAGCTGATTGAAGACGCGGCTGTCATGGAGCAGGAATTTATTGTTGAGGTCGAAGGCGAAGTTGCGCCAGACGCCATCAAACGACTGAATCAAACCCTGTCCAACGATGGCAAACCGCTGCCAACGGTGAAAGTCAGCCTGAACAGCGACAACGAAAAAACGTCCAAACTGCGCTTCGCCGTCAAAGGGTCGCACCCAGGTCTGATTGCCTATTTGTGCGAACGGGTCGGCCTGCAAATTGTGAGCATGAAGCGCTTGCGCGTGGGCCGCGTCGCCATGACCCAGCTGGCACTCGGCAAATGGCGCTACCTCATGGACCACGAGCGCTTCTAAGTCGCAAGGCTCTGGTCTGACGAGGGGCGCGCCATGAGGGTGCTGAACAACTGGCCCCGCGCTGCATCCGTGATCGCCACCACACAAGGGTGGGTAATACGCCGTTCGACTGACACGGCAAAAAACGCCTCGGTTAATTCCTCGGTGCGGCCAATCACCTCCACGCCAAACTGCTCTACCGTCTCCTCTTCCAGCACCGTGGGCGCCATGAACACGCCCCGCCCTTCGCGGCCAAACGCTTTCATTAGCGCTGCGTCATCAAACTCCCCAATCACACGGGGGTAAATCTGCAGCTGGGTCAACCAGCTTTCCAGTTGCTGGCGCACCGCCACAGACGCGCCCTGCACCAGCATCGGCATGCCGTTCAAGCTGTTCGGAAAATCGCCTTTGAGCAAAGGCAGCAAAGTGGGCGCGCAAAAGAACGACATCGGGCTGCTGCCTAAGGGGTGGTTAAAGGCCTTCACACTCACATGGCGCGACAAGGGCACGTCCGAGATCACCAAGTCCAGCCGGTGCAGGGCCAACTGGGCCAATAAATCGGAGAATTTGCCTTCGCTGCACAACAGTTTGACTGGTTCGGCCAACGCCATGGCGGGCTCCAGCAACCGGTAAGCCACCGATTTGGCCACCGAGTCCGCAATGCCCACCCGAAAGTCCAGCACCCGCTGACCGCCATCGGACTGGCGTAAAACAGCCTCCATCTCGGCACTCAACGCAAAAATTTGGTCGGCGTAGCCTAAAGCCAGCCGGCCGTCGTCAGTCAACTCCAACTGCCGGCCGTTTTTGCGAAACAGCGATCGACCGAGCCACTCTTCCAGCAATTTGATTTGCCCGGATAGGGTTTGCGGCGTGGTGTGCAGCTGCTCCCCGGCGCGCATGATGCCGCCCGCCTTGGCCGTGACCCAAAAATAATGCAAATGTTTGAAATTCATGCCCGCCCGCCCCTTCGCTGAACACCGCTCATTGTTCGTATTTTTCGAAGTTAAATTGTTA
>JBAQDW010000351.1:0-14585 GCA_049286445.1 Rhodoferax sp. | reverse complement strand
TGGACGTAGCGGCGTGGACCGGAGGTGGTGACCTTGACAAACATGCCGCCACTTTATCACACGCTTTTAAGTATAGAAAATTTGATTTATTGTTTAAAACGTGCCACCACAAGAATTTGAAAAACAGACGCTAAGCTATTGATTCCATTGGGGATGTACGTTTCTTTTGACTCCAAACTGTCGAACTCGGGCAACCATGACAGACCCAGCACCAAACACGCTGGGTTTTTTGACTGCTATTTTGTGACAATCACTAGATGGAATAACGTGACAGTCACGAAAGTGGACAAGGCGAAAACGTATCAAAGCAGCCACAGACTTAAATAAAGTTGTGGGACTTTTCAGTTCAAGCGGGGATCAAAGCACTGTCCCGTTTTGGTTCAGTTTGGGGGGTATCAACGGCAAATCGGGGGAACAGACGGGGGAACAATAAGTCAATAAACTTTATAAAACCTATATTCCATGCGGGTTTCAAGCCTTCTTTCAATTGACCCCAGCACCATACCGCATGACAAAGGCCTCCAAGTAGCGGTACTCGGAGGCCTTTTTCTTTGCAAAATCAAATACTTACAGTGCAATAGCCTACCAAGTCATTACTTGACATCGAAAACAAAGCCGGGGGACGTAGCTCATGGTTTCCCCACTTCTTCAGACAGTGTCCAACGTAGACGGCTAACTTAATTCCGGGGTTCGCTTTGGGAATTACGTTTTCGCCGAGTTTTCAATTCCATCTTATGCAAGTACATGGGCTTTGACGGCCGGAAATCTCCACAGTAGAAACCCGTCCCCCGCTTAGCCAAAGTCTATTTCCGCCGAGACGGCTTGACCGACCCGCAACACGCTCCCAATCCCTTCCAGCAGGATGCAGTTCATGCCAAAAGTCACAGCCCCATTGAGACGCGCGTCTTGTCGATATCCCTGCAAGGTGTCTCCTACTTCAGGGCTACTGACTGCTGTAGCGGGGTCAATATTAGGAATCGGGCAGCGCGGGCAAGGCTTCACAGGTTTAAGCGACACCAGGGCGGGCTCAGCACCTACCCGTATATGCGCAACGCGATCCTCATCATGGGCATCAAGGCCTGCTAACACCAAATTCGGGCGAAAGCGCGCCATGCTGACGGCGTCATGACCAATGTCCTTCAACCGTTGGTTCAAACCAGTCAGCGAAGCCTCACTGATCACCAGCAACGGAAATCCATCACAAAACTGGTTCAAAGCCGTCACGCCATCCGTCCATTTCTGATCCGCTAACCGCCGATGCGCCAAATCGAACCGAACCAAACGGTAGCGCGTCGAGTTGACGTCATCGCTTAGAAATTGGCTAAACCACTGGGCCACTTGGTCGCCCATGTCATGCGCGGGAACGTGATCGTCCCAAACTTGAACGGTTACCAACGGCCCAACGGCATCAAATTGCACCGCCAATAAGGGCATGTCAGGCGCACGCAATTCCAATTCGGTCGCCATTAAGGTGGGCTGAATCAAGGCCATGCGCGGCAACTCACGCTGGGTAACAAATTGACCCTGGGAATCCACCACCATCCAGGCCCGGTCCCATTCCAATCCGGTTTCAGTCAGGCGAGCTGCTTGCACCTCCATTCCGGCGCAGGATTTAACGGGGTACACAAACAATTTCGCAATAGTGCCAGTCACATCACTTTGCGGAAATTCACTTGGATTCATATAAAAGCTCTCAGCAGATGAAAAATAGGGATTTTGCCCTGCCTCCTACAATCTTATGTATGACTCAACCCTTAGATATATGCATCCGTGGCAGCGGCATCGTGGGGCGCACGCTGGCTTTGCTCTTGGCTCGGGAGCGGTTGCGTGTTGGACTGGTGCACCAGGCCACACCAAATGCGGGATTGTCCGCTTCCCCTGATGTACGGGCTTACGCCCTGAACGCCAAATCTCGCGCGCTGTTGGAGTCGGTGCGCTGCTGGCCCGATGCGCGGCACGCCACCGAAGTTCTGAACATGCAGGTCAAGGGCGACGACGGTGGCGAGGTCAATTTCTCCGCCAGCGAGCTCAATGTGCCCGGCCTGACTTGGATCGTGGATGTGCCGGTGCTGGAGACACAGCTGGCAGACGCCGTGCGGTTTCAGCCCCTAATTGAGGTCCTGGATGCACCCAGATCCGCCAAATTGACAATTATTTGTGAGGGAAAAGCCAGCAGCACTCGCAAAGAATTCGGCGTTGATTTTGATGTAAAACCCTACCCTCAACACGCCATTGCTGCCCGACTCGTTTGCGAAAAGCCGCACGAACAAACGGCGCGTCAATGGTTTTCCCAGGGTGAAATTCTGGCATTTTTGCCCATGGACGGGCCGCAGGGGAACTCTCTTGCTTTGGTGTGGTCAGTTCATGAGTCTCGGGTGCAGGCTTTGCTCAACGACAGCGAACCAGACTTTTGCCAGCAGCTCGCCGTCGCCAGTGAAGGCAGCCTTGGTCAACTGTCACTGAGCAGCGAGCGTGTCGCGTGGCCGTTGCAAATGGCGTTCGCTGAACGATGGGCGGGGGTGCACGATGGAAAAACTTGGGCGCTGGCCGGGGATGCGGCGCACAACGTCCATCCTTTGGCCGGTCAGGGTTTGAATCTCGGCCTAGCCGATGTCGCTGCTTTGACCAAAGTACTTCACGAGCGCGAGTACTGGCGGGCAGTAGGAGACGAAAAACTGATGCGTCGTTATGAGCGCTCACGCAAGGCAGATGTGCTGACGACCAGTGCAACGATGGATGCGTTGCAGCAGTTGTTTTCGCGATCCGGGGGTGCGTGGCAATCGGCCCGCAACATGGGTATGAACGGGTTTGAGCGAAGCGGTTTGCTCAAACAATGGATAGCACGTCAGGCCATGGGCCTGCAATGATGGATGAACTGAAACATGATGAACTTCACACAAAAGGCGTTGGTGGCGACCACTTTGCTAATTTGCTTTGGCACCAACGCCCAAGAATCCACCATTCGCAAAAATCTGGCAGAACGCGTCCCGCAACTGCCAACAATTGACGAAGTTACCAAAAGCGCCATGCCAGGCTTGTTTGAAATCCGCGTCAACGGCTCTGAAATTTACTACACCGATGCCAAAGGCGACTTTCTGGTCAATGGCAGTTTGATTGACACTCGCCAGCGCCGAAACCTGACAGAAGAGCGGGTTGAAAAACTGACTGCGGTCAACTTTGACACCCTGCCTTTTAAAGACGCCTTCACCACCGTCAACGGCAATGGAAAGCGAACTTTGGTTGTTTTTGAAGACCCAAACTGCGGATATTGCAAGCGTTTTGAGCAAGACCTACAAAAGGTCAAGGACGTCACAGTCCATTTGTTTTTGTACCCCATCCTGGGCGCAGATTCTGCCGAGAAATCCAAGAATATTTGGTGTGCCAAAGACAAAGCCAAAGCTTGGCAAGACTGGATGCTCCGCGAAAAAACCCCCGCCTCCGCCAGCTGCGATGCCAGCGCGGTCGCACGCAACGTAGAACTGGGGCGTAAATACAAAATCACCGGCACCCCTACCCTGATTTTTGCTGATGGATCACGCGTTCCAGGTGCGATTGGTGCCGAGCAGATTGAAGAAAACTTGGCAAAGCGCAAGAACTGACCATGGACGCTGCCATTGCCTACAGCGTACGCGTCCTAGACCGGCACGCTCACCTGTTTCATGTCACCCTGACAATCGCTGAACCTGCTGCCGACCAAGTTGTCAGCCTGCCCGTCTGGATTCCCGGCAGCTACTTGATTCGCGAGTTCTCCAAAACGCTGCAGAACCTGCGCGCAAATCAGGGAAAAACCCCCGTCGAACTGGTACAGCGGGACAAGCGCAGTTGGCAGGCCACCTGCACCACAAAAAAACCTTTGGTGTTGACCTACGAGGTCTATGCATTTGACAATTCGGTGCGTACGGCTTGGTTGGATGCGTCTCGTGGATTTTTCAACGGCACCAGCTTGTTTCTGCAAGTCGCGGGTCAAGAGTGCACACCACATGAATTAACCCTGCAGGCTGACAAAACGTTGGTTGGCTGGCAAATTGCCACCGGGCTAGCGCCTGTCAAGGTCGATAAAAATGGTTTTGGCCGCTACTTGGCTGAAAACTATGACGAGTTAGTTGATTGCCCCGTCGAGATGGGCACCTTTTGGAGCGACACCTTCGTGGCCGGTGGGCTCCCCCACCGTTTTGTGGTGGCAGGTGCGCCGCCCAGCTTTGACGGCGCACGTCTGGTCAAGGATACGCAGTCGATTTGTGAGGCTGAAATCAATTTCTGGCACGGCGCAAAAAAAGGCCGCAAGAAGACCAACCCGCCACCGCACAAACACTACTTGTTCATGCTGAACGTGGTGGACGATGGCTATGGTGGGCTCGAGCATCGCAACTCAACCGCTTTGATTTGTATGCGCAAGGACCTGCCCCGCCTCAACCAACCTGCGCTCACGCCCCCCAGCGTCAACCTGCCCGATGCCAAACCCGCGGTTAACGACGGTTACGTCCAGCTCTTGGGACTCATCAGCCACGAATACTTCCATACGTGGAATGTGAAGCGCCTGCGCCCTGCCGAGTTTGCCCGCTACGACTACGCCCGAGAAAATTACACTGAATTGCTCTGGTTTTTTGAAGGATTTACCAGCTACTACGATGATTTGTTACTGCACCGCGCCGGGCTGATCGATGACAGCACCTACCTGCGCCTGCTCAACAAGACCATCAACCAAGTCCACCAAACGCCTGGCCGAGCCTTACAGACCGTCGCACAGGCGAGCTTTGACGCTTGGGTGAAATATTACCGTCAAGACGAAAACACACCCAATGCCACGGTGAGCTACTACACCAAGGGTGCGCTGGTGGCGCTATGCCTTGACCTGACCCTGCGCCAAGAGGGGCACGCCACCTTAGACGACGTGATGCGTGCCCTCTGGCAACGTTGTCGGGGTGGCCCCATGGCCGAGTCGGATGTGTTGACAGTTCTCGAAGCCTTGGCGGGTCGCTCCTTTGCCAAAGAAATTTCGCGTTGGGTTCACGACACCACTGACTTGCCACTGCGGGCGCTGCTGGAGCAACAAGGGGTTGGCATGTTGAACGAACCCGCGCAACTGGCGCAACGTTTGGGCATGCGTGTCAGCGAAGGGACTTCGATTCAAGTGAAAACAGTGCTGCGCGGCAGCGCAGCCGAACAAGCTGGTTTTGCCGCAGGGGACGAATGGCTGGGCGTGCAAGTGGGCCAAGGCAAAACCACCACTCAATGGCGCATGAATAAACTGGATGATCTGCTGCTCTATACAGACGCCAGCCCAAAAATCGTTGCCATGGTGGCTCGGGACAAGCGCATTGTGAACCTGCAGCTCAGCGTACCCGCGTCAGTCCACACGTGGCTGCTGGTGTCGCGGGACAAAGCGCGCATAGACCAGTGGCTGAACCCGTCCTGAGTGTCCTCAAGCTTTCTTTTTTACCAACCAACCAACCCATTGGGAACTGCATGAATTACGAAATGATCACGGCCCGTACCGAAGGCGCCAAAGTCGGCGTCATCACCCTCAACCGCCCTAAGCAACTCAATGCCCTCAACGACCAGTTGATGACCGAGCTGGGCGATGCACTCAAGGCGTTCGATGCCAATGAGGCCATTGGCTGCATGATCATCACCGGCAGTGAAAAGGCGTTTGCCGCCGGCGCTGATATTGGCGCCATGGCGAACTACAGCTTTGCCGATGCCTACAAGGGCGACTACATCACCCGCAATTGGGAACAAATTCGCGGTATTCGCAAGCCCGTCATCGCCGCCGTTAGCGGGTTTGCGCTGGGTGGCGGTTGTGAGTTAGCGATGATGTGTGACTTCATCATTGCCGCCGACAACGCCAAATTCGGTCAACCTGAAATCAAACTCGGCATCATCCCCGGCGCTGGCGGCACCCAGCGCTTGCCACGCGCGGTGGGCAAGGCCAAGGCCATGGACCTGGCATTGACGGGTCGAATGATGGACGCGACCGAAGCCGAGCGTGCCGGACTGGTGAGCCGTGTAGTGGCCTTGGACAAATTGATGGAAGAAGCCCTCGGCGCGGCCCTCATGATCAGTGATTACTCACAAATCGCCACCATGGCGGCCAAAGAGTCGGTGAATCGGGCGTTTGAGGGCACACTGAGCGACGGCGTCACGTTCGAGCGACGCCTGTTCCACGCCTTGTTTGCCACCGCTGACCAAAAAGAAGGCATGGATGCCTTTGTGAACAAACGCAAAGCAATTTTCACCCACCGCTAAAAACGGGCATAACTCAAGGCTATAATTTCGCTCGTTGGTGATATAGCTCAGTTGGTTAGAGCTCAGCATTCATAATGCTGATGTCGGTGGTTCAAATCCACCTATCACCACCAAGAATAATTCTCTCGTTGGCTCTAGAGCTAAAAAACCCTAAGTAAATCAACAACTTAGGGTTTTTTTTCGCCTGCTGTTGAGTATCAACGGATAACGTCAGACATTGACCGTACCGAGATTAGGGGGTAACTTTGGGGGTAACTCAAAAGCCCTTGGGGGTAACCCCCCTTCCATTGGAGAACTCATGCCTTTGACCGCCGCGCAGGTTTTGCAGGCCAAACCAACCCAAAAGACACAAAAGCTCTTTGATGGAGGGGGGATGTTTCTTGAAGTAACCACCTCTGGGGGTAAGCGCTGGAGGCTCAAGTACCGATTTGGGGGTAAGGAGAACCTGCTCAGCTTGGGGGTTTACCCCGAAACGACCCTGGCGCAAGCAAGGTTGGCCCGTGAATCGGCCCGCGCCATGTTGAAGGCTGGCACCGACCCAAGCCAGCAACGCCAGATTGACAAGGCGACGCGCAACATGGCCGCCGAGAACACCTTTGAGGCACTGGCGCGGGAGTGGCATGACACCAAGGTGCCCGGCTGGTCCACCTCACACGCCGACACCACCATGAAGCGACTGGTCAAGAACGTGTTCCCGTGGATAGGCAGACGCCCCTTGATTGACATCAACGCGCCGGAGCTGCTGGCGACATTGCGCCGAATCGAGACACGGGGGGCGATTGACACCACCCACCGGGTGCAGGGCCTCATAAGCGAGATTTTCAGATTTGCCATTGCCACCGGCAGAGCCCTGACAAATCCGGCATCAGAACTGGGCGCTGCGCTCAAGACCACAGTCAAGGGACACCACCCGGCAATCACCGAGCCCAAGCGGTTCGGGCAGATGCTGCGGGACATTGACGCCTATTCCGGGAGCAACATTACCCGTGCTGCGCTGCATATCCACGCCCTGACCTTTCAGCGACCGAATGAAATCCGCGATATGGCGTGGGCTGAAATTGACCTTGAGGCCGGAATCTGGGTTATCCCGCCAGGTCGAATGAAGGGCATTCTCCAACGCAAGGCAGACGGCAACCCGCACCAGATACCGTTATCGGTCCAGGCCATTGCCGTACTCAGGGACTTGCAGCCGCTCACCGGGTCCGGGAAGCTGGTGTTCCCTAGCGAGCGGGGGCAAGGACGCTGCATCAGCGAAAACACAGCACGCCAAGCGCTGCGAAGCATGGGCTACCTCGACCACGTGCCCCACGGGTTCAGAGCTTCGGTGCGAACCATGGCACGCGAACACCTTCATTTTGACAAAGACGTGAACGAGCGCCAACTCAGCCACGGCAGTGATGAGGAACTGGGTGGTGCCTATGACCGAACGCAATTCATGGCCGAACGGGTCAAACTCATGACAGCCTGGGCGGACTATTTGGACAAACTGCGCAAAGGCGCGGACGTGGTACCGATTCACAAGGCAGCGTGACTGGGTTTTACCTTCAATAGGTAGAAGCTATGCAGACAGCCAAAACCTAAAACGCACTTTATACGACGGGTGTTATGTTAACTAAACGTTATTTATAAAACCTATTAATACGTTCTAGTAAATAATTGCCCGCGCCGTGATACCATAATTTTCATGAAAAGACCAACCGACACCACCACCTTGACCTCCGAGCAGTTCAATGACGCTTTGCGTGAGCTGGGCTGGCGGCAGGTTGACTTTGCCCGCCGAACCGGGGTCACGCCCGGCGCTGTGAATCGTTGGTCCATGGGCAAAGATACCGCGCCGCTCTGGGCTGTTGCTTACCTTGGCATGGCCCAAGACATTGCCCAATTGCACGCCCGGTATTTATCGCCCGTCAAGGCCACCAAGCGGGAGGACTTGTTCGACGAGGCCAACGACCAAGCTACCAGCACAGCCGATCTTGACGCCATGGTGGCCAGGGTGAATGCAGTAGCGACAAAATAGTCAGATACGCCCCAACTAGGGCTGGCCGCAAGTCAGACCGAAAAGCCGGACCTCCCGCTGGCCTGTTGGGGCTCCTTATTACGGGAGCAGCATTCGGGAGGATGCAATGGCAAATCACACCCCAAAGATTCAGGGCTACATGCTGGAAGTCGCCGCCACCAGGTTGACCCCGGAAAAGCTGGCCCTGTTGAACTACAAGCTGACCACCGGCTCACCGACAGCCGCCCAGATCATGGCCTGCATCAAGCCCGGCGAGTGGGAGAGTGCCACCGGTGACACCAGGCAGTTCAACGACATCAGGCTGCGCCTTGAGGCTGCGATTGATGCCTGGGTGAACAGCAACCCAACGTCAAAGGGCTTTGTCTGGCCGCCTCAGGCCAACGAGTTGAATCTGACCGATGCAGCCGCCAAACTGTCAAAGTTGACGACCGACAGCACGTCCCCTGTTGCGATCATTCGAGCTGGTGCAGCGGGGAAAATTCCCGTCTATTGGTTCAACGACTCGCACCGGGGAACCTACATTGCCGACCTCACAGACAGCAAGCAAAGGGACCTGATCGGCACGTATTCGGATGGACCGCAACAAATGACCCACACCAGCCTGCGCGAGCTGGCAATGTCCGAATCACTGGCGGTTTTTGAATTTGAATTCACCGAGGATGACTTCGCGCTGTTGGAGAAGATCAAGAGCAACGCGGTTGATGATGACGGAAATTTGTTGGGCTATCGGCACCCGATCACCACAGACGGCACCGTGACCATCACGCGCGATCAGCTTTTTGTTTATGCCCACGACCTGACGGCCTACGCGGCCACGCTGGCACCGGACGCAGTTGTGGTCGCACCAGCTCACGCGCCCGCCCCGGCCAACCAGGTAAAGAAAGCAGTTCCGATAAGCAAAGCACAAGACGACGCCATCATTGCAGAGCTTAAAAAACAAGGGTATGACCCGCTGGAGTTACCAAAAAACCCACCAGGAAAGAGCGGTATCCCTAAAAAACTTAAAACATCTTTGCTTGGAATCCACCCCTTTACGACCATCAGTATGTTTGACCACGCACTGGAGCGCTTGGCAAAGAACGGGGATATTCAGTACAAAAAATGAGTATCCCCAAACGGGTATCCCCATAACTGGGGGATACGGGGACACTTGCACTGGGGATACTTGACTTGGGACGATGAGCCATCTTTTTAAAAGGGCCATCAATGAAACTCGAAACCCACACAGAGCCAAAACCCAAGGCAAAGCACCAACCGCATAAAGAGCAGCCGCTCAGCGCCGCCGATCATCCAGACGCACAGCTCAAAGCCGACACCGTGTGCGCCCTGACCGGACTCGGAAAAAGCACGCTCTACAAGTTGGCAAGGCTGAAGGAGTTCCCGACTCCGATCAAGCGCGGCCTGCGCTGCACTCGCTGGAGAGCTGGTGACGTGACCGACTGGCTGAAGGCCCAAGCAGCGCAGGTGGCCCCATGATGCCCGCCGTTCAAACCAGCCGTGGCTCAGCTATGCGCGTTGCCAACAAAGTGCTGATCGAGGCCAATAGCGGCCACCTCTACGTTCACAGCAACATTATCGCCAGCCTATTGGATCGTCCTCACAAAAACGTGATGCGCGATATCGAGACCCTGATCGAAAACGGAACAATCTCGCGGCTCAGCGTTGAGCCGCGAGATTACATCGACTCACGCGGCAAAACTCAGCCAGCCTACCGATTAACCGAGCGCGATGCCCTCGTGCTGATGCCGTTCATTGGTGGAAAAAAGCGGCTGAAGGCCAAGCCCGGCTGGTGGACGAGTTTCTGCGTATGCGTGCAGAGCTGCACCGCATTGCCAGCCAGAATGCCGACCCAGCGCGTCAGGTTGCAGTGAAGGACAAATGCGCGGTGGCCAGGATGATGACCGACTGCCTGATTGACAGCCGCACAGCGCAAGGGAAGACCACCCAGGCCCATCACTACATAAATGAGCACGGCCTGTGCAATTGGATTTTGACCGGCAGTTACACCGACATCAACGATGACGACCTCAACAGCCAGGCTTTGCACCGCTTGAAGGACATTCGCCGCTACAACGCAAGGCTGATCATGCAGGGATTGAACCGTCAACAGCGCCGAGACGCACTTCGGGAACTGCTCCCCCTGCTGCAACTGGGGGTGGCTCGTGCATAACCAAAAAGAAACGGTCAGCGCTTGCGACACTGACCGTTCAGACCCCAACCAACTGACAGCGCCGATTGTGGCCGATTCAGTCGCCTCCAGCAAGGCGTTCAAAACCGCCCAGGCACGCGCCGCAATCGCCGGGCACCAGCTCACACAAACCGCCAGCGGGTTCATGCTGACGCGCTGGAAGTATTCACACCACTGTGATGACCTTCACACCGTGGAGTTACTGCTGAACCGGATAGGAGCGCCCAAATGATGGTCACGCCTATACCAAAGCGCCGCGCCTTGGAGTCCCTGCTGGCCCAGTTCCCCGGCACATCGGGCAAAGCGCAGTGCCAGCGTATCCGGGCAGCTCTGAGCTTGTTCAGCCTGACCACGTTCGAGGCCATGCGGTTTCTGGACTGCTACGACCCACGGGCAAGGGTTATGCAGTTACGCGCCCAGGGCGAGCGCATTGATACCTGCTGGCAGGTCATCACCACCGAGTCAGGCGATCGGCACCGTGTTGGCCTGTACATCCTACGGCCAAGCGCTGACCCTCAGCCCTGAACGCTATTAAATTAGTAGCTGCTGGCGCAATAGATGCGCCGGATAGAGCCCTAAATCGTTAATTTTTTAAGTTTATGCGCACATCAAACACTCGTGGCAGCCATACCGGCTCCAAACTTCAACCCCAGCGCCTTGACCACCTTCATGACGGTTGCAAATTCGGGGTTTCCATCGGGCGACAACGCCTTGTAAAGTCCCTCACGTGCCAGCCCCGTATCACGGGCAAGCTGGGTCATGCTTCGCGCACGGGCAATGTCACCCAGGGCGGCACGAATCAGGCTACCGTCCCCGGGGTCTTCATCAACGCAGGCTTGAAAGTACAGCGCCACGTCTTCATCGGACTTGAGGTAATCGGCAGCATCCCAACGGCTAAAACCTTCGGGGATATTGATGGTCAGTGGTTCATTCATGGCTCACTCCTTCCAGATTTTTGCCAACGCAACAGCACGTTCAATGTCTTTTTCCTGAGTTCGCTTGTCGCCCCCGGCCAGCAAGATCACAACGGTGTCACCGCGCCGCGTGAAATACAGCCGATAGCCCGCCCCCGTGTCAACGCGCATCTCGCTCACGCTATCGCGCAAAAATTTGTAATCACCCAGGTTGCCCAACTGGGCCCGTTTGATTCTCGCGGTAATGCGCAAGGCCGCGTGTCGGTCGCGCAAACCCGAAGCCCATTCGGTGAATTCAGCGGATTGGATAACTTCGAACATGGCCTGAGTGTAATTCATGGATTACACAACAGCAATGCGAAAACTCCTTGCCACCCGGCTTGGGGCCATGCTACAGTTCGTTTCGGTGCTAGTAACACCACAAAACAAGCGGGCAACCTCCCCGACAGCGAGGTTTTTTCACGTCCTAATACTTCGGTTTTTGGACTGGATGCGGTGAACCGTAAGGCCACCGGCTCAACTTGTTTTGAGTTACTAACATCCAGTCCACCCAATGCCCGTAGTAAGGCAGCGAGTGGTTTTCAAGTTCAACAAGGAACAAGAACCATGACCACGGTCAACACCCCAACCACGCCCACAGCGGCACCCATAGGCAACACGCCCACCCTCCCCCGCTTCACCACCACCGAGGCCGCACTTCGCGCCATCCTTGCCGAGGTCACGCCCGGCACCCGTCCCTACAGCTCTGACAGCTACTTACCCGCCCACTTGATTGACGCCGCTAAGGCCGCGCTGGCAAGCCAAGACGAGGCCGAAACGCCTACCCAACAGAACACCCAAATAGCGCAAGCCCTCGATGCGCTTCGCAAGGCCAACACCCTGCACATGACTGGCAGCAATGAGGCCGCTATCGACCTGGAGCGAAAAGCCCGGCTGATCCTGTCGGGTTTGGTTGAAACCAATGTTGCGGACACGGCAGCACAACAGCACGCCTTCAATGCATTGTCAGTGGCCGCATGGCACTGCGCACGCGGCGAGCCAGCCCAAGCCCTCGCCCGACTGTGCCGGGCGCAGAGCCACATCAAGGCCAGCATGACCACCGGGAGGGCTTGAACCATGGCGGCCGCTCCAAACAAAGACATTCTGAGCAAGATCGAGGCCTCCGTGGGCGATGCCCAGCACATTGCCGTTCTCATGCAGTGGGTTGAAAACGCCCGACATCTTGTCGGCCAGTTTCAATATTTGTCCACCCATAGCAAAGAATTCGACGCCCTTTGCAAGCACCAAAAAATCCCGGTCTACAACGCTACATGGGAGGAAGAACACTCGGATGCCTTGGCCCGATTGCTTTCAATTCAGTGTCAATCTTTGAATGCTGCGCAAGACGCGGCCAAAGGGTGCGCAGCATGAGCGCCAAACCCACCACCCCAGCGACCAAGACAGCAGCCATGGTTGACGCGATCGACCAGGCATACAGCCACGTTTCCAAGCTGGAGGCGTTACTGCAAAACACCTACAGCGAATGCGGCCCAACCTTCCGCAATTTGAACGATGACATCCAGGACTCGTATTTGTGGGCCTGTGCCGACTTGGCCACGTCGATCAAGGCCGCGCTTGAAGCCTCATTCGCCATTCGAAGGGCCAGCCATGAATGAGCCCACCATCACCCGCCTGATCAACCGCAAGACCCTGCTGGAGATGATTCCCCTCTCCGACCGCGCAATCTACGACATGGAGAAGCGTGGGGATTTTCCGGCCCGCATTGCCCTCACCACCCGCAATGTGGCATGGGAGATGAGTGCCGTCGAATCGTGGATTCAGGCGCGCAAAGCTGGAAGCATTGAAGTGCTTCGCCCAGGAATCCGGGCATGAACGCCGGGAAGCGCCCCAGACGCAACGAGCGCCGAAAAGCACGGGAACAGAAGTGTGGGCGGGTGAATTTTTATCAGTCGCCGCCCAGTCGTGACAGTCACATAGCGGCATCGGAAACTATTAAACGGTGTACTGCATGAAAAAGACTGAATTTATTCCACTGGCCCAAGAAAACCGGGCATTTTTAACCTGCACTGAGGCCGCGCCGCACTTGCTGATGACCGCCGCGACTTTGCGCATCAAAGGGAACGACCCCAAGTTCCCGATCAAGCCGCTGCGCGTCATGCGCAAGATGCTCTGGCGCACGGATGACATTCGTAAGCTGGCCGCTGGTGTCTGAAAAAACGAAACCCCGGAGCTTGTGGAGAGCGCCAGGGTTGAAAGAAGAACCTATGCAGACAAATTATGCCGTTTCGACCGCCAAGACACAAGGCGCTCCTGACACTGCCCGCGCCCGTGATGCTCTGTATTCGATATCGCCTGACCTGCCCCGTGACCAGTGGGTGAAGGCAGGCATGGCCGCACAGTCAGCCGGACTCGACTTTGACGCCTTCAATGACTGGAGCGCCCAAGGCGGCAACTACGACGAGCGCGACGCCAGCGCCACTTGGCGTTCATTCAAGCCGGGCAAGGGTGTTGGAGCTGGTTCGCTTTTCAAGATGGCCCGTGAGTGCGGATGGACCGAGGGAAATTCGACGCATCACCCGACAAGACCCACGCGCCATGCTGCAACTCAGGCCAAGCCAGTCAACAGCGCGAATGCCGAGGCCGTCTGGAGTCGATGCACCGCAGCCACAAACGCCCATCCCTATTTGATGCAGAAGGGGGCCGCAGGTGCCCCGCTGGAGGGGTTGCGCGTAGTCCCCGCAAGCGACCCGCTGCGCATCATGGGGGAGAGCATGGCCGGGGCGCTTGTTGTTCCCTGCATTGCACCAGACGGAAGCCTGAGCACGCTGCAACTGATACCGCCGCCCGAGGTGGCCGCACGCTTGAAAGCCAGCGGCAAGCCGGGCAAGCTCAATCTACCGGGGGGAAAGATGGCCGGATGGTTCACTGTAGGCGATTTGGCCCCAGGTGGCACCGCTTACATCACCGAGGGCATTGGGCAGGCTTGGAGCTGCTGGCAAGCGACCGGGGCCGCTGCTGTAGTGGCATTCGGCGCGGGCAACATGGGCAAGGTAGCAACAGCTTTGCGCCAGATGGATGACACCGCCCGGCTGGTGCTAGTAGACAGTCAACTTGATTCACGCTGATGCAGATCGGGGTAAACCCAGGCCATCTTCGAGCGGGCCTTGGGCAAGTTGAATTGCCATTGCACAGGTTTTTCCAGGGCATTCCTGTGAGCGCA
>JBAQDW010000350.1:0-4229 GCA_049286445.1 Rhodoferax sp. | reverse complement strand
GTGTTCACCAGCACAGCGCCCCACATCACGTTGGACAACCAACGCACCGTGCCGTGTGGTCTGCTGGTGCATGAGCTGGTGCTGAATGCGTTCAAGCACGCGTTTAAAGATGCTGTTCTAAGCGCGTCTGACACCGGGTCTGGCGCCCGCCAGCCGGGGCGCATCGACGTGGCATTGGGTCAAACCACCGCAGGTTGCATGCAACTCACGGTGTCTGACAACGGCTGTGGCCTGCCAGCAGGTTTTGCTTGGGGCGGCAAGGGGGGGGCTGGGGACCCAGCTGGTGCCGTTATTTGTGGCCCAGTTGCAAGGCAAAATCACCACGGCGTCGTCGTCACGCGGTGCCCGCTTCGTGATCGAAGCGGCCTTGGACCAACATGAGGTGAGCTATGCGGTTTGAAAAGATTTTGGTGGTTGAAGACGAACCCGTGGTTGCGCTGGACCTTCAGCAAACGCTGGAGAAAATGGGCCATGAAGTGTGTGCCATTCGGTCCAGCTTTCAATCCGCCATGGAGGCGGTTGAGGAACATAGCCCCAGTTTGATACTGATGGACATTCACCTGCAAGGCTTGGGGGATGGCATTGACGCCTGCCGTCAAATTTACGCCCGCTGGGGGCTGCCGGTGGTCTTTCTGACCGCCTTTGCCGACGAAAAAACAGTCAACCGCGCCGCCGCTTGCAAACCCTTTGGTTATTTGATGAAGCCCTACCTCACCAAGGAGCTGTACGCCGTGTTGCAAGTGGCGCGCTCACGCCATGACGCCGAGCTGTCGCTGGTGCGCTCGGAAGAGCGGCTTGAGCTGGCCATGGAAGCCGCGCAGCTGGGCACCTGGGAGTGGGAGTCGCAGCTCGATCAAATCAAGGGCGACGCCCGGTTTGGCCGCATTTGGGGGAGTACGCTGAGCCCCTTTTCAGCGGGTCTGCAAGCCATGCTGGCGCGCATTCACCCGCAAGACCGCGACGCCGTGGCGCTGGCGCTCACCACCGCAGGGTTCTTCACCTGCGAATTCCGGGCCACCCGCGAACTCGGTGGCTACGCGTGGCTGGAGATGTATGGCAACCTCAGAACCAAGGGCTCAGGCCACCAGGTGGTGGTGGGCGCCATTCGGGACATCACCGCCCGCAAAGAGATGGAAGAGCGCTTGCGTCAAGCCAGTGTGGTGTTCACGGCCATTGCGGAAGGCATCATGATTTTGGACAACGATGGCGCGCTCACCTCAGTGAACCCTGCGTTTTCCAGGCTCACCGGCTATGAAAAACCAGAGGTCGATGGCCGCAAGCCCCGTGAATTCTTGCTGGTGGACCAAGGCGATGTGCCCACCTACCTTGACATCGCGGCGTTACCTGTCGGTTATTGGTCTGGCGAGGCCCTGTGCAAAGCCAAAGACGGACAAGTTTTCAACGCCTTGCAGCAAATATGTGTGGTGCGAGACCAGGCCGATCTGCCCGTCAACTACGTGCACACCATCTCCGACCTGACCGCCATTCGCGCCACCGAGCGCCAGTTGGTTCAGTTGGCGTTTCATGACCAACTCACCAACTTGCCGAACCGGCGCTTGTTTTTAGACCGGCTGCGCCAAGCCCTGTCGGCCAGCGACCGCAGTGGGCAGGCGGGGGCGCTGCTGTTTATTGACTTGGACGACTTCAAAACCTTGAACGACACCCTGGGCCACGACATGGGCGACATGCTGCTGGAGCAAGTGGCCGCACGGCTCACGGCCAGCGTGCGCGAGGGCGACACCGTGGCCCGCTTGGGTGGCGATGAATTCATGGTCATGCTCGAACAACTGGGCGGCAACCTCACCGAGGCCGCTGCTCACGTGGAGCTGATTGGCAACAAGGTGATTGCCGCCTTGGGTTTGCCTTACCAATTGGGTGCAACCGACTACCAGTGCACCTGCAGCATTGGGGTGACCTTGTTTGAGGGCAACCAGCAGCGACACGATGAGCTGGTGAAGCAGGCCGACATTGCCATGTACCAGTCCAAAAAAAGCGGACGCAACCGCCTGAGCTTCTTTGACCCCGCGATGCAACACGCCGTCAACCGGCGGGCCACGCTCGAAGCTGAGTTGCACAAGGCCTTGCAACACCACCAGTTTTTGCTGCACTACCAAGTGCAGGTGGACTTGCAACACCGCCCGGTGGGCGCCGAGGCCTTGATTCGCTGGCGCCACCCCGAGCGGGGCATGGTCTCGCCCGGTGAGTTCATAGAAGCCGCAGAAGACATGGGCCTGATTCTGCCCATTGGGCACTGGGTGCTGCAAACCGCGTGTGCCCAGCTCGCCACCTGGTCTCACCACCCCACCCTGGCAGCGCTCACCATTGCGGTGAATGTAAGCGCCAAGCAGCTGCGCCAACCCCACTTTGTGGACGAGGTGCGTGCGGTGGTGCTGGCGCACGCCATCAACCCCAAGTTGCTCAAGCTGGAAATCACCGAGGGCATGTTATTGCACGACGTGGAAGAGACGATTCAAACCATGCTGGCGCTTAAAACCATTGGCGTGCAGTTTTCTCTGGACGATTTTGGCACCGGGTATTCGTCGCTGCAGTACCTCAAGCGCCTGCCGCTGGACCAGCTGAAAATTGACCAGTCGTTTGTGCGCGATTTGACCGAAGACGGCAGCGACCGCACCATTGTTCGCACCATCATCACCATGGCGCAAAACTTGGGTCTGGGGGTCATTGCCGAGGGTGTGGAGACGCAAGCGCAAAGCGCGCTGCTGCGTGCCATGGGTTGCGAGCATTACCAAGGTTATCTTTTCGGCCGGCCCCTGCCGATTGACCTGTTTGAAGCGTCGCTTCGGTAGCGCCCCGTGTTTCTTTTTTCTCGACCCGTTGCCGTGGCGTTTGGCGTGTGGTTCACCGCTGTGTCGCTGGTCGCTTGCCAAGCGGTTCCCAGCGCCACACCGAGGTCGCAAGCGGCACTGGCATCGCCCCCTTCAACCCCCATGCCTCTCCTAAAGCCCAGCCGTTTTAAAAACAACTACACCGATCAAATTCCCGGCAGCGTGGCCGATTTGCTGCGCTGGCGCTGGAACGCCTGGCGCAACGACTTGCCCCCGCCGCCCCAAACCCCAACGCCCCAAACGGCGCCCAACCTGCCCGCGATTCACGCCAACGCCCGCGCCGGCCAAGCGATGCAACCCAACATCACCTGGGTGGGCCACGCCACCATGTTGGTGCAGGCCAGTGGGCTCAATGTGTTGACGGACCCGGTCTTCAGCGAACGCGTGTCACCCGTGCAGTTCATTGGCCCCCGCCGCGCCCAGCCCCCCGGCGTGGCCTTGGCTGATTTGCCGGCCATTGATGTGGTGGTGATTTCGCACAACCATTACGATCATTTAGATAGAAATACGGTGCTAGCCCTTAACCAGCTTTCGCAAGGCGCTACGCTTTTTATAGTACCCATGGGCTTGAAGGCATGGTTTGCAGAGCAGGGGATTGGCAATGTGGTGGCCTTGGATTGGTGGCAGCAGCACACGGTGAAGGGGGTGGAGTTTCACTTCACGCCGGTGCAACATTGGTCCGCCCGGGGGTTGGGCGACCGTTTTGAAACCCTGTGGGGGGGTTGGGCGGTCTTTGGCCCCGACTTTCACTGGTATTTCAGTGGCGACACCGGCTACAGCCATGACTTTAAAGACACGCGTGAACGCTTTAAAGACCGCAGCCCCGATGGATTTGATGTGGCCTTGCTGGCCGTTGGCGCCTACGAGCCCCGGTGGTTCATGAAAAACCAACACATCAACCCGGACGAAGCGGTGCAAATTCACCGTGACTTGCACGCCAAACGCAGCGTCGGCGTTCACTGGGGCACCTTCAACCTCACCGATGAGCCCTTGGACCAACCGCCCAAAGACTTGGCCCTTGCCCGCGCAGCGCAGGGCGTGGCAGACGACGATTTCTTTCTGTTAAAAATTGGCGAGACCCGCACCTTGTCCGCCCGCCTCACGGCGCGGTAGCACCTGCTTCTGCGACTTCACCTTGCTTGGCTAAAAGGCCCGACTTTACGGTCAAGGTGGGGGCTTGAATCAATTGCTCCAGATGCGCCAGCAGCGCCGTGCTGGTGGCTTGCAGCGCTAACTGTAGACGGTCGGTTTCCATCGCTTGGGCGCTAGGGGGCAGGGCCAGCAGGCGAGTGGCCAGCGTGTGGGCCTGGTCGTGCAACTGGACTACCTGCCGGAAGACGGGTGAATCACCGTAAGTGGCCGCGCCGGTACCGCTTAGCCAGC
>JBAQDW010000349.1:0-1825 GCA_049286445.1 Rhodoferax sp. | reverse complement strand
GCGCTAGAAGCACTTTTGACTGGTATTTTCCGTGGACATTGCCCTCATCTACGCACGCGCTGCCAACGGCACCATTGGCAAGGACGGCGCCATGCCCTGGCACCTGCCCGAAGACTTGGCGCACTTCAAACGCCTGACCAGCGGCTGCCCGGTGGTCATGGGCCGCAAGACCTGGGACTCGCTGCCCGCGCGCTGTCGCCCGCTGCCGGGGCGCTGCAACATCGTCGTCACACGCCAGAGCGACTGGAGCGAAAACGGCGTGCAGCGCGCGTCCAGCCTGCCTGAGGCGCTACAGATTGCTGAGCAGCAACAGCAGGGTGGGAACGAAGGCAGCGGCACCGTGTGGGTGATGGGCGGCGCGCAGATCTACGCCCAGGCCCTGCCGCTGGCGGACCGGGTGGAAGTGACCGAAATTGCACAGGACTTTGACGGCGATGCCTTTGCCCCGGTGCTGGGGGCAGAGTGGCAAGAGGCCGCACGCGAGTCCCATGTGGGTGCGGGCGGCCTGCCGTTCAGCTTTGTGCGCTATGTGCGCTATGTGCGCTTGCAACAGCATTAAAGGCACTCTGCAAAATATTCCTGAATAAACGGGATTGCGCTCCGCACGGGCTTTTTTGCTGCCCTCTACCGAAAGCGCCCACCGCAATTCGTAGCCACAAGGCTACAATGGCAGCCATGTACAGCGTCATTGAAACAGAGGACTTTGCCCACTGGGTCGATGGCCTGCGCGACATGCCTACCCGCATCCGGTTGCGCCGGCGTCTGGGAAAAGCTGCACGCGGCAACCTGGGCGACGTCAAGCCTGTAGGCCACGGCGTATGGGAAATGCGTGAATTTTTCGGTCCTGGCTGGCGCTTGTACTACATGCGCCAAGGCAGCACCATCATCGTGGTGCTCGGGGGCGGCGACAAGTCCACCCAGGAGCGCGACATCGAACGAGCCCAGGCAATGGCTCTGGAGTTGCAGAATGAACAAGATCAAGACCCGCCCGTTTGACATGGCCAACTATCTGCGCGATGAAGCAGAGGTGGTCGAGTACCTGCGCCAGGTGCTGGAAGACGGCGATCCGTCCGACCTGGCCGCCGCCCTGGGCGACATTGCCCGCGCGCGCGGCATGACCCAGCTTGCCCGCGACACCGGCCTGTCCCGCGAGAGTCTGTACAAAAGCCTCTCGGGCGAACGCGCCCCCAGCTCTGAGACCCTGTTCAAGGTCATCCATGCCCTCGGGTTCAAGCTCTCGCTTCAGACAGCCACACGCGCCTGATCCACAAGCGCTTGGTTTTGAAGGCAAAAATACGAGCCATGCCCATTGACGCACGCATAAATGCGCCTGGCAGCACAACCATGCACCGGAACTGCCACAGCAGCAGCCAGGCATTGGCAAACAGCCGGACGATTTTTTAAAAACCGAGGGTGGTGCGGTGGTCGGAAGCATGCCATCGCATGCACCAGATCCCGGATTGACCATGCTGGGCGTGAATACAGCATGGGCACAAGGCAGCGAAAGCGAGTTGTGCTGTGGGTGCCACGAACTCAAAAAGCAGCAAGCAGCTTGCTGCCCGCCAATCAGCGCAAAAATGCCCTATGCAAGGCATCACCACATGCGCAAACCGGGTGGAAATTGAACTGCCATTTGGCAAGTGAAGTAACAAACACCAAATGCCAAATGCCAAATGCCAAATGGCAAATTCCCTGCTCTCAGGCCGGCGCGCCCACGATCACGCTGGAAGCCTTGAAAAGTGCCGTGGCGGTGGCGCCTTCGGCCAGCTCCAGTGCCGTGCTGCTCTCGTTGGTGATGATGGCCGCCACCGAACCGCCGCCGGCC
>JBAQDW010000348.1:0-3613 GCA_049286445.1 Rhodoferax sp. | reverse complement strand
CAATTCCATATCAATAGGATCTGTTGTTGCTTCGCCTTGCCGTGCGTCTGCACTGTCTGCGGCTTCGCGCCTAAGCTCCTATCGATCTGAAAATGGAATAAGGCCCACCCCGTTGTCACCCCCGTGTGTTATTTTCAAGCGCATGAGCACCTGGATCGACACCCATTGCCACCTTGACGCTGCGGAGTTTGGCGCGCAGGCGCTGGCTGTGCGGGCGCGTGCGGCGCAGCACAACGTGGTGCACTGCGTCATCCCCGCCGTGCACACCGCCAACTTTGACGCCGTGCGCCGACTGGCCCACGCCAGCGGTGACAGCTATGCCTTGGGGATTCATCCCTTGTATGTCAAGCCGGCGCTAGATACTGACCTGGCGCAGTTGGATGCGCAATTGACGCTGCACCGCGATGACCCCCGTTTGGTGGCGGTGGGTGAAATTGGGCTGGATTTGTGGTTGCCAGACTTGACGCAAAGCCCGTGGCGGGAGCGGCAAACTGACTTCTACCTGGCGCAATTGAGGCTGGCCCGGCAACACGACTTGCCGGTCATTCTTCACGTGCGCCGTTCTGCTGACCTGGTGCTCAAAGGGCTGCGCTGCGTGGGCGGTGGGCGGCCGTGGCGGGGCATTGCCCACGCTTTCAATGGCAGTGCGCAGCAGGCGCAGGCGTTCATTGGGCTGGGATTGAAGCTGGGGTTTGGCGGCGCGCTGACCTACGAGCGCGCCCACCAACTGCGCCGTTTGGCACGCGAGTTGCCGTTAGAGGCCATCGTGCTGGAGACCGACGCACCTGATATGCCGCCGCACTGGCTTTACAAAACAGCCGCCGAGCGCGAAGCGGGCGAACCGCAAGGACGCAACGCGCCCGCCGAGCTGCCCCGCATTGGCGCTGAACTGGCTGCTTTGCGTGGCATCAGCGTGACCGAACTGGCATCCGCGACCACGCGCAACGCGTTGGATGCTTTGCCCCGGCTGCGCGCCTGGCAGCCGCAGTGGTGACGGCTGGCAGCGGGTCGGCAGGTAAACTGAGCGGCAACTTTTTCTAATGAACGCCTCACCATGACCGAATCGAACCCGACGCCACACCCTCCTTGCCATGCGGGGCGTTGGCGCGCCGCGACTATTTTCTGTTTGGTGGTGATCGCCATTGCCTCGGCCAGTGGCATGAGCATGTACGAGCAATTCAAGGCGCAAATGAACCACTTGCAAACCAAGCTGGAAAACGTGCATCAGATTCAGTACATTTCGGTGCTGCTGGATGACGCCAAAGCGCCTGCGCTGCTGGTCACCCTGGACCCGCTGGACGCCGCCTGGCAAATCCAGCGGTTGAACCGGGTGGTCGAAGGCCAAGAAGACACCATGCAGCTCTGGGCACTGCCTGCGAAGGGTGAACCGCGCTCACTGGGAATATTGACGCGGGGTAACCAAACTTTGAGCCTGCCGGTGACGGACAACGCCTTGTTTGAGGTGCCCCGTTTGGCCATCAGTGTGGAAGAGAAGGGCGGCGTGGAAGCCGGCGTGGGGCCGCGACTGCCGTATTTGTTTGAAGGCACTTTGATTAAAAAAGCGCTGTAACCGTTTTGAAGGGCTTCGATGACCCCCACCACGACTGCTGCCCCCGACCCGCGTTTGACCGGTTTACCGCCACTGGTGTCCCGCGCGTCACGGCTGCTGGTACTGGGCAGCTTTCCCGGTGCGGCATCGCTGGCCAAGCAGCAGTATTACGGTCACCCCCAAAACCAGTTTTGGCGCATCTTGGAAGCCATTTGGCCCTCTAGCCCAGGTGCAGACTGCGCGAGCAGCTATCAAAAACGGAGTGATTGGCTGCTGGAACGGGGGTTGGGCGTGTGGGATGTGTACGCCAGTTGCGAGCGCCAAGGCAGTTTGGACAGTGCCATTCGACACCCGCAGGTGAATGATTTTGCGGCGCTGATGCAGCGCTGCCCGCAGCTGACCTCCGTGGCACACAACGGCGGGGAAAGCTTTCGCCACGCCAAACACACGGCGGCGCTGGGGCTGGCGGTGTACAAGCTGCCTTCAACAAGCCCGGCCAACGCCAGTTGGTCGTTTGAGCGGAAGTTGGCGGCGTGGCGCGAGGTGATGGCGGCCGCAGGCTTGGTGTAAAGCGGCGTGCGAAGCCCCTTTGGGGATAATGGCTCATCTTGAAAAAACGCACACCCAAACTCCCCGAAGTCAACTTCTCCGACGAGGGCGACCTCCGACACCTGCACCTGGGCACCGAGTGGATTCAGGGCACCATGCGAATGGACGCCCCCACCGCGCTGTTTCACGAGTACATCCAGCGCATGATGGCGTGGCTGCTGTTTGTGGAGCCTGACTCGGTTAAATCTCGCCAAGCGGTGCAACTCGGTTTGGGCGCGGGCTCGCTCACCAAGTTCTGCCACAAAGAGCTGCGCATGAAAACCACGGCCATTGAGCTGAATCCGCAGGTGCTGATGGCTTGCCGGGGCTGGTTCAAGTTTCCGGCGGAAAACAGCCGCATTCAAGTGGTGCTGGCCGATGCCGCGCAAGAAATTCAAAATCCCAAGTGGTGGGGCACGGTGGACGCTTTGCAGGTGGATTTGTACGACCACGAAGCTGCCGCGCCGGTGCTCGACAGCCTGCCGTTTTACAACCACTGCCACCGGCTCTTGACGCCCGAGGGGTGCATGACGGTGAACCTGTTCGGGCGCGCGTCCAGTTTTGAGCGCAGTGTGGAAAAAATCTCGGCCGCATTTGGCGCTGACGCCGTTTGGGCCTTCAAACCGACCCGTGAGGGCAACACCGTGGTGCTGGCTCAGCGCACCCCCATTCGCCCCAAGCGAGAGGTGATGATGGCCCGCGCCGAAATCATTGAAGCCCGATGGGGCCTGCCCGCCACGAAATGGGTGCGGGTGTTTAAACCGATGCCCAAATGACCACCCCCGCTGCGCCCGCGCCCACTGCCCGATCGGTACACCGAGGGCCGGTGGACTGGCGCAGTCTGGTCACTTGGCTGCACCAAGACAAAACCATCACCCTGGAAGAAGCGCAACGTGTCACCGCGCGCTGTGCCCAGGCCGAGAGCGTGCAGCACCCGCTGGTGCGTCTGGCCAGCGTCTCGGTTCGCCGCGCGTCGGATGACAAAGCGATGGATATTGAACTGCTGACCCAGTGGTTGGCACAACGCACCGGCTTGGCGTATTTGCGCATCGACCCGCTCAAGGTTGAGGTCGGCAAGGTGGCCGACACCATGGGCGCGATCTACGCCGAGCGGCACAAAATTTTGCCCGTGCAGGTCACCGCCAGCGAGGTGGTAGTGGCCACGGCTGAGCCGTTCATGACCGACTGGGTGGGTGAGGTGGAGCGCCAAGCGCGGCGCAGTGTGCGCCGGGTGCTGGCCAGTCCGATGGAGATTCAGCGGTACACGGCTGAGTTTTATGCGCTGGCCAAATCGGTGCGTGCCGCCAACAAGGCCGGTGGCAATCCGGGCGGGGCCAGCTTTGAGCAGCTGGTGGAGTTGGGCCGGGGCAACAAGCAGCTCGATGCCAATGACCAAGGCGTCGTCCAAGTGGTGGACTGGTTGTGGCAATACGCCTTCGATCAGCGTGCCAGTGACATTCACCTGGAGCCCCGGCG
>JBAQDW010000347.1:0-3956 GCA_049286445.1 Rhodoferax sp. | reverse complement strand
GGCGCCGAGTGTTCGGCTCGCTGGCGCTCAGAGCGCGGCTCCTTGCCCCCCAAAAAGGTGGTTTTGGCCGACGACACCCTGACCGCCGACGCGGCTTATCGTTTGGCCTGTGAAGGCACGTCCATGCTGTGGCGCGGTGATTTTCACAATGCGCGCCAACTCCTTCAGGCACTGGCTCGTCGTATTGAAAACACTCCCGCACGCAAACGAAAGAAAGCAGCGCAAGTGGTGCCTGCCAATGAGGTGTTCAATCGTTACCGACTCACCCAGTCGCAACGGGCGCGATTGCTCAATACGCTGTTGGTGAACTTTGACGCTGACTACAAAGTCAACCTCCGCCGTGCGCCTGACGTGAAAGCAGCCTGCGCGGCAGTGTGGGGCGCGCCTGACGACACCACCACCGCCTCGGTGGCCTCGCTGCGAGAGCTTTTGGGCATCACCAGTTCTGCCGAGTGGCGCCGAGTGGGGGTGGAAATACCTGAACTCGGAGGCGCACCCAACAACCGGATTTTTCCGCATTACGGCGTTTTCTCTCCCGTGCGTGGCGAATACATCAAGCTGGTGGCCACCGCGCACGTGCCCAAGCATATTGCCGGACAAGAGGATTTGGTCGCTTTTGACATCGGAACAGGTACCGGCGTCTTGGCCGCTGTTCTGGCGCGCCGGGGCGTGGGCAAAATTGTGGCCACCGACCAAGAACCTCGCGCGCTGATTTGCGCCCGCGAGAACCTGGCCCAATTAGGTCTTGAAGACCAAGTCGAGTTGCTTCAAGCTGATCTGTTCCCGCCGGGAAAAGCGGCGATTGTGGTCTGCAACCCACCGTGGTTACCCGCCCGGCCCAGCACGCCCATTGAGCATGCGGTGTACGACGAGGGCAGCCGCATGTTGATGGGTTTCCTGAAGGGCCTGCCGAACCACTTGACCGCCAAAGGCGAAGGCTGGTTGATTTTGTCAAACTTGGCCGAGAACCTGGGGCTGCGCACGCGCGAAGAACTGTTGGCCGCGTTTGAGACCAATGGCTTGCGCGTGGTCAGCCGCATTGACGCCAAACCCCTGCACACCAAAGCCGATGACAACACCGACCCCCTGCATGACGCTCGCGTCAAAGAGGTGACCTCCCTGTGGCGCTTGGCTGCCATCAAACCCGTGTGATGACCCCTAAGGCCCCTAAGATGTGCGCCTTGGGGAATCAAACGAGAATCCCACCCCTTAAATGAAAGACCCCATGAATCCCACCCTTTACAGCGCATCCGTTCCTGTTTTCACCCAAATGCTGGGCGGTCTCCAGCATGTTCTGAGCAAGGCGCAAGCCCATGTCACGGAGAAAAAAATTGATCCCAACGCTTTGCTGCAAGCCAGGCTGTACCCCGACATGTTTCCGCTATTGCGCCAAGTTCAAGTCGCCACTGATTTTGCAAAAAGCGTCGCCGCTCGCTTAGCAGGCGTTGAGGTTCCCAAGATGGCAGAAGATGAGCAAAGCTTCGCCGACTTGCAAGCCCGCATCGCAGCGGTACTGACCTTTTTGGGAAGCCTTGATCCCACCCACTTTGAGTCGGCTTCAACGCGCGAAATCGTCTCCCAGGCAGGAACCCCCAAGGAAAAACGCTTCACCGGCCAGTCCTACTTGTTCAACTACGGTTTGCCTCATTTCTTCTTTCACACGACCACCGCCTATGCCATTCTTCGACACAACGGGGTTGAAGTCGGTAAGAAGGACTACGTTGGCACGTATTGAATATCGCTGAGTCGATTCAGAACAAACCATCACAGTGGCACCCCTGCGTTATTTCAACCCCAACTGGCATTAACGATGGACCGACTTCGTATCGACAAGTGGCTGTGGGCAAGCCGTTTTTACAAGACGCGCAGTTTGGCGGCGGACGAAATTGACAAGGGCCGCGTGTCTTTGAATGGCGCTGGCGTGAAACCGTCGAAAGAGCTTAGAGTCGGGGATACAGTGGAGGTTCACATGGGGCCCGTTTCGCGTAGGGTGATCGTGACGAGCTTGACTCACAAGCGCGGGTCAGCAGCTCTTGCGGCTCTGATGTTCAGCGAAACACAAGCGTCTGTGGCCAAGCGCCTTGCCGCCGCAGAGCAACGGCGGCTGGCGCCCGAACCGGCACTCAGTCTGGCGCAGGGTCGGCCCACCAAACGCGACAGAAGAACGTTGGAAAAAGCGCAGGATTGGCAGGGTTTAGAGTAATCTGTGGCTCATGCCGCTTAAGCCCAACCACGCGGCCACGCGGCCAGGGCTGCTTGGGCAAAACCCCTTAGATGCACGGGGCCTCCAGCCAGATCTAATCCACCCGACCATAGGTGTCTGCCAAACGGACGATGTCATCCTCCCCCAGGTACGCACCTGATTGCACCTCAATGATCTCCAGCGGCACTTTCCCGGGGTTGGCAAGCCGATGCACCTGACCCAATGGAATGTAAGTGCTTTGGTTTTCAGTCAAAAGCATCACCTGATCACCATTCGTCACCTCGGCGGTTCCACTCACCACAATCCAATGCTCGGCACGGTGATGGTGCATCTGCAAACTGAGCGTCGCGCCGGGGTTGACGACGATGCGTTTCACCTGAAACCGGGGCCCGACATCCACACTGTCATAAGCACCCCAAGGTCGCGCTACACGACGATGGTGCCGTGCCTGCGACACCCCCTTGGCCTCAAGTTCAGCAACCACCTTCTTGACACTTTCCGCATGACTGGCATCCGCCACCAGCAGCGCGTCCGACGTGTCAATGATCAATAGATTGTGGGTACCCAGCGCAACAACGGGGCGGTGTGGGGCGTGAATATACGTATTTTTTGAATCCACCGGATAACCCTGACCGTGAACCCGGTTGCCACCCTCATCCGCCTCGGACAGTTCGGCCACCGCATTCCAGCTGCCAACGTCGCTCCAAGCCGAGGCGAAGGGAATGACGACCACTTGGCCCAATTGAGCCGCGTTTTCCATCACCGCATAGTCAATACTTTCAGACCGGCACGCCGCAAACGCAGTTGCATCCAGTCGAACGAACTCGCCGTCCACTGTTTGTCCGGCGACGGCCGCTTGGCAGGCCATCAAAATGTCAGGCGCGTGCGTTGTCAGTGCTGCAATGAGCGTGCGAGCTTCACACAGAAAAATACCCGCATTCCAGTAATTGCCACCCGCCAGCAACAACGCTTGCGCTCGCTGCGCATTGGGCTTTTCAATAAAACACTGCACCCCAAACGCGCTGCCCTGCCCCACCAGCGCCTGACCTTGTTGAATATAGCCATAAGCGGTGCTGGGGTAGCTCGGCTGCACCCCAAACGTCACGATGGAGCCCGCCCTCGCTGCTGTGATGCCGCCGCGAACGGTGGCATTGAAGGCCGCAGCATCAGGAATGTGGTGATCTGCCGGCAAGAAAATGAGCAAAGCATCCAATGGCACGTTCAACGCCGCCACAGCCATGGCAGCAGCCGTATTTCGAGCGACAGGCTCGAGAACAATGCTGGCTTTCGAGTTTGCACAAACGACGCTTTCTCGCACCAAAAAACGATGCTCATCACTGGCAACAATGACCGTTTTCGGCCCCAGTAATTGGGCTCGTTCCAAAGTAAGCTGCAGCAAACTTTTCCCACCAACCAGTGGAACAAATTGTTTTGGCAGAGCTTGACGCGAAAGCGGCCACAAACGCGTTCCGCTGCCACCGCACATAACGATGGGGATGACTTGCGAATCCGCGTCATTACTGGAGAAATCCATTTCTACTCCTAACTAAAGAACGCGCAGGCTATCACACCCATGACCAGTGGTTTAAAAATCAATACCCTCGTGCAATCTCACAAACTGCTCTCTTTGAACCCAAATTTTCCATTAGCCTGTTCCAGTCGGGTGTTGGGCGGTGAATTTGACCGGCAAATCGAACTGCGTGGCCTCATCCCAAAGTCCCTTCATCCACTGTCTGTGCTGCATGGCCATTGC
>JBAQDW010000346.1:0-37453 GCA_049286445.1 Rhodoferax sp. | reverse complement strand
GACTTGGACCGCGACTCTACGTCGCTGGATGTGCCCGCCGAAAACTTTGGCCGCAGCCTCAACGATTCCCTAGAAGGCTTGCGCATCGGCCTACCGGCTGAATTCTTTGGCGACGGCTTGGCCCCTGATGTGCGCAGCGCCATCGATGCCGCGTTGAAAGAGTGGGAGGCGCTGGGCGCACGGTTGGTGCCGATTTCGTTGCCGCGCACCGAGTTGTCGATTCCGGTGTACTACATCATTGCGCCCGCCGAGGCGTCGAGCAACCTGAGTCGCTTTGACGGCGTCAAGTTTGGTCACCGGGCTGAGACCTATACCGATTTGATCGACATGTACAAGAAGACCCGTGCCGAGGGCTTTGGTGACGAGGTGAAGCGGCGCATCATGACCGGTGCTTATGTGTTGTCGCATGGTTACTACGACGCGTATTACCTCCAAGCACAAAAAATTCGCCGCATGATTGCCGACGACTTCCAGCAGGCGTTCAAAGTGTGCGACGTCATTGCCGGGCCGGTGGCGCCCACGGTGGCTTGGAAGTTGGGGGACAAAAACAAAGACCCCTTGGCCAATTACTTGGCCGACATCTTCACCTTGCCCGGCTCTCTGGCGGGCTTACCCGGCATGAGTTTGCCGGTGGGCTTTGGTGAAGCGGGCATGCCCGTGGGTATGCAGTTGCTCGGCAACTATTTTCAAGAAGCGCGCTTGCTCAATGCCGCGCACCGATTCCAGCAAGCCACCGATTGGCACGCACGCACACCGGAGGGCTTTTGACATGAGCGAGACTGTGAACACCTTTGAAGCCCAGCAACAGGGTCGCCCAACCGGCCCTTTGGTGGCAGGTTATGAGGTCATCATTGGCTTTGAAACACACGCCCAGTTGTCCACTGCGAGCAAAATTTTTAGCCGCGCGTCCACCGCCTTTGGGGCGGCGCCCAACACCCAAGCCTGCGCGGTTGATTTGGCCTTGCCGGGCACCTTGCCGGTGATGAACAAGGGCGCCGTGGAGCGTGCCATTGAGTTCGGCCTGGCAGTGGGATCGCACATTGCCGAGCGCAGTGTTTTTGCGCGCAAAAACTACTTTTACCCTGACCTGCCCAAGGGCTACCAGATCAGCCAGTTTGAGATTCCGGTGGTGCAGGGCGGTGCGGTGGAATTCTTCCTCGGCGACGAAAAGAAATCGGTGCGTCTGGTGCGCGCCCACTTGGAAGAAGACGCGGGCAAATCCTTGCACGAAGATTTCATTGGCCAAACCGGCATTGACTTGAACCGTGCCGGCACGCCCTTGCTGGAGATCGTCACCGAGCCCGACATGCGCTCCAGCGCCGAGGCGGTGGCTTATGCCAAAGAGTTGCACAAAATGGTGACTTGGATTGGCATTTGCGACGGCAATATGCAAGAAGGCAGCTTTCGCTGTGACGCCAATGTGTCGGTGCGCAAGCCCGGTCAGCCGCTGGGGATTCGGCGAGAGATCAAGAACTTGAATAGCTTCAAGTTCATGCAGCAAGCCATCGACTATGAAATTCGCTGGCAAATTGAACAGATCGAAGACGGCTTGACCATCCAGCAGGCCACCGTTTTGTTCAACCCCGACACCGGCGAAACGCGCGCCATGCGTACCAAAGAAGACGCTGCCGACTACCGTTATTTTCCTGACCCCGATTTGCCGCCCTTGGTGATTGCGGATGAATGGGTGCAGAGGGTACGGTCTGAAATGACGGAGTTGCCGCGCGCCATGGCACAGCGTTTCATGGCGGACGATGGACTGTCAGACTACGACGCCAATGCCTTGACGCAATCGAGGGCGATGGCCACTTATTTTCAAAGTGTTGCCGCCCTCTGTGGGCAACCCAAATTGGCAGCCAATTGGACCTTGGGAGAGGTTTCTGCGCTGATGAACCGACTGGATGTCACGATTGATGACGCGCAGATTCCCAATGCCAGCGCGTTGGGCGAACTGCTGAAGCGAGTGGCCAGCGGTGGGCTGACCAGCAGCTCGGTCAAAGTCGCGTTTGCAGAGGTGTGCGCCCGGCTCACGCCAGAAACAACAGATTTTGCCGCCTTCATTGACCAAATCATCGAAGACAAAGACCTGAAGCCCATGAATGATTCTGGCGCACTGGAAAAAATCATAGATGACGTGTTGGCGGCCCAGCCAAAGAACGTGGCTGAGTACAAAGCGGGCAATGGCAAAGCGTTGAATGCCTTGGTCGGCCACATCATGAAGGGCAGCAAAGGCAAAGCCAATCCGCAACAAGTAAACGAGCTACTGCTTAAAAAGTTAGGCGCATAGCCTGCACCTGCCCTTGGGCCGGGTGACTTCGTGCTACTTGGGGGTAACGTTTGGTGCCGATTGAAGACGCCACAGCTGCTTTAGTCGCACCAGTTCTTCGTCAAACCTGACATTGATGCGGCGCGTCTCCGCATCCAAGTCACTCACAAAACGGCGCTGGACAATGAGGCTTTGAGTGAGGTCTTCGGACTGGCGACGAAGTGAAGGGGGCGCCTTGCTGGGGTCTTTAACGTAAAACTCAAATTCGACATTCAAGGCAGTTTGTTGGCGCAGCAGTTCCTCCATTCGGCTCTCAACGGCGTGCCGCACCACGCCTACCTGCGTGTGCGCTTCTTGGCGCTCTTTGTCGTGAGCCGTTTGATTGGGGTAGCGAATCAGCAAAGCCCGGTCGCGGCGCTTGTCTTCATCAAGCCGGGCGCGCTCTTCCGTTTCAAGTTTTCGTTTGGTCTCAAGGGCAGCGCGCTCTAGGGCCGTCAGGGTGGGGCCAACCCGTGATTTCACCGTGCCGCTGGGGTTCAAGACCAGTTGCTCCCTGTCGTTGCAGGCGGGAATAGGTCGGTCTGAGGTAAGTCTTCGGCCTTGGGCGTCGGTGCAGGTGTAAATGCCTTGAAGGGGGGTGGATTGCGCCATGGCGGGCAACGCGTTGACGGCACCGATCAGCCACATCCCATTTCTTAACAAAACGTACACAGACGGGAACATGACTATCCTTCGTTAACACCATAGCGTTGTCGGTAAGCCAGCACGCGCTGGTGGTCACCAGCCAGGCCTTCGCCGCGGTGATGTTCTAAATAGTGCATTAAATCAGACAGCTTCGCAATGGCGCAAACCTGCATGCCCAATTGGTTCTTCACGTATTGCACGGCACTGTGGTCAACATCTTGTCCATTTTCAGTGGCTTTTTCTTGCCGGTCCAAAGCGATGACCACAGCGTGTGGCGTGGCCCCGGCGGCTTCGATGATGCGAATGGACTCGCGCACGGCAGTGCCTGCGGACATCACGTCGTCCACGATGAGTACGCGGCCTTTCAGAGGGGCGCCGACCAGTGTGCCGCCCTCGCCATGGTCCTTGGCCTCTTTGCGGTTGTAGCTGAAGGGCACGTTGCGCCCCAGGCGCGCCAACTCAATCGCCAACGCGGCGCCCAGCGGAATACCTTTGTAGGCGGGGCCGAAGATCATGTCGAATTCGATGCCACTGGCCAACAGGCGCTGCGCATAAAATTGCGCCAGCCGGCCCAGCTTGGCACCATCGTCAAACAGACCGGCATTGAAAAAATACGGGCTCATGCGACCCGCTTTGGTTTTGAATTCTCCAAAGCGAAGCACGCCGCCATCCACCGCAAACTGAACAAAATCCTGCGCCAGCGCATCGTGTGATGGAATGGGCGCGGCGCTTGTTGTCACACTCTCAGACATGAGGAATTCCTTGTTTAAATTAACCAGCCTCAACCTCAACGGTATCCGCTCTGCCACCACCAAAGGCCTGGAGGCTTGGATGACGAGCGTGAACGCGGATTGTATTTGTGTGCAAGAGGTCAAAGCGCAGGCCTGCGACATGGAAGGCCGGTTTGAAGCCTTGGCCGGTCTGAACGGCTACTTCCATTTTGCTCAGAAAAAAGGGTATTCCGGCGTCGGCGTTTACACCCGCCATGAACCCAGCGATGTGGTGGTGGGCTACAACTCGCCCGAGTTCGATTTGGAAGGTCGCTACGTCGAGCTTCGCTTCGACACCCCAGCGGCCAAGCGCTCCATCGTCAGTTGCTACTTTCCCAGCGGATCGTCGGGCGACGAGCGCCAGCAGGCCAAATACCGGTTTTTGGACGAGATGGCACCGCATCTGCAGCGCTTAAAAGCGCAGCGTGAGTTTGTGCTGTGCGGCGATATCAACATTGCGCACCAGGAAATCGACCTGAAAAACTTCAAAGGCAATCGAAAAAACTCGGGCTTTCTGCCCGAAGAGCGGGCCTGGATGAGCAAGCTATTGGATGAGACGGGCATGGTCGACGTGTACCGCCGCCTGCACCCCACTGCCACCGACGAGGCCTACACCTGGTGGAGCAACCGGGGCCAAGCCTACGCCAAGAACGTGGGGTGGCGGCTGGACTACCACTTGGCAACGCCCGCTTTGGCCTTGGGTGCCCATGCGGTCGAGATCTACAAAGCAGAAAAGTTCTCCGATCACGCGCCGATCACGATCGAGTACGACTGGCCGGTTTAAGCCACACCGGTGGTTGAGGGGGGCGAGGCGATCCTCTCATAACCGCAGCCTCATGCCAATCCGGCAGCGTTTTAAGCAGCTTGACCCCAAATGAAGTGTCATTCTGGGCTGTAGCCCTCGTCTATTCAGTAGAGTTTGCTATTGAATAAGTAGCTGTTCTTGGGCCCCAGAGTCAATACAAACCACGACCCCGGGCATGCAATCTGGCCAGGCCTAGCAAAGCATCGGTGAAGGGCGTCTCCACCTGGGTGAGGGCGCCCAGCTCTTTGACCACGGTGACCAGCCCATCCAACTCAATCGGCTTATTCGCCTCGACGTCTTGCAGCATGGAGGTTTTGAAGGCCCCGAGCTTGAGGGTGATGGCGTGGCGGTCTTCGGGTTGTTGGGCGATGGGGATGCCCAGACGGACGCCGATTTCTTTGGCTTCAAGCATGATCCGCGAGACAAATTCGCGCACCAGATCGTCCTTCAAAATCAGGTCTGTGGTGGCACCGGTGAGCGCACTGATGGGGTTCACCGTCATATTGCCCCATAACTTGTACCAAATGTCCTTTTGAATCTGTGCTGAGACGCTGGTAGTGAAGCCCGCTTCAGCCAGCAGGGCCGCCAACTGGGTGACGCGCTCAGTTGGCACGCCACTGGGTTCGCCAATAATCAGGCCATTGCCAAAATGGTGGCGAATGACGCCGGGCACATCTACCGCGCAGCTGGCGTGCACCACACAGCCCACCACATGGGCGGCAGGAATGGCGTGTTCAATTTCGCCCGTGGGGTCAATCGTGCTGAGCTGCGTGCCCGCCAACGCGTCACCAAAACCATGGAAAAACCACCATGGCACGCCATTCATGGCCGTCAGCACCACGGTGTTCGGGCCGATCAGCGGGGCGATTTGGCGGGCCACGTCGGCCAAGGCGGGTGCCTTGACCGCCACGATGACCAAGTCTTGGACGCCGAGCGTGACGGGGCTGGCGCTGGCTTGCACGGCTGCAGTGAGGGTTTGCCCGTCTTCATGAAGTTGAAGGCCGTTGTGCTGCAGTGCGTCCAAGGTGGCACCGCGCGCCACCACGCTGACTTGGCAGCCGATGCGTGCGAGTTTGACGCCCATCCAGCCGCCAATGGCGCCGGCGCCGTAAATGCAGACTTGGGTTGGTTTTTTATGGGTCATTTTGGTCTGTCGCCCTTTATAAATAGAAGAGTATTGCTACTAAAAGAATAGCATTTTGCACTGAAATAAAGCGCGATAACGAAGTGATTCTTACAGAAAGGCGCAGACGCCCGATGCGCTTACCCTTGTGTTTCCTGTTCATTCATACAGTATCATGCTGGCCATGGCCAAAGAAAAAACTGTTTATGTCTGCTCCGAATGCGGCGGCACCAGCCCCAAATGGCTGGGCAAGTGCCCGAGTTGCAATGCGTGGAACACGCTGATCGAATCGGTGGCTGAGAGCACGGCCCCCACCAAGAACCGGTTTGCGGCGTTGGCCAAAACGGCGGAGATCACGATTCTGGGGGACATTGACGCGGTGGACATGGCGCGTACGCCCACCGGGCACGAGGAGTTGGATCGGGTGCTGGGCGGTGGCATGGTGGAAGGCGGCGTGGTGTTGATCGGCGGCGACCCCGGTATTGGCAAGTCCACCTTGCTGCTTCAGGCGCTGGATTCTTTGCAGCGCAGCGGGCAGAACACCTTGTACGTGACGGGTGAGGAGAGTGGCGCGCAAGTGGCGCTGCGGTCGCGCCGTCTCGGTCTAGACAATTCGCAAGTCAAAGTGTTGGCTGAAATCCAATTGGAAAAGATCCTCGCCACACTGGATGCCATGCGGCCAGACATCGCGGTGATCGACTCGATTCAAACCGTGTACTCCGAACAGCTCACCTCCGCGCCCGGCTCCGTGGCGCAGGTGCGTGAATGCGCCGCCCACCTCACGCGCGCGGCCAAAGCCAGCGGCGTGTGCATTGTGCTGGTGGGTCATGTGACCAAAGAAGGCGCGTTGGCCGGTCCGCGTGTGCTCGAACACATGGTGGACACAGTGTTGTACTTTGAAGGTGATACGCACAGCAGCTTTCGCTTGGTTCGGGCCATTAAGAACCGGTTTGGGGCCGTGAACGAGATTGGTGTGTTTGCCATGACTGAAAAAGGCCTCAAGGGGGTGTCCAACCCGAGCGCCATCTTTTTGAGTCAACACTCCGAACCCGTGCCCGGCAGCTGCGTCATGGTCACGCTGGAGGGCACCCGCCCGATGCTGGTCGAGATTCAAGCGCTGGTGGATACGGGCGGCCCCTCGCCGCGGCGGTTGAGCGTGGGTCTGGACAGAGACCGTCTCGCCATGCTGTTGGCCGTATTGCACCGCCACGCTGGTGTGGCGTGCATGGACCAAGATGTGTTTGTGAATGCGGTGGGCGGCGTGCGCATTAGCGAGCCCGCTGCCGACTTGGCCGTGCTGCTGGCGATCACATCGAGCTTGCGCGGCAAGCCCTTGCCGAAAGGGTTTTTTGCGTTTGGAGAAGTCGGTTTGGCGGGAGAAGTGCGTCCTGCACCCAGAGGTCAGGAGCGGCTGAAAGAGGCGGCGAAGCTTGGGTTCAGCATGGCCGTGGTGCCCAAGGCCAATGTGCCTAAGAAGCCAATTGATGGCTTGACTATCCATGCGGTTGAGCGTGTTGAGCAGGCCATGGAAGTGGTGCGTTCACTCACGTGAAGGGCTGTGCGCCAGTCACCTGCAGGTGACCGCGTGCCAATTCAGCGCAACAAATTAATGCTGGCTGGGTGCAGGGCCACGTCCAGCCAGGTGGCGGAACGTGATGCGGCCTTTGGTCAGGTCATACGGCGAGAGTTCTAGCGACACTTTGTCACCCGCCAAGATGCGGATGTGGTGTTTGCGCATTTTTCCGCCGGTGTAGGCGATGAGCTGGTGGCCGTTGTCCAGGGTCACGCGAAAACGCGAGTCAGGCAACACATCGGTCACCATGCCGCTCATCTCAATCAGTTCTTCCTTAGCCATTGTCTTTACTCCGTTAATACTCAAAAAACTGGGGGCCCGGCATCAACCGGGCCCAAAGGGTCCAAAAATTGGGGCCTGCTGACACTGCCAATGGGCCGTGTCAGCAGGCTGGTTCACGTCAGTTCAAGCGCTCATTCACCCAAATCACGCCTTGTTGAGTGGCGTAGTTCAAGGCCGCGGTATCGCAGCCAAAGCTGGGCGTGAAACGCATCACCCGGTCATGGGTGCCGCGACCGCGACCTGACCGAATAGACACCGAAGCGGCAAAACTGCCGTCCTCGAGTCGTTTGCTGAGAGGTGAGACGAGGTACTTGCCGATCTCAATATTGCTAATCATTTTATTCATTCATCCCTGCGCCGTGACTACTCGTCCCGGTTAGCAACTAAAAAAACTGGAAATTCGACCTGTTTTAGGCCGGGTGGTACTTGGTCCGGATCATTTTTGCCACGTTCGTGAGCCAACGTGGCAGCCCTTGAATGGCGTGATGTCAACGGATGTACGGTTGGCGATGCTGATGTGGCTATCAACAAGCGAGGCGTTTGAGTGACGCCCCATGCACTGTGTCATCCGGGGAAGTTGGAGATGCTGGGTTTACGTTGGTGCAAACCAGAAAATTGTCACGCTATATAAGCGATAAACCTAACCAGGTAACGGATTATACCCGTTGGGAGATATGGCCGCCACAGCCTGGGGCGTTCAATGGCGCATCACGCCGGGCTAACATGCAAAGCCAACGACGGAGAAAACCATGGGTGCCAATCAGCGTGAGACGCCGCCACCTCTGCCAAGGCGAGCTCTGAGCCAAAGTGGCCTGTCCAAAGGGCTCAAATGGGGACCTTTGGGTATTGTCGTGTTCTGGATGGTCGTGATGGGCGGGCTTTACTTCGCGATGACGCACTACCTGAAGCCGAAGTCCGTCACTGTGTCAGCCACAGGCGAACTGACCATTCCCCGAGACCGCGACGGCCACTTTTATGCGCGTGGCTTAATCAATGACCAACCCGTCACCTTTCTGGTGGATACGGGCGCCTCGCTGGTGACGGTCAGCGAGGCCTTGGCAGGTTCTGCCGGGTTGGGCCGCGGCGTGCCTACCGTGTTTCTAACGGCCAATGGCACGCTCAATGGACGCATCGTGACCGACGTGGCTGTCACGGTGGGCCCCCTTACGGTGTCCGGCATTCGGGTGGGGGTGGGCCTGGTGGGAGAGGCGCAGGAAAAGGCCTTGCTGGGGCAGAGTTTCTTGGCGCGCTTTGACATCACGCTGTCCAAATACCAGATGGTATTGAAGGCCCGCTAAGCCCCGCAGGCAGGCCGGCAGTGGCCCGTAAAATGAGCGCATCACCCCATTTGAACTGTCCACTCACAAGGAACGCCCCATGAACCCAATGCCCCCTTCAATGTCCGACCGCGATGGAAAAATCTGGATGGACGGCCAGATGGTGGACTGGCGTGACGCCAAGATTCACGTCCTGTCCCACACCCTGCACTACGGTTGTGGCGCGTTCGAGGGTGTGCGTGCCTACCATGGCACCAACGGCACGGCCATCTTTAGGCTGGCGGAGCATACTGAGCGCCTGTTCAACAGCGCCAAAATTTTGCGCATGAAAATTCCCTTCACCCAAGCGCAAGTGAACGACGCCCAAGTGGCGGTGGTGCGCGAGAACAAGCTGGAGTCTGGCTACTTGCGCCCCTTGACTTGGATTGGGGACAAGAAACTGGGCGTGAGCCCCAAGGGCAACACGATTCACCTGATGGTTGCCGCGTGGCCATGGGGCGTTTACCTGGGTGATGAGGGCATGAAGCGCGGCATTCGCGTGAAAATTTCCAGCTACACGCGCCACCATGTGAACATCACCATGACCCAAGCCAAGGCAGTGAGCAACTACACCAACTCCATTTTGGCCAACATGGAAGCCACCGACGACGGCTACGACGAAGCAATGCTGCTGGACGCGAATGGTTTTGTGTCCGAAGGCGCAGGCGAAAACCTGTTTGTGGTCAAAAACGGCGTGGTTTACACCCCCGACTTGTCGGCAGGCGCATTGAACGGCATCACCCGCAACACGGTGTTTCACATCTGCCAAGATTTGGGCCTGGAAGTGGTGCAAAAGCGCATCACGCGTGATGAAGTCTATATTTGTGACGAGGCGTTTTTCACCGGCACAGCCGCTGAGGTGACCCCCATTCGCGAGCTGGACCGCATTGAACTGGGCCGCGACGACTACGTCGGCACTCGGGGCCCGATCACTGAAAAAATTCAGGCTGCCTACTTTGACATCGTCAACGGCCGAAACGCCAAGTACGCCCACTGGCTGACCCCGGTTTAATCCGTCCTCTTGTCACGCGACGATCGGGCCGTTTGGCCCCGACGATGCCTCTCCACCTGTAAAGAAAAAAATGAGCAAATCAAGCATTGAAGTTTTGGCCAAAGACCTGAATCACCAAGGCGGCGTGTACTGTCCCAGCCCCTTGGCGGATATGAAAATCTGGAACAGTCATCCCAAGGTGTACTTGGATGTGGCTCGCACCGGCCAAGCCAAGTGCCCTTATTGCGGCACGGTTTACCAACTGAAGGAAGGTGAACATTTCGCCGGTCACTGAGTCACGGATGGGGCTACTCAGGTCCCTCGTCATCGCGCCGCAATGGATTGGCGACGCGGTGATGACCGAGCCGCTGATGCGCCGACTGGCCGCACGCGGTGAGCAGCTCACCGTGGGGGCTTTGCCTTGGGTGGCGCCGGTGTACCGGGCCATGCCGCAGGTGTCTGCCGTGATCGAGCTGCCGTTCGCCCATGGCGGCTTGCAGTTCAGCGCGCGGCGGCGCATTGCCAGCGCCATGGCCGGTGAGTTTGACATTGCTTACGTGTGCCCCAACTCACTCAAAAGTGCGTTGTTGCCCTTGTTGGCCAAAATCCCCAAGCGCGTGGGCTATCTGGGCGAAGCCCGAATTGGCTTGCTGACCCATCGCCTCAAAAACCCGTCCAAAGGCAAGCGCCCGCCGATGGTGGCGTTTTACTCGGCGCTGAGCGGGGCCACGACCGAGCTGGACAACGACACCCCTCAGTTGCACCTTGAAGCGGCAGAGGAGGAGCACGCGCTCGGGGCCATGGGGCTGGTGCGGGGTCGGTATTACGTGTTTGCGCCTGGGGCGGAGTTTGGCCCGGCCAAGCGGTGGCCTGCGCCCTATTTCTCTGAATTGGCACGCCAGTTGGATTTGCCTGTGGTGTTGCTCGGCTCCGGCAAAGAAGGGGCGCTCTGTGATGAGATCGCCGGGCCCGTGAATCAGGAAAAAGCGGGGCAATGCATCAACTTGGCAGGTAAAACATCGTTGGCGCATGCCTTTGCCGCCATCGCGGCGGCAAAGGCGGTGGTCAGCAATGACTCGGGGCTAATGCATGTGGCGGCGGCGTTTGGTGTTCCCCAAGTGGCGATCTTTGGCTCCAGCAGCCCTCTGCATACGCCACCGCTGAGTTCACATGCCCATGTTTTGTGGTTAAAAAACGATTCTTCCTACCAGCCACCCCTGGATTGCGCGCCGTGTTTCGAGCGCTCCTGCCCCTTGGGCCACACGCGTTGCCTGAACGACATCACCCCTGATAAAGTGCTCTTGAATTTATAGCTGCTTGCGCAGGGTGGGCAAGGGCTAGAGGCAAAAAAGTCATAAAAAAAAGCCACCCTAAGGTGGCTTTGTAAAGGTTCCCGAAGGAACGTCGTTGGACTCTTAAAGGTTTGAAACGCCTTGCCTTAACGGGCCGGTTTCAATACTTGATCGCTGTGACAGCAGCAAAAACAACTTTACCCAGCCTTCGGCGCAAGCACCATCCCACATTTGGGGGATACGGCGAAGATTTTCAGCAAAAAAACATCAAATTGAAGCTTGTTTCGGCCTGTTTTTGACGGTCAAAGGCAAAGACACCACAAAACAGGCTCCGCCACCCGCCCGGTTCTTGCAGACCACCGTGCCACCGTGGCGCAGCACAATGGATTTCACCAAGGCCAGCCCCAGTCCCACGCCGCCGTCACGCTCCGTGGCCCCGGGTAGTCGGTAAAACGGCTCAAAAATGCGTTTTTGCAACGCCTCAGGCACGCCGGGCCCCCGGTCGCAGACCTGAATGACCACCTGCTCTCCCGCCTGTGCCAGCGTCACCGCGATGTCGCCTGCGGTGTGGCGGCGGGCGTTTTCCAGCAGGTTGCGCACGGCGCGCCGCAACAACTTGGCCACACCTTGCACCGGCAGGTCGTCTACCACGGGCTGTGGCGAGGTGTTGGCTGCGGCGGGTGCTTGCTGCACCTCTAGGTCGGCATCCACCCGGGCACATTCCTCGGCGATCAAACCCAGCAAGTCCACGGACTCGATGGTGCCCATGTCGGCCTCGCGAGCGTCAAGGCGGCTGGCGAGCAAAATTTCTTCAATCAGCTGATCCAGCTCGGTGATGTTGCGCTCAATCTCTTGCCGAAAAGCGGGTGACGGTGAGCTGCCCATCAACTCCAACCCCATGCGAATGCGAGTCAGGGGTGAACGCAACTCGTGCGAGGCATTGGCCAGGAGTGATTTTTGGGAGGCCAGCAAAGACTCGTGTGACTTCACCAAGGTCTCCACCCGTTCTGCCGCCACATTGAACCGTTTGGCCAGAAAGGCCACTTCATCTTGACCCGCTTCAGGAATGCGCAATGACAGGTCGCCCGCGCCCCATTGCTCGACTCCGTTTTGCAGCGTTTCGAGTCGCCGGGTCAGTTTGCGGATGATGGGGTAGGTGGCCAAGGCCACCGCCAAACCCACCAACCCCAGCATCCAAAAGAAACCAAATGGGGGGCGGCTCCAGGACGGGGTGGGGGCACGTGGCAAATGCAGCAAGACCGTTTGGCCGTCTTGCATACGCACCAAAAACTCGGGGCCGGTGCCGTAGCGACCCCGTGGCTCGGGCCAGCGGGTAGCGTCCTCTCGGTCGTCGCCGTCCTCAGGGTGCGATTCCCGGGCCGATCGTCGCGCCTCAGGCGCATGCGTGCGGCGCGGGTGGCCACTGCCGATGATTTGCCCCTGCGCATTGCGAACAAACACCTCGCGCAGCGGCGGCTCTGCTGCCAAACGCCAGGCCCACGCCACCAACAAAGTTAACACCGCCACCGCCATCACCACGGCCAGCCAGATGCGCACGTAGAGCTTGTTGAACATGCTCAATCTTGCTGACGGGCAAAAACATAGCCCACCCCTCGCACGGTGAGAATGCGCTTCGGGGTCTTGGCGTCTTGCTCAATGGCGGCGCGAATACGTCCCATGTGCACGTCAATGGACCGGTCAAATGCGTCCAGCTCCCGTCCTCGAACGGCTTCCATGATTTGGTCCCGGCTCAGCACTCTTCCGGCGCGTTCCGCCAAGGCGACCAGCAAATCAAATTGGTAGGACGTGAGCTCACACAGCTCGGCACCGACGCTGACGGTACGCGCATCACGGTCGATCTCCAGTGAGCCAAAACGCAGGGTTTGGGTGGTGGCGGGTGGGCCGTCCACGCGACGGCGCAATACGGCCCGAATGCGGGCCAGCAACTCGCGGGGCTCAAACGGCTTGGGCAGGTAGTCGTCGGCGCCAATCTCCAGGCCAATGATGCGGTCCATGGCATCGCCCTTGGCCGTTAGCATCAGCACCGGCACCTGCGCCAGCGCACCCGGCAGTGTGCGAATCCGCCGACAGACCTCAAGACCTTCCATGTCAGGCAGCATCAAGTCCAAAATGACCAGATCGACCGGTGCGGCCTGCAGCGCCGCCAACCCCCGTTGCCCGTCGCCTTCATGGCCCACGGTGAACCCGTTTTGGCTCAGGTACTCACTCACCATGCCCGCCAGGCGCGCATCGTCTTCGATCATCAATAGGTGTTGGCTCATCTGCACAGTCTAGGCGCGCGCCGCATCGAGCATTTAAAGCGGTGGTAAAGATCCGGTAAACCGGCTCACCATCACGTTGTCTTTGAAGGGCGGGTGGCCGCAGCGCAGGGCCTTCTTCACAAGGACTAGCGTGCCAGCACCGTCCATGCCTGTGTGAGGCGTTTCACCAGGTCTTGCGGGCGATGGACCAAGGCATAGCCTTGACGGCCAAACAGCAGGGGCAGGTAATCATGCGCGGCGGAGTCGATGGTCACGCAAAACGGAGTGAGTCCGGCGAGGCGGGCTTCATGAATGGCGTGGCGGGTGTCTTCCAAACCGTAGCGACCTTCATACACGTCCAAGTCATTGGGTTTGCCATCCGTCAGCAGCATCAGCAAGCGTTTGCGCTCGGGGCGCGATTGCAATTGCACGGTGGCATGGCGAATCGCCGCCCCCATTCGGGTGTAGTAGCCGGGGCGCACAGCCCCCACCCGAGCGCGCGTGGCATCGGTCCAGGGCTCGTCAAAGCCTTTCAGGTACTGCATGCGCACGTTGTTGCGCCGAACGGAGCTGAAGCCCCACATGGAAAAGGGGTCACCGACGGCGGTCAGCGCTTCGCCAAACACATAGAGCGCGTCGCGAATCACGTCGATGACCCGAGCGTCGTTGCTGGCGTAGGCGTCGGTGGATTGCGACAGATCGGCCAGCAGCAGGGTGGACAGGCTGCGGTCGCCACGCACTCGACGGGTGTACACGGCGGGGGTATCGCTGCGCAACTGGCCTTCCCCGAGGTCGTCACTGTGCAGTCGCACCCACGCATCCAGATCAATGTCGTCTCCGCTTTCTTGGCCGCGCTGCTGGCGCGGGGCGTCGCGCAATACTTCCAGCCGTTTGCGCAGTTGACGTGCGGTGTGGCGCAGCGCGGTGGGGGGAACGAATACCTGACCAGGGCGAGCCACCAGCTCCTGCACGCAGCAGTGCGCAGGCACCAACACGCTGCGCTTGTAGTTCCATTCGGGAAAGTGCTGACCCACACCCAGCGGCAGGTCATCGGCGCTGCTGCTGGGCAGGTCCAGGTCGAACTTCACCCGAGCGGCCAGTGTCTGCCCGTCAGGTGCCAAGTTGAGCACTTCCATGTCATTGGCCGCGCGAATGGCGTTGCCGTCGTCTTCATCGTCGGTGCTGCGGTTCACGCGCACCATCTCACTCCAGGACATCAGTGCCTCGGCCCGAAAGGGCAGCACCAGCGGGTTGCGGTCCATCTCATATTGGCCGTGCTTGGCGCGGCGGCGTTGGGTGCTTTGGGTGGTGGGTTGGCGTGCATCAGCGTCGGGTGCTGGCGGACTGCGGTCGGGGTTGGCTTGGGCAGGGGGTGAACTGCCCGCGCCCACCCACAACCACACCGGCGCGACGTCGAGGGCGGTGATGCGTTTGTCGGGCAAACCCAGGCCTTCGAGCGCCCGTCGGACGGCTTGCTCGGCCTGCACGCTGTGGCCTTTGAGCATGTCCAGAGGGGGCCTTTGTGCCAAGTGTTTGGCCAGCAGGCGTTGGTAGCGCGTATAAAAGCCGGGAAAGCGGTGCAAGGCGTGTCGGGTGGCTTGCAGGTTGTCTGCCATCCAGCAACCGCTGGGCTCGAAGTGCGCTGACAGCAATGCCAGCCAAAGGTACAAGTCGTGGTTGAGCGTTTTTTCGCCAAACACTGCCAAAGTGGGGGGGAGTGCGAAAACATCAGTTTCCAGTACCGCCAGCGTGGCATGTTCCCCGGCGCCCGCTACACGCTGTAGCAAACTGCGCGGGCCCCCAGTGCGCTGGACACTGGCAATCGCGAACCGCAAGGTGCCTGAGCCGCCGGCTGCGCGGAACATCACACCCATGGTCTTTTTGACATCGTCCAAATGCACCGCACTGGCTGCATGCGCGGGCTGTGTCCAGCGCACCAGCGCCTCATGCCACCAGCGGCCCACCATCTCTTCCATTATGGTTTTCCTTGAAGTTCATCGCGGCGCTGGCGCAAGGTTTCGCGCAGCGCCCCTTCCCCTATTTCCCATTGCAAGGTGGGGGTGCGGTGCTGGGCGGTGTGGGTGGTGTCGCAGGCACTGAGGCATTGGCCGCATTGCACGCACGAGAACATCAACCGTTTGATGTTGCGCGGACGCAGTCGCATGGGGCAGGTGGCATCGCAGGCGTTGCCAGGCATGGCTGTAAGCGCGGCTGAGGCCTGAGGGGCGGCAGGCAGGTGTGTTTCCTCGCGGCAGGTTTTGCAATCGCGCGCGCGCTCGCGGGTAAATGCCACCACCATGCCCCGCGGATTGGCCATCCACGCCAAGCTTTGGAACAGGCCCACAGCGCACCCAAAGCGACAAAACAAATGGCGGGCAAAGGCAAATTCCAGTGTGAAAACGGTAGTGCCTACCAGCAGAAACCGAAGCTGGTTGATCGTCAGCTCTCCTGTGACCAATCCACCCCAAATGACCTTGGGCGGCAACAAATAGGTGAGCAGCGTGATCGCCCACAAAAACCCCATGATCAGGCAACTCAAGCCAAACAGCGGCCACCAGCGTGCGGCGGGCTCAATGCCCTGGCGTGGGGTGGTGGTGCGGTCCCACAGGCTGAGCTTGCCGCAGGCGCGGTGCAAAAGACTGTTGAGCGCCTCGACCGCAGAGAAGTGCGGGCACAGCCAGCCGCAGTACACCCGCCCATAGCGGTAGGCAATGCCCAGAAAAACCACAACGAACAGGACGCCTGGAAGGAAGGCACGCAAGAGAAGGTTCAGCGCCGCCTGTGTGGCACTGACCTCACCATGCACCAGTGCGTCAATTCCCAATGTCCAGCGAAAGCCCAGAAACCAGAGCTGCGTTTCATAGAGATCAAACCGCAGCAGGTTCAGTGCTGGCGCCAGCAGAAAGAGGATGAAGAAACCCGTCTGCGTACGCCTGCGCCAGACTTGCAACCTCGCTGTATCAGTGCGCATCGCCAATGAGGGCACGCACCACCTCGTGCAAGGCCTCGGCCGTGGCGGTGTCGTCGGTCAGCGCGTCCACAATCGCGGCTTGGCAAGCGGTGTGCAAGGAAAGTCCAGAGGCATGCAAGCGCGCCGCAGCCACCAGCAAGCGGGTGCTGGCCGTTTCCTCCAGGTCATGGTCCGTGAGGCTGCGCAGCGATTGGGCCAAACGCACCAATTGGTCGGCGACCTGCTCTGAAACCCTGGCTTCTTTTTGAACGATCTGACGCTCAACGTCGGCCGCAGGGTAGTTCAGACTCAATGCCACAAAGCGTTGGCGGGTGCTGGGTTTGAGTCCCTTCAACAGGTTTTGGTAACCGGGGTTGTAGGAGATGACCAGCATGAACTCGGGTGGTGCTTGCAGCTGCTCACCAGTGCGTTCAATCGGCAAAATGCGCCGGTCATCGGCCAAGGGGTGCAACACCACGGTGGTGTCTTTGCGGGCCTCTACCACTTCGTCCAAGTAGCAGATCGCGCCGCTGCGCACGGCGCGGGCCAAGGGACCGTCTGACCAGACCGTGTTGCCCTGACCAATCAAAAACCGGCCTACCAAGTCGGAGGCGCTAAGGTCATCGTGGCAAGACACCGTAATCAGCGGGCGACCCAGCTTGGCCGCCATGTGCTCCACAAACCGAGTCTTGCCGCAGCCGGTCGGGCCTTTGATGAGCAGTGGCAACTGCTGCTGCCATGCATGCTCAAACAAGGCGCACTCTGCGCCCTGCGCCGCGTAATAAGGTGGGAGGGACGACGCGCAGTGACTTTGAGGCTCGCGCTTGAGGGACACTGGCATCGTCATACACAGACCTTTTCTTTAGGCCGCACGGGGCAGGATTCCAGAGGTGCTGTCCACCCGGGCGTCGTAGGCGCCACCAATGAAGAAGCTACTCAAGTAGGTGAGCAAGCCGATCAGGAAGCCCACACCGCCCCCAATGCGCGCCCAGTAGAAGAAGTTGAGTTGATCCTGTGTGGCCATGAAGGACTGGGCCCCGGTTTCTGGCAGACGTTGCAGCCAGATTTGCAAGACGCCCGCGCCAGTCAGGGCCAACACCATGACGGCCATACCAATGGTCATGATCCAGAAGCTCCACATTTCCACGTTTTGAGCCTTGCGGCTATTGGCTTCACGACCGCGCAGAATGGGCATGGCGTAGCTGATGATGGCCAGCACGACCAGCACGTACGCGCCATAGAAAGCCAAGTGGCCGTGTGCTGCGGTGAGCTGCGTGCCATGGGTGTAGTAGTTAATGGGAGCCAGCGTGTGCATGAAACCCCACAAACCGGCACCGAGGAAACCTACTACCGAGCAACCCAAGGCCCAGAGCAATGCGGCCTGGTTGGGGTGCTCGCGGCGGCGGCGTTGCACCATGTTGAAAGCAAACACGGTCATCATGAAGAAGGGAAGGGGCTCCAAAGCCGAGAAGATGCTTCCAATCCACAACCAGTAGCCGGGCATCCCGATAAAGAAGAAGTGGTGGCCGGTGCCCAAAATGCCAGTAATCAATGCCATGGCAATGATGACGTAAAGCCATTTGTCAATCACTTCGCGGTCCACACCAGTCGTCTTGATCAGCACAAAAGCCAGCAGTGCGCCCAGAATCAATTCCCAAGTGCCTTCCACCCAAAGGTGAACCACAAACCACCAGTACATTTTGTCGCGTACCAGATTGTCAGGGTTGACAAAGCTGAACAGGAACATCAGCGCCAAGCCCCACAGGCCCATGAGCAGCACCACTGAGATGCTGGTCTTGCGGCCTTTGAGAACGGTCATGGTAATGTTGAACAACATGCCCAGCGCCACAATCACGATGCCGACTTTGGTCGGCAAAGGTTGCTCCAGGAACTCACGCCCCATGGTTCGCAGCAAATCGTTGCCGGTCAGCTCGGCCAGTTTGGCATAGGGCACCGCGAGGTAGCCCACGATCGTCGCGGCACCTGCCACCAGGAACACCCAAAACAGCAACATCGCCAATTTGGGGCTGTACAGCTCGGTTTCTGATTCTTCCGGAACCATGTAATAGGCTGCACCCATAAAGCCGAACAGCAGCCAGACGATGAGCAGGTTGGTGTGCACCATGCGGGCCTGGTTGAACGGGATGTAGGGGAAGAATAAATCCCCGATCACGTATTGCAATCCCAGCAACACGCCGAAGATGATTTGAGCCGTAAACAGCGCCAGTGCGGCAATGAAGTAATACTTCGAAACCGACTGCGATGCGTACTTGAGAGGAGTCGCTTGCATTTTATTTCCTTGAGGGTCCGGAGAGTTTTATTTGCCTTAACCTTCGATGTTCGGTGGCCATTTTTCAGTGTTGATGTTGCCGGTCCAGCGCAGGAACTCCACCACATCGTCGAGTTGTTGCTCGGTCAGGTCAAACTGTGGCATCTGGCGGCGCCCGGGCGTATTGGTGGGCATGGACTTCATCCAAGCTTTGATGAAGTCGGGACCGCGGCGCGCGTACACATTACCTAACTCAGGGGCAAAGTAGGCCCCTTCGCCCAGCAGCGTGTGGCAGCCGATGCAGTTGCGCGTTTCCCAGATGTGCTTGCCGGCCACCACCGCCGGCGTGATCGCCTCGGCATTAGAGCGGTGCGGGATCTTGCGCTCGCTATCGAATATAAGTCCGGCAAAGACAAAAATAAAGAATACGGAACCGCCATAGAACATGTTGCGGGCCATCTGCTTGGTAAATCCGCTGGCTTTTTCTTGATTCATCGCGTTGGAACTCCAATGATTGATAATTTCCGGTGAGGATAGGATAGAGGATAGTTTTGATCCTTGAACGATCTTAAGAATGTAATCAAAAGAAGATGGAATTCAGTCAATTCAATATTCCGCGCTTTCTTGCGGTGCTGCCCCTGTTTAGCGATTTGTCGCCAGCCGATTTGAGCCGCATGGCTTTGGGCTGTGAATTGCGACGCCTGGGCCGGGGCGACACTGTGTTCCATTACGGAGAGCCGTGTGAGGAGTTTCATGTGGTGGTCACGGGTCAGGTCAAATTGTTTGCCCTGTCCCAAACCGGGCAGGAAAAAGTGATTGAATTGGTGGGGCCGGGCCACAGTTTCGCTGAGGCCTTGATGTTCACCAGCAAGCCCTACATTTTGAATGCGCAGGCGTTAACCAGCACGCTACTGCTGACGGTGAGCAAGCAGGCCATCGTGTCAGAAATTGAACGTGACCCTCGGTTTTGCATGCGCATGCTGGCTGGTATTTCACGTCGTTTGCACGGCTTGGTACAGGACATTGAATCGGGCGCTTTGCAAAGTGGCGTCCAGCGGGTGATTGGCTACTTGCTGCGCGAGCATGAGATGAGCGAGAGCGCCAATGATGAAACCTTTACCGTTGCTTTGCCGGTGAGCAAAGCCACCATTGCCTCGCGTCTGTCCCTGACGCCGGAGTACTTTTCCAAGGTGTTACGGGAGCTCGAAGAAAAGGGATTGATCGAGATGGACAAGCGCGACATCCGCATTGTTGACGCGCTTCGCCTTCAATCTTACGGGGTGCAGTAACCCATTAGTTGCTGGGTTGATTCCGGTGTCGGGGTCGGTCCGCTGTGAGCATGCCAAGTGCGTCCGTCGGCAGTGACAGCAAAAGGCAGGTGGGGTTCGGAGCCCTGGGCCAGTGTGACGGTGGCGATTTCTCGGCGAACATCCAAATTCACGATGCGTGCCTGTGCGCCATCACTGTCTGCGTTTTTACTGATGCTGATGAGGGTGCGGTAATCAGCGGTGAAATAAGGAGTGCCCAGTGCTTGACGAAGCAAGGTTCGGCGAAGCCCTAAAAAACCAGGTCGTGCCAGTCCTTCGCCCATTCGGTAGTCATGCACGAGGCCATCAAAAATGGGGTCAGCGTTCGGGTCGTAGGATATTTCCCATACCTCGGGCGCGTCACGCGTGACGACAATGAAGCTGTTGCGAGGCGACGCATCCACAATGAGTTGAACCGCACCCGTCGCCTGCCCGTCGCGCGTGAGGAGTGGGTAGCGCCGGACTAGATTCAGATGCTCGTCAAAGAGCACCAAAGATTCTTGCGTGGCGTCCGCTGCGAGAATCCAACGTCGGTCCGCTGACACGGCCATGGGGCGCGAATTTTCGCCCGTGTCCGCATTCGCGCACCAAGGCAGCGGCAATGAAGCGGCCTGCGCGAGGCAGGCCGTCAAAAGTGCCACTGCCGCTGCTGTTCGCAGGCAGGCAGTGAACATGTGCTTCACCAATCAGGATTGGAGAATCAACTCAACCGCTGCCTTCAAATCAGCGTCATTGATCTTCTCCGGAGGGTTGGGTGCCATGGGGATCGGACCATAAACGCCCGCTCCGCCTTTGCGAACTTTTTCCATCAATTTGGCCACTGCGTCTTGCCCTTTGTATTTGGCAGCGATTTCCTTGAAAGACGGGCCCAGTATTTTCTTGTCTTTGGCATGACAGGCCATGCACCCGGCTTTGTTCATGGCATCGTCCACAGGGCCGGCCTGCGCTCCCAACGCCAACAGTGCGGTGAGTGCAATCAGAGTTGTTTTCATCAGGTTTTCTCCAAAATCAATACACGTCGTGCTGAGTGTTAAACACATTGAAGTGACCGGTGGGTGTGATGATGCGTGGGTCTTTGATCACGGCCTTGAGTTGCAAGGTCTTGTCATCTACCACCACCAAGGCGGACTGCTTGTCTTTGGCTGACCAGACCGCAAACCACACCTCGTCACCTGCTGTGTTGAACTCAGGCTGTACGACCCGTTTCGCACCCCCGTCGGCCGCCAATCCTGCCCATTCAGCGATAGGCAACACTTGGTAACCCTTGTCCAGGTTTTTGATGTCAAACACCGCGATCGACTGCGACAGCTTCGGATCTGGATTCAAAGGCGTGTCGGTGTACAAGTGGTTGGACTTGGGGTGACTCTTGATAAACAAAGCACCGCCACCTTGGCCTTTGAGCGTCTCGACCACTTTGAAAGCTTGCGCTTTGTGCTTGATAGGGTCGGTGCCGATCAGGGAAATCGTCTCGTCACCCAAGTGACCCGTTGCCCACACGGGACCAAATTTGGGGTGAATAAAGTTGGCACCACGACCGGGGTGCGGTGTTTTGCCTACTTCAATAATCGCAGTGACCTTGTTTTCCTTGGAATCAATCACACCAATCTTGTTGCTGTTATTGGCCGCCACCATGAAATAGCGCTTGGTCGAGTCCCAACCGCCGTCATGCAAATAGCGTGCGGCTTCCAACTCAGTGACCTTCAAGGCGTTGACGTCGGAGTAATCCACCATCAGCGTCTTGCCGGTTTCTTTCACGTTCACAATGAATTCAGGCTTGTAATGGGAGGCCACGATGGACGCCACCCGAGGCTCAGGGTGGTATTCCTGTGTATCCACGGTCATGCCACGGGTGGAGACAATTTTCAGGGGCTCCAACGTGTCGCCGTTCATGATGACGTACTGGGGAGGCCAGTAAGCACCTGCGATCACGAGTTTGTCGGTGAAATCGCCTTCTTTGCCTTTGTACTTGGAAGACTCGACTGAACGAGCTTCCAAGCCAATGCGCACTTCAGCCACATTGTCGGGCTTGGGCATCCACAGGTCGATCATGTTCACACGACCATCACGGCCAATGACGAACAAATAGCGGCCCGAAGCGGAGGTGCGCGAAATGTGAACCGCATACCCGGTCTTCACAATGTTGATGATTTGCTTGCTGTCGCCATCAATCAAAGCCACTTCACCGGTGTCACGCAAGGTGGTGGAGAAGATGTTGGCAATGTTGAAATTGTTCATCTTCTTGGTGGGGCGGTCCTTGGGGGCCACTGTCACCTTCCAGGTGCCCTTCATGTCGGCCATGCCCCACTCGGGAGGCTGTGGTGGCTCGTGCTGAATGTAGCGTGCCATCAAGTCCACTTGGGCTTCAGTCATTTCGCCGGAAGTTTGCCAGTTGGGCATGCCTGCGGGTGAGCCGTAAGCAATAAAAACTTTAAGGTAATCCGTGCCCTTGGCCACAGTGAGGTCGGGGGTCAGCGGTTTGCCGGTGGCACCCTTGCGCAGTACGCCGTGGCAGCCGGCACAGCGCTCAAAATAAATCTTGCGAGCGACATCAAATTCGGCCGTCGTCATGGCGGGGGCCTTCGGGTTGGTGCTTTGCACCATGGGCTCATTCCCGAGAGGAGACGCCCCCGCTTGGTAGTTCATCTCGCCAGGGGTCACCCCTTTTTTGTCTTGTGCGAACGCAGTCAGGGACAAGGCAGCAAGTGCCAAAGCCGCGACGCGGGACAGTGTGTGAGCTCTCATAGTTTCTTCCTTTGACGTTTGTAATTAACAGCCAAGGGGATGATCTGACAGAGCCTGTTTGCCAACATTAATTTGCTTCAAGAAACGTCACGATACCTGTACGAGACCTAAGGTCTTTCACCAATAATTACAGCAAGTTTTCACTTTCAACTCTTTATGTTCAACATCAAACACAAGCTCAATCAACGCAGTCCATGGGCCATGCGCCCCTTGCCACTGCTCGTGGCCTTCGCCTGCACGGCGCTCGGACAGGCCCAAGCCCAAGGACAGATGCCTGCACCGGTGCTCAAGGAGGTGGTTGTTAGCGGCTCGCGCAGCGAGCAGTCCACCGAAGATCTGGCCCTGCAGATGGATGTGCTTCGCACCCAAGACCTGGAAGTGGGCCAGGTGGGCGACATCCGCGACATGGCAGCGGGCTTGCCCAACGTGTCCGTCAAACGCGCTCCTGCGCGCTTCGGCGTTACAGGACGCGGCAACTCCGTTGGCGCTGATGCCAATGCCGGCTTCACGATTCGGGGGCAAGGCGGCAATCGGGTGGTGATGCTGGTGGACGGTGTTCGATTGCCGCGCAGCTACATCAACGGCAGCAATGCCTTTGGCAGAGACTCAGTGGCTGTAGGCCTACTGAAACGCGTGGAAATTGTGCATGGGGCCTCCTCTGTGCTGTATGGCTCTGACGGCTTGGCGGGCTTGGTGAACTTCATCACCCTGGAGCCCGCAGACTACCTGTTGACCACCGACGGCGTTCGCAAACAGATTGGTGGAAAAGCCTGGCTTGCACACAGCGGGGACGACCAGGGAATGACGGTCGGCGCAACACTGGCGGCCCGTGCCGGCGATGCCGTGGAGTGGTCTGTCACGGGCACCAAAACCCGAGCAGACGGTTTGTCCAACATGGGCACCAATGACGCGGCCAATGGGGACCGCACCACCCCCAACCCACAAAGCATCAACAGTGAAGCACTGCTGGGCAAACTGGTCTTTCGTCCGGCTGCCGGTGTCACGCATCGGTTGACTTTGGAGCATGTTCGCAAGACCAATGAGGTGGATTTGTTGTCCAGTCGCGTCAAGGTGCCGGTGGCCTTGCCCTTAACCTATGCCACATTGGGTACGCCAGCCACACGGTCCTCCTTGCAAACTGCCGCCAACGCAGCAGCCGTCATGGGTGAGACCGCCTTCAAGTCGATGAACCGGGACCGGGTCACGTGGGACACCCGCTACCGCTTGGACCGGGATTGGGCAGACCATGTGCAACTGACCTTGTCTGCCCAAACAAGCCATGCCATGGATGACGGCAAGACTTTGCTGAAAACCGCATTTGCAAACGATGGCGCGCGTACCAGGACAACCCAGTACGACGAGCGCGCTGTGCAGGGCAGTGTGCAGTTCGACAAAGTCTTTGTCATGACACCGCGTTGGTCTCAAAAACTCACCTATGGCGTGGACCTCACGCGTACCGATACGTCGAGCTTGGCGGACGGCAGTGATCCCCTGCCGCTGGCGGCTTTTGCACCGCGACGCTATTTTCCAGACACCCGGGACAGCAGCCAGGCCGTGTATGTGCAGAGTGAGTGGATCAGTGATCAATGGAGCGTGACACCCGGCATCCGTTACGACCGGTTTGCGCTGGATGTGCAAAGCCAGGCGGGTTACTTTCCCGGTATTGCCTCGGCACCCGGCACGTCACTCTCGGGCACCGCACTGACGCCCAAACTGGGCGTCATGTTTCGGGCCACACCGCAATGGTCGTTGTATGCCAGTTACGCCACCGGCTTTCGCGCCCCAGAGGGCCAACAGGTCAACAGTGCGCTGGAGGTGTCAACTGCCGTGTTGCTCCCCAACCCCGATTTGAAGCAGGAGACCAGTCGCAGTTTTGAGATTGGAACCCACGCCAGGATGGGCCGTTTGTCTGTGGATGCTGCCCTGTTTTCAAGTAAATACAACCAGTTGATCGTTGAGAAAAAAGACCTGGGAACCGCCAATGGCCTGCCCGCCTCCACCGCCAATAAAACGCGTTTTCAGACCGTCAACATTGACAAGGCGACGATTTCAGGATTTGAGGTGCGGGGTGACTGGGATTGGGGACGCGTCGCAGAGGGCAAGCTGAGCACCCCGTTTAGCTACGGTTCGATCCGGGGCAGCAATGACACCTCAAACCAGCCGCTCAACACCATTGACCCCGCCAAATACAGCGTTGGCATCAAGTTTGAGGGGGCGACTTGGCTAATGCGCTTGGATGCGGTGCATCGGGAAGAGAAAAGCGTGCAGGATCTGGACAGTGTGTTCATTCCCAAATCGACCACCCAGTTGCAGTTCCTGGTGCCTGCCGCCACAACGCTGGACTTCAGCAGCCAGTGGCGCCTGCGCAAAGATGTGCGCCTCAACCTGGCCGTCAATAATTTGACGGACCGCAAGTACTGGAACTGGTCAGACGTGCAAGGATTGGCCTCTAACGCCAAACCCCTGGTGGTGGATGCCTACACCCAACCCGGCAGGCACGTGAATGTTTCGTTGGTGGTGGATTTCTAAGCGCAGCAGAGCGAGGCGCAGCGCTGCAAGCACCTCGCTTTGTCACGTGCGCTGTGTTCTTGAGGCCAGCCAGACCAAGATCAACACGGGCAAACCCAGCAGTGACGTGGCGATGAAGAAGTTCTCATAGCCGAAAGCGTCCACATAGCGACCGGAATAGCCCGCCAAGAACTTGGGTGCCAACAGCATCATGGAGCTGAACAGCGCGTATTGCGTGGCCGAGTAGTTGATATTGGTCAGGCTGGAGAGGTAGGCAATGAAGGCGGCGGAGGCAATGCCGCTGGCCATGTTGTCGGCGGACACCACCATGATCAGCGCCGTCACATCGTGCCCCCGGGTGCTGAGTGCTGCAAACAGCAAGTTGGTGGCCGCACTCAAGAGCGCGCCCAGCATCAAGACCCGCATGACGCCAAAGCGCATCGACAGCACACCTCCCACAAAAGCCCCCACCAAGGTCATGATGACACCGTAAACCTTGGTCACTGCCGCAACCTCGTCTTTGGTGAAGCCCATGTCCACATAAAACGGGTTGGCCATGATGCCCATCACCACGTCGCTGATGCGGTAGATGGCAATCAGGGCCAAAATCAGCACGGCCTGTTTGCCATAGCGGCTTAAAAAGTCTGCAAACGGCTCAATCAGCGCACCTTTGAGCCACTCTGCGGCGTTTCGAGCCGGGACGAGCGCGCGGTGCGCAGGCTCGGGCGAGAACAGCACGGTCAGCATGCCCAAAGACATGCTGGCGGCCATCACCAGGTAAGCGGTTTGCCACGCCCCCTGCTGGTAGCCCGCCACGCCCACCACCTCGGCCCGAGCGGCTAACCACAGCGCCCCCGCTCCTGCCCAAATCATGGCCAGCCGGTACCCGGTCTGGTAAGCCGCTGCCAAAGCCGCCTGGCGATCGGTGTCCGCGGACTCGATTCGGTAGGCATCCAGCGCAATGTCCTGCGTCGCCGAGCCAAATGCCACGGCCAGTGCCGCCCACACTACAGGTTCCAGCGCGACCTTGGGATCATTGAAAGACAAGGCCACCAAGCCCGCCACCACCATCAGTTGCGCCAGCAAGAGCCAACTGCGCCGACGCCCCAACCAGCGGGTCAACAGGGGCAAGGGCATGCGGTCCACCAGGGGTGCCCACACCCACTTGAACGCATAGGCCAGGCCGACCCAACTCAGGTAACCAATCGTGGTACGGTCGATACCCGCTTCGCGCAACCAGAAGCTTAAAGTGCCAAACACCAGCAGCAAGGGCAAGCCGGCTGAAAACCCCAGCAGCAGCATACGCAGCGTGGGGGGCTCCAGATAGACTTTGAGCGTGGTAGCCCATGACGGTTTTTTGAGGGGCAAATGGGCTGCTGAAGAGGTCATGCCGGAATAATACGCGCTTCCATTCCCTGTTTTTGACGGAGAGAGAGACCCCATGAACCATCCCCTGAACCGCTGGCTCCCCCGCCGCTTCACCTTGCAATGCCTCGCCGTGCTGATGGCTGTCTCAAGCGCCACCCTGCCGGTCGCGATGGCCCGTGATGGCGTGGACGTGGGTGGCAATTCGGCTTTTAGCAAACTGGTGTCGGCCGACAACGTCGAGCAATCGGCGGCCAAGGAGTACGCCAGCCTGTTGAAAAAAGCCGCTGCCGAGAACGTGTTGGTCAGCTCGGGAGACCGCCAAGTGCGGCATTTGCGCGCCATTGCAGACAAGATCATCCCTTTTGCCAACGACTGGAACCCGCGTGCCCGCAACTGGCGCTGGGAAATTAACTTAATCGACGGCAAGTCCATCAACGCGTTTTGTATGCCGGGGGGGAAAATTGTCTTCTACACCGGCATCCTGGACCAGCTGAAACTCAATGACGCTGAAATCGCGATGGTGATGGGCCATGAAATTGCCCACGCGCTGCGCGAACATGCGCGGGCGCGCATGGGCAAGAACGCCGCCACTGGCATTGGGGCCAGTTTGCTGGGTCAGATTTTCGGCTTTGGTGATTTGGGTCGCACGGTGACCAACTACGGCGCGCAATTGCTGACCCTGCAATTCAGCCGCACCGATGAGTCCGATGCCGATCTGGTGGGCATGGAATTGGCCGCACGGGCCGGTTTTGACCCCCGCGCGGGGGTGACCTTGTGGCAAAAAATGGCGGCGTCCAGCACCGGTGCTCCTCCGCAGTGGCTGTCCACGCACCCGTCAGGCACGACCCGCATTGACGACATCGTTCGCAACCTGCCCCAGGTCATGCCTTTGTACGAGCGGGCGCGCGGCAAGTAGGGGGGTGCTGCCGCGGCATTTTCGTTCAACCCGGCCACCATGGCAGCTGCGCGTCCCGAGTTGCCTCGTCGCGGGGTGGCGTGTGAACGATGAGTCGCTAAATTTGCTCCATTTTTAATAGCTGCTTGCGAAGGTGCAGCAAGGGCTAGAGGCCAATATGGCACTTAAATTTTAAAGGCAGATGGCATCCAGATAATGCTTTCTTTTTGCCGGCAACCCCGGTAAGGGCAAAGCCACAAGCGCTTGCAAGCCTGCGCGACGGTGATTACCATGGGCCGCCTATGAATGAACAACTTGAAACAACAATAGCGCTCCTGACCGTTAATTTGATGGGCTATGGCATGAACGTGGTGGGTGCCATCATCACGCTGATCGTGGGTTATCTCTTGGCGGGCTGGCTGAGCCGGCTGGTGGGTCGCGCGGTGCGCAAATCCGACAAGGTTGACCCGGTTTTTTACGAGTTGCCTGGCAAAGTGGTGCGGGTGGCTGTGTTGGTGTTCACGCTGATTGCGGTTTTGAACCGCTTTGGTGTGGAGACCACCAGTTTGATTGCCATGTTGGGCGCTGCAGGTTTGGCCATTGGCTTGGCGTTGCAGGGCACGCTGAGCAACGTGGCCGCTGGGGTGATGCTGCTGATCTTTCGTCCTTTTAATGTGGGCGACGCGGTTCGGATGGGGGGTGAGGTGTACATCATTGACGCGCTGGGTTTTTTCATCTGCAAGGGGCATTTGCCCGACGGACCTGCCGTGTTTTTACCCAACTCCCAAATTTGGGGCCAAACCATCGTCAACCTCTCCGTCACCGACAAAGACATTCGCCGCCTTGACGAGGTGTACGGCATTGCCTATGGGGATGACATCAACACCGCCTTGGCCATCTTGAACAAGATCGTCGCCGACGAACCCCGCGTGCTGCAAGACCCGGCACCGTTGATCAAGGTTGAAAGCCTGGGCGACAACTCGGTCAACATCCTGTTTCGCGTTTGGACGACCCGCGCGGATTGGTGGGCGACCAAGTTGGACTTGGTGCAACGCTGCAAAGAGGGGCTGGAACAAGGCGGTTGTTCCATTCCTTACCCCCAGCGCGATGTGTATGTTCACCAAGTCGCCGCCAAAGCCCTTGAATAAAGCGGGGGGTGCTATTCGCGGGTCGCGCTCTTTTTCCCCCGTCGCTTGGTCCTGACCGTGACGCCCATTCCGTCACGGCGCATCACTGAGGAATGAGGGGCAGCGCCTGCTCCCGCTGGTCTACAACGTGCGCGTGCCCAGCGCCTTGATTTCTCTGCTGACCTTCTCCAGGCTGACCTTCACCTTGATCGTTTTCGCGTTCAGGGGGGCGTGAATGGCAAAAGCCGGGTCACCCGTGTCACGCGGAATGTACTTGCTCAAGGGCATGCCGTCGGCCTTAATGATGGTCAGCACCTGCGGCGTGTTGGCGCGCAGCCCGCGCGCAATGGCCACGGCGGTCTCGCCGTTCACCAGTTGCACGTAAGTGCCAGGCGGATAAAAGCCAATGACCGTGGTCATGGCCGAACTCAGGCGTTTGGCGTCATCGGCAGTTTTCAGAAACAGGGCTTTGGCCGCCCCCAGTGGTGAGATCGCTTGGCGGGTTTTGCGCGGGGCCATCTTGGCCACAAAGCTGTCGGCGGTGCACAAAATACGCTGGCTCAATGAGTCCTTGACCAGGTCGGGCAGGGCGTCGTGTTCATGGTGCCAGCGCACGATATCCAACTGGTCTTCGTCCAGCAAACCAAAGGCGCGCAGGATGTCCAAGCTCAGTTGCGGGTGCTCTTTGATTAATTTGCGCTGCGCCTCACTGGGCGGGGTGCTTTGGCTGGCCAAGCTGTCCTGGTCGCGCGCCATGCCAATGTTCATGATGAGCGCGGCGCGGAACAGCACTTTTCGGTTGGGCAGCGGCATGTCCAGCTTCTCCGCCGTCAACTCGCACACCACCGCGCAGAGCAGTGCGTGGGTGGCGCAATACCCCAGTGACAGATCGGGCAGGGCCTGAAACAGGGTGAACAGGCATTCGTCGGGGTCGCTGGCCAGCAGTTCTCGCGCCCGGTTTTCTATGCCTTCCAGGCGTTCCAGTGCGTTTAGCGTGGCATCCCCCTGGTACAGCATGCCACGCAGCAACTCTTGCAAGTCCAGCCAGCCGCCCTGCACCTCTTTGCCGACCACGTAATCAATCTCCTCAATCACTGCGGGCAGCTTAGACGCTGCAATGACTTCGACGGTGGCTCCCTCGCGCAGCAATTGGCGAAGCACCCGCTCGTGACTGCGCTTCCAGGCCCGGGCATCGGCCTCGTGGGTGCTGGCTTGGTGAACGCGCAGCAGGTCTTTGTCCTCGGCAGAGTCAATACTTTGCCCGCGCTTGAGCAACAAGCGCCCGTCAGGCGCCCAGACATCCACAGGAATCGGTTGCTTCAGGGCCAGCAAGTCGATGGTGATGGGGATGTATTTCATCAATCCGCCACCACCACAGGCACACGTTGGGCCAAACCGCACATCAGTTCGTAGCCAACCGTGCCGGCACAGGCCGCCACCTCGTCGATGCACAACACGGTGCCATTGGTGGCTCGGCCCCACAAAGTCACCTCACTGCCAAAACCGGCCGACACGCCCGCCTGCACGAGCGGGTCAAGGTCCACGGTGATCATGTCCATGCTGACCCGGCCCACCGTGCGGGTGCGCACCCCGTTCACCAACACCGGCGTGTCGGTGGGGCAAATACGGGGGTAGCCGTCGGCATAGCCGCAGGCCACCACGCCAATGCGCATTGGCTGGGTGGCGGTGAAGTTAGAGCCATAACCGACGCTATCGCCCGCCTGCAGGTCTTGGGTTGCTATCATTTTTGCACTGAGGGTCATGCCCGGTTGCAAGCCCCAGTGGGCGGCGTTGTGCTCGGGGTGGTCGGGTGCGCTGCCATAGACGGCAATGCCAGCCCGAATCCAGTCCGAGGCGACCAAGGTGTCCGGGTGCGCGCTGGCCTGCGCCGCGCTGACCGGGGCGCGCAAGGTGGCGGCACTGTTGCTCACGGTGCGCTCGCCAGGCAGGTCGCGGGTGATGCTGGCAAAGGTCGCCATTTGGGCCGCCACGCCAATGGGCCCATCGGCATTGCTGAAATGGGTCATCAGCGAAATCTCATCCACCTGGGGCAGGGCGTTGAGCCGCGTCCATGCGGAGCGGTAACGCTGCGGCGTGAAACCCAGCCGGTTCATGCCCGAGTTCATCTTCAGGAACACCCGGTGCGGCACATTGGTCTTGTGCGTGGCGAGCATGTCCACCTGCTCATCACAGTGCACGGTGTGCCACAAATCCAGACGCGAACACAGCTCCAAATCACGCAACTCAAATACACCCTCCAGCAGCAGAATCGGGCCGCGCCAGCCCAGTGCCCGTACGCGCTGGGCTTCTTCCAGGTCCAGCAGCGCAAAGCCGTCGGCACCGCGCAGCCCCTCAAACGCCCGTTCGATGCCGTGACCGTAGGCATTGGCCTTGACGACGGCCCAAACACGAGCGTCCGGCACGGCCCGGCGGGCGCGCTCCAGGTTGTGGCGAAGACCTTCAGGATGGATGGTGGCAAGAATGGGGCGTGGCATGGCGCGTGTAAGGAATTGAAAAAGACGCTGGATTTTGACACTGGGCGGCGTGCTATAACCCTCTACCGTTCGGAGCATCACAATAACACCTACCGTGTCAGAGCAACTGATGCGCGACTTGAGACAATGAAACGCGGCTTTTACACCATCATGTCGGCGCAGTTTTTTAGCTCGCTGGCCGACAACGCCTTGTTCGTGGCCGCTGTCCAATTGCTTCGGGGAACCCAATCGCCGGAGTGGCAACAGGCCGCTTTGGTGCCCATGTTCGCCCTGTTTTACGTGATCTTGGCGCCTTTTGTCGGCGCTTACGCAGACTCCAAGCCCAAAGGTCGGGTCATGTTGATGAGCAACTTCATCAAGGTGGGCGGCTGCCTGATGATGTTGTTTGGCTCTCACCCGCTCATGGCCTACGCGATTGTGGGCTTGGGTGCGGCGGCTTACTCGCCCGCCAAGTACGGCATTCTCACTGAGCTGTTGCCCGCGTCTCAGTTGGTCAAGGCCAACGGATGGATTGAGGGGCTGACCATTGCGTCCATCATTTTGGGCGTGCTTTTGGGGGGACAACTGGTGGGGCCGATGGCGTCAAGCTGGCTGCTGTCGTTTGACTTTCCGCTGATTTCCACCGGCATCAACACCCCTTCTGAGGCCGCTATCTCGGTGCTCATCTTCATCTACTTGCTCGCCGCTTGGTTCAACACCCATATTCCATTGACCGGGGTGGAGATGCGCTGCATGCCCAAGCGCCTGAGCACCTTGCTGCCTGACTTTTGGCGCTGCAACATGCGCTTGTGGCGCGACAAGCTGGGCCAAATCTCATTGGCGGCGACCACCTTGATTTGGGGTGTGGCGGGTAACTTGCGCTTTATCGTGTTGGCGTGGGCGTCGGTGGCACTGGGCTATTCGGTGACGCAGGCTTCGGCTCTGCAAGGCGTGGTAGCCATTGGCATGGCGGTGGGCGCGGTGGTGGCGTCCATTCGGATGCGCCTGGAAGACGGCCCCCGCGTGATCACGCTGGGCATTGTGATGGGCCTCTTGATCATCATGCTGATCTTCATTACCAACGTCTGGGTGGCGGCACCCTTTCTCATCTTGCTGGGTGCGTTGGGCGGATTCCTGGTCGTGCCCATGAATGCGCTGTTGCAGCACCGGGGCCACAACCTGATGGGCGCGGGCCGCTCCATTGCGGTGCAAAACTTCAATGAACAGGCCTGCATTTTGTTGCTGGGTGCCGGTTACAGCCTGTCCACCGGACTGGGCTTGCCCACCTTTGCGGCCATCACCGGCTTTGGGGTGATCATTGCCGGCTTTATGTGGCTGATCAAGCGCTGGTACAAGCACAACTGCGTCGTTCATCGCACCGAGATTGAGCACCTGATGAACATCGCCCGCCACGACAACCTGCACGGATGATGCCGGTTAGTGTGTTGGCGGCCTTGGCGCTGCTTCTGAATGCCTTTGTTTATGGTGTCGCTTGGTGGCCGTTTCGCCTGCTGCAAGCACAAGGCTTGCACCCCCTGTGGACCACGGCCCTCATCTACGTTTTTGCCCTGATCGTTCTGGCCCTCGTGCGGCCCCAGGCGTGGCGCGGCTTGGTCAAGCATCCCGCGCTGTGGTGGTTGTTACTGGCCTCTGGTTTGACCAATGTGGGCTTTAACTGGGCAGTCACCGTGGGCGATGTGGTTCGCGTGGTGCTGCTTTTTTACCTCATGCCGGCGTGGGTGGTGATGCTGGCCTGGCCCTTGCTGGGCGAAAAACCCACCACCGCTTCGCTGCTGCGCTTGGCGCTGGCCCTTGCCGGGGTGGTGATTGTGCTGAAGACCCCTGAATCGGCTTGGCCCGTGCCGCAAAGCATGGCCGACTGGCTGGCCTTGATGGGGGGCTTTTGCTTTGCCCTGACCAATATTTTGCTGCGCAAACTGAACCAAACGCCACAAGCCTCGCGCATGTTGGCCATGTTTGCGGGCGGCACCCTCATGTCCTTGAGCGCCGCTACCCTCGGTTTGGGGTGGGGCGTGGTCACGCCACCGCCCGCGTTGGGTTCGTGGGCCGGGCTGGCGCTGCTGGTTTGCATGGTGTTTTTGGCGGGCAACCTGGCGTTGCAATATGGGGCACCGCGCCTTAGTGCAGGCGTCACCTCCATCATCTTGTTGTCTGAGGTGGTGTTTGCCAGCGTGTCTGCTGTCATTTTGGGCGCGGGCGACCTGTCGGCCCGCACCGTCTTCGGCGGCAGTTTGATCTTGTTGGCCTCACTGCTGGCGGTGCTGTCTTTTGCTCGACGCTGATCCCAGCCCCACAATGAGGCACTGACCCACCATGAACAACGAAGGGAGATAACCATGCGCACGGTGTACGACTTTGAGGCACTGCAAATCAACGGCCAATCCGTGGGGTTGAAAAAATTCAAGGGCAAGGTCATGCTGATCGTGAACACGGCCAGCGCCTGCGGGTTCACGCCCCAGTTTGCCGGGCTGCAGACGTTGCATGACACGTATGCCAAGAAAGGACTGGTGGTGCTGGGCTTTCCTTGCAACCAGTTTGGCGCGCAAGACGCGGGTGACAACGCAGAGATTGCCGAGTTTTGCCAACTCAACTATGGCGTGAGTTTTCCGATGATGGCCAAAATTGATGTCAATGGCGACACCGCCCACCCGCTGTACAAGTGGCTGTCCGCTGAAGCACCGGGCCTGTTGGGCAGCAAATCCATCAAATGGAACTTCACCAAATTCCTGGTGGCCAAAGACGGCACCGTGCTGAAACGCTATGCCCCCACCGACACGCCTGAAAGCCTGGGTGACGACATCGAGGCGGCGCTGGCGGCTTGACCCGGTGATGGCCATTGGTTCAGGGCCAACTGTCCTTGACGGTGTCGCCGTTGTCCTGACGGCGTGCGGTCACTTGATCGGCTGATGGTGATTAAGTTTGCTACTTATTTGATAGTGACTTGCGCAGGTTCAGCGAGGGCTAGCGGCTGAAATGTTGTTTATTTTTTTAACTGCTCAGGTACCGTAAAGTAGGTCGAGTGACGCCTTCTTCTCATCCAATCGACGAAACCTTCGGCATTACTTGTTCTGAGGTGTTTTTTGGCCTCTGATGCCTGCTGCGCACCGAGCACCACGGGCACAACAAGCACAAAGGCCACAACGGCCCTCATTGGCACCCATCACCTGAAGCCAAAGCCTGAGTCATTCCAACTCCATATCAATAGGATCTGTTGTTGCTTCGCCTTGCCGTGCGTCTGCACTGTCTGCGGCTTCGCGCCTAAGCTCCTATCGATCTGAAAATGGAATCAGTTGACAGATCCCACCTGTGTCGGAAAACTGGCGCTACGGCCCTGTTCTTCGCTCCTTGCTGTCGAAGGCGTTAGCGCGCGACGGTGGCGAGTTTGGTCGCTGCATCACGCAAGCAGGCCTGCGTGGTGTCCCAGCCCAAGCAGGCGTCGGTGATGGACACGCCGTAGCGCAGGTCGGCAGGGTGGCCGAGTTTTTGGTTGCCTTCAAACAGGTTGGACTCCAGCATCACGCCCTTGATGGAGCGGTTGCCGTCGGCGATCTGGTTCACCACGTCTTTCAGCACCAAGGTCTGCAGCGCATGGTTTTTGCGGGAGTTGGCGTGGCTGCAATCGACCACGATGTTGACCGGCAGCTTGGCCGCGCTCAGTGCGGCCTCGGCTTGCGCCACCGCCACCGAGTCGTAATTGGGCACCGGTCCCCCGCGCAAAATCAGCTGACCTTGGGCGTTGCCCCGGGTTTGCGTGATAGCCACTTGCCCCTCGCCATTGATGCCCAAAAAGGCGTGCGGTTGGGCCGCCGAGAGCATGGCATTCAAAGCCACGTCCAAGTCGCCATCGGTGCCGTTTTTAAAGCCCACCGGGCTGGACAGGCCGCTGGCCATTTCGCGGTGCGTCTGGCTTTCGGTGGTGCGCGCGCCAATGGCGCTCCAGGCAATCATGTCACCCAAATACTGCGGGGTGATGGGGTCCAGCGCCTCGGTGCCGCACGGCAGGCCCAGCTCATTGAGGTCCACCAGCAGCTGGCGCGCCAAATGCAGGCCCTCCTCAATTTCGAACGAGTCGTCCATGTGCGGGTCGTTGATCAGGCCTTTCCAGCCCACCGTGGTGCGGGGTTTCTCGAAATAGACGCGCATCACCACGAAGAGTTGGTCTTTCAATTCATCCGCCAGCGCTTTGAGTTGGCGGGCGTATTCCATCGCCGCTTTGGGGTCGTGGATGGAGCACGGTCCCACGACCACGATCAAGCGCTGATCGCGACCGCTGAGTATCTCGGTCAGCGTGGCGCGAGCAGCGTTCACGTTCTGCGTGGCCGCCGCACTGGCGGCAATGTCCAAGTGCAACTGGCTCGGCGGCGGCAGCGTGCGCTGCGCCAAAATGTTGAGGTTTTCAAGGGCGTTGGGAAAGGTCATGGCAGGGGTGGTGGAAGTGGCTTGTGAAGAAAATAGGCACTCTGCCCATGCAGAACATGCGCGAGCAGCTATCAATAGTGTAGTGAATCGTCGATCACATCAATCCGTTGCCGAACTGGTGGGGTGATGCCGCTTTGCGAAGGGCTGAGGCAGCCGTCTCACGCGCCATGCTGTACATCGCCACAGCGGCCATCGGTCAGGTCCGGCTGCCGCGCATGGCAGCAGGCACAAGGTGACTTGGCCCTTGGCGGGAAACCACCGCTTCCACGCAAGGCAGTTCAAGCAGATCGGGTGAACCCATGCCAGATGGCATCGCCTTCTCCTTGGGTTAAAAGTAAATGGTTTGACCTGGTTTGAAGCCCCGTATGAAAGGGGCCTTAGAAACTGCCAAAGACCGTTCCCAAAGCGATAACGGACACCAGCGCGCTGACCGGAATGACCACGGAAACCATAAAAATGTCGAAGTACGAGTTTTTGTGGGTCAGCTTGCAGATGCTCAACAAGGTGATCACCGCGCCGTTGTGCGGCAGCGAGTCAAAGCTGCCCGACGCCATGACCGCCACGCGGTGCAGCAGTTCGGGGCTGATGCCAGCGGCCTCGGCCAGGCGCAGGTAATGGTTGCTCAGTGTGCCCAGCGCAATGCTCATTCCGCCGGAGGCGGACCCGGTAATACCCGCCAGCGCGCCCACCGCAACCGCCTCCGAAATCAGCGGGTTCTCGGAAATGCCCAGCACTGCGTTTTTCACCAACAGGAACGCCGGCAGTGAGGCGATGACGTTGCCGTAACCGACCTCAGACGCGGTGTTGAAGATGGGCAACAGCGAGCCCATCGTTCCGGCATTGACAGATTCCATCAGATTGCGCCAGTGCTGCCAGTGGGCGACGATGAGGAAGGCGATGGCGAGCACCAGCGCGACGATGATGGACCACAGGCCGGCCACCGCAGACAGTGTCGTCGCCCCGTAGAGGGGCTGCGCCAAGCTATCAAAGCGCGTGTTGGGGAACACCCCATAAGTGAACAGCGCGTTCAGCCCAATCACCAGCAGGATGGGCAGCAGGGCGATAAAAAAGGACGGGCTGCGTTGTTGTTTGGCCTCGACCGTCAGGCCTTCATCGGCATGCTCGCCGTAGCCTTCGCCTGCCGCCATGGCCCGCTTGGCGCGGGCTTGGAGCCACAGGGTGCCACCGATTAGCATGATCAGGCCGCCAATGATGCCCAGCCCGGGGGCCGCGAAGGCGTTGGTGCCGAAGAAGGGCGCCGGAATGGCGTTCTGGATCGCAGGGGTGCCGGGCAACGCGGTCATGGTGAATGTGAACGAGCCTAGCGCAATCGCGCCGGGAATGAAGCGCTTGGGCATGCCAACTTCCCGGAACATGGCCGTGCCGATGGGATACACGGCGAAAGCCACCACAAACAACGAAACGCCGCCGTAGGTCAGCAGGCCGCAGGAAAGCACAATGGCCAATATGGCGCGCTGCTTTCCCACCTTGGCGACGATCCACTGCGCAATGCTCTGCGCCGAGCCGGAGTCGTCCATCAGCTTGCCGAAAATGGCACCAAGCAAGAACAGCGGAAAGAATTTGATGAGATACCCCCCCAGCTCTTTCATGAAAATTTGGGTGTAGGTGGGCAGCAAGACGTCCAGGCCCCCACCGAAAAGCACGGCCAGCAAGGCCAGCAGCGGGGCCAGTACCAAGACGCTGATGCCGCGATAAGCGAGGTACATCAATAGGAGCAGCGAAACAACAATACCGACAATACCTAACATGAAGAGATCCCTTTTTTGGCTCGATCAGAGCCTGTGACTGGTGACTGGTGACGGGTGGCTTGCTTTGGGTTTTCACAGCGCACAAATGCCCTGAATCTGCACGTGTTTGTGGGCTAACCTGAAGTTCTTCCCCCAAAAACCCGAGTTTCCCCAATGAAACCGACGGTAAGTCTGGTTCCACGTTCTGACTACGATTTGATCTGAGCGATCAGTTCAAGCGCTCGTTTCTGCTTGTCATTTG
>JBAQDW010000345.1:0-4220 GCA_049286445.1 Rhodoferax sp. | reverse complement strand
TCATTGGCATCGAAATCGAGATCACGCGTCTGTCAGGCAAGTTCAAGCTGAGCCAAAACCAGACGGCCCCGAATCAAACCGGCGTCATTCAGGGCTTGCGAGCGACTGGGCTGGCATCGAACCTGGCGATGGCGCAGTGGGTGGCGCAGGTGAATGCGCCGCTCAAGGCAGTGTCCCAAGCACCCGACTGAAGCTTTACAAATAATTGGGTGTCCAACCATTGGGTGTCCAACAGCGGCTGGCTTATTGAGGTTTGGATGCAAGCCAAGGGCAGCGTTTGAGCTTTCGGGTATTCGGAGCAAGGGACTCGGAATCGGTCCGCCTCAAGCCGGTTACGCTGAATGGGCGTTGGCAGATTTAAAACCGTGGGGGTACCACACTGATCGCGGCACCGTCCTTTTCCAACGGCGTTCGGGTCCGTGTTAAAAACAAGTGCCGTTGCGCCTTCTATTTGTTAAATAATGGCCATCTATTCCATCCCAATTGGTGAACGTCGCCCGTTCATGGAGAAGTGACCGATGCAAATGCGATTCACATGCTTATGAACCCAACAACGCTTTTTCAGCTTGGCGCTCTTCGCCATGGCGACTCTTGCTGCCCCGCGTTCACGTTACGGGCGTCGCATTCAAAGCATTGTCCAACCATGACTCGCGTTGACACTAAGCGGCCAGGGGACGATTTGGCCCCCCGTTTGAAAACCCTCGCGTGCGTGAACCGTCGTCGCAGCCCGTTGACGCCAGCACCGTGCCTCCTCCAGGAAAGGAGCCCCCCATGTCGGAGCCTGTAACGGGGGCGCACCCACCACCGACACTGACCTCGGTGCCTACGTGATGCTGCCGCTGTTTTACTTTCTGAGCTATCGGCCGATGGTTCGGGGTCATGCGGAGCTGAAAGCGGTTCAGGAACGTTTGCAATTGGCGCAAAGTGTCTTTGTCAATTCGCGTGAGGGCATCTCCATCACCGATGCAAAAGGCACCATACTGGACGTGAATGAAGCGTTTTCGCGCATCACGGGTTACACCCGTGAAGAGGCCTTGGGGCGCAACCCTCGCATGCTGCAGTCGGGGCGTCAGTCGCCCGATTTTTACGCAACGATGTGGCGCGCTTTGATCAGCAAAGGGTATTGGAGTGGAGAGGTCTGGAATCGGCGTAAAAATGGCGAGGTTTACGCTGAAATTTTGAACATTGGCGCAGTGCACGATGCCACCGGTAGGACCGTCAACTATGTCGCCCTCTTTTCAGACATCACCGCCCTCAAGGAGCACCAAAGCGAGTTGGAGCATCTGGCCCATTTCGACACCTTGACTGGCCTGCCCAACCGCCTTCTTTTGTCAGACCGCCTGAATCAGTGCATGAGTCAGTGCCAGAGGGATGGCCGTTCGCTGACTGTCGTCTCCTTGGATTTGGACAACATCAAGGCGGTTAATGAGACCTATGGCCACTCTGTGGGCGACACCTTGTTGATTGAAGTCGCCCAGCGCATGAAGGCGGCGCTGCGGGACCGAGACACGTTGGCCCGCATTGGTGGCGACGAGTTTGTGGCGGTGATCGTGGACCAGCAACAGTCGGTAGACAGCCTTCCCGTGCTTGAGCGGCTGCTTCAGGCGGCGGCGGCACCCGTCGAGATTCAACTGGAGACCGAGGACGACAACGCCGCGATGCTGACGCTCCAAGTGTCAGCCAGTTTGGGGGTGACGTTTTACCCGCAAGACGCGGTCGATGCGGACCAATTGCTCAGGCATGCAGACCAGGCCATGTTCGCGGCGAAGCAGGCCGGTAAAAACCGCTACCAACTGTTCGACATCGCCCACGACGCCGCCATTCACACGCTCAATGAAACCTTGAAAGGAATTCGCACGGCGCTAACGCAGGAAGAGTTCGTCCTTTACTACCAACCCAAGGTCAATATGCGAACCGGTCGGGTCACGGGGGTCGAAGCGCTGATTCGCTGGCAACACCCGACGCGTGGCTTGCTCCCTCCGTCTGCGTTTCTACCTGCAATTGACAACCAACCGATTGGCATTGAAATTGGGGAGTGGGTGATCCAAACTGCCTTGGCGCAAATGCAACATTGGCAGTCCCAAGGGCTTGACCTGCCCGTGAGCGTGAACGTGGGTGCCGATCAGTTGCAGAACGAGCATTTTTCAACCCGGCTGAACGAGTTTTTATCCCGCCAACCCGCCGTGAGTTCGAGCCGCCTGCAACTGGAAGTGTTAGAAACCAGTGCCTTGGATGACATTGCGAAGGTGAGCGCCGCCATGAATGCCTGTCGCAAACTGGGTGTGAATTTTGCGCTGGATGATTTTGGAACGGGCTACTCGTCGTTGACCTACCTGCGGCGCTTACCCGCTCACACCCTCAAAATCGACCAAAGTTTTGTGCGCGACATGCTCGACGACCAGAATGATTTGGCCATCGTCCGGGGCGTCATCGGCTTGGCCAAAGCCTTTGGCCGTGAAGTGATTGCCGAGGGTGTCGAAACATTGGCACACGGTCAGCTGCTCTTGTCTTCGGGCTGTGACTTAGCGCAGGGCTACGGCATCGCGCGCCCCATGCCCGCTGCAGCGCTTGCCGATTGGGTGGCGAACTGGCATGTCAAAGGGGTCTGGGCAGCGTGAGGGGTTGACGCTGGCAGAGACCTGCTGGAGACACATCCTTTGACCGTGCAGTCACTCCCCGTGGAAGCGGTGAGCGCCTGCAAACAGGGGTTTTCCTGATCATCATCTGCGGTCCATTTGGCTTGCAAGAAAGGCGCATATCCCGGCACAATGCGCCACCTCACTGAGTGGGGACCGCTGACCTGCTTGTGCGCGTCCTCTTGCCTGCTTGCGACCTGCCCCGTGGCCCTCCATGAAATCTCTTCAACCCAAACCTTCCCGCGCGCTCGCCGCCATGGCGCTCCTTCTTGGCAGCGCCTTCGCCCACGCTTCGCCTGTGCTGCGGTGTGCAGTGACCTATGCGGGTAGCACCCACGTCATTGAGACCCACGCGTTGGCTGACCCTTACCCCGTTGCTTCGGTCGACATTGCCGGGCGATTTCGCTTCAAAGCCGTGATGGTGGGGCAAGCGGAGCGAATTGACTACATCAAGCTCTACACCTACCTGGAGACACCGAGACAACCCATGCTGATTCATCAAGCCACCTACCACCCGCCCTTCACGATCCCCAACGCGCCCAAGGGGTTCACGGGTGAGCAACGCGTGTACGGCGGGCCCAAAGAACGCGAGATGCTCTATCGCTGCACGCTGCAAGAGGCGACGCCATGAAGCGAGCGCTTCAACGCGTCTTGGCCACACTGGCTTTGACGGCGGCCCCCTGGGTGGCGCTGGCGGGGGAGGCAACGGTCAGCCTCGTGTTTGCGGGCGATGTGGTGCTGGACGATGCGCCCGGTGCGCTGATTGCCGCCGGGGGCGACCCCTTTGCTGCCTTTGCGCCGCTGTTTAAAAGTGCTGACCTGCGCATTGCCAACCTCGAATGCGTGGTGGCCACCACCGGCCAGGTGGCGGACAAAATGTTTACCTTTCGCGCCCATCCCCGCACCCTGCCGGTGTTGAAGCGGCACTTTGACGCCGTCTCGGTGGCCAACAACCACACCGGCGACTTTGGCCGCGAGGCCTTTGCTGAGATGTTGGGCCTGCTCAAGCAGCACGGCTTGGCGCAGTTGGGCGGAGGCTACAACCTGGCCCAAGCCCATACCCCGCTGATGTTTGAGCGCAAAGGCCTGCGCATTGCGCTGCTGGGCTACAACGAGTTCATGCCCCGCAGCTTCGAGGCCGACGCCAATGCCCCCGGCAGCGCCTGGAGCGAAGACGAGCAAGTGGTGGCCGATATTCAACGCGCACGCTCTGAATTCAAGGCCGTTGTGGTGATTCCCATCATGCACTGGGGTTGGGAAAACGAGCCCACCGCCAACGACCGCCAGCGCCAATTGGCGCGCACCATGGTTGATGCGGGGGCCGACGCCGTGATGGGTGGCCACCCCCATGTCACCCAGGACATTGAGCACTACCGGGGCAAACCCATCATCTACAGAGTCGGCAATTTCGTCATGATGGAGTCTGACAACGCCCAACAGCGCTTAGGCTGGGTGCTGCGCCTGCACCTTGACAAAACCGGCGTAACCGCCTTTGACACCCATGTGGCCCGCCTCAATTTGAAGGGTATTCCCAAATCTGAACCCTCCAGCCCCAGCCCGTGCTGGTCACGCGGGCAGAGCAGC
>JBAQDW010000344.1:0-21747 GCA_049286445.1 Rhodoferax sp. | reverse complement strand
GGCCAAGTCTCCCACGCGCACGCTGCGCACCCAAAGCAACCACGTCTTCATGGCGATTTACGCCACCTTCAAGCTTGAGTGTTTGAGTGTGGCGAACAAGCTCAACCCCTTCGCGCTTTGCCGCAAGTTACTCATCAATGCATCTCGTAGCGCCTATGCACAGCTTCAGTTGTTTAGGGCGGCTGCGTAACATCAGTGATTAATTTTCAAATCTCCTAAAACAAGCCGCAGCCGGTCACCTTGCCGAAGCCCCATAACCCGCAACAGCCTCAAAACCGCCCACTCAATGAGCAGCACGCACGCAAACTACCTGGCCATCAAGCGGTTCGAGTCACTGGACGGGCTGCGAGCGATCAGCATTTTGGCGGTCATTTGGCATCACACCGCGCCAGCCTGGGCAGGCACCCCACTGGCCCACATGGGGGCGCAAGGGGTATCGCTCTTTTTTGCAATCAGCGGGTTTTTGATCACCACCTTGCTGCTGCGAGAAAAAGACCGCAACGGCAAGATTGACCTCAAGGCTTTTTATATTCGCCGGTCTTTGAGAATCTTTCCCATGTACTACGGCGTTTTACTCTTGTACATTGTTTTGGTGGCACTTTTGGAACGCAACTCTGCGGCAGGAGCGGCTTTCTGGCACAACCTGATTTACTTTGCCACCTACACCTCCAACCTGTTTGTGCCGCTGGACGGGCGGGTTATCTTTTACTTTGCCTGGTCGCTGGCAGCGGAGGAGCAGTTTTACCTGATCTGGCCCCCGGTGCTGGTTCTGGCAGGCACATTGGTGCGGGCCAAGCTGGCTTTGGTGGGGGTGTATCTGGCCTGCGCAGCCGCAGAGTTGGCCGGATACGCATTTTTATCGACCGTGCCTTTGCCCATCATCACGGGTGCGCTGCTGGCCATGACTTTACACAACGCCCGTGGCTTCAAACTGCTCCAGCCCCTGCTGGGGCAGTTCTGGTCTGTGCTGGTTATGGGCTTGGGGCTGGCGCTTGCGGTGGCCCTGCCTTGGGTGCCTGGTTACGCCAGTTCCATTCTGTTTGCTGCGTGGGTGGGTTCCTGCACCATTCAATCGAATCACGCCGCCCGGGCCTGGTTGGCGGCCAAACCGTTGGCTTACATTGGCTCGATCAGTTACGGCATGTACATGCTGCACATGTTGTGTAAGAACGCAGTCACGAAAATCTTGGGTGCGGTTGGGCTTGGCACGCAGGGGCTGGAAGTCTTTGCTTTGACCTTGCTGCTGTCTGTTGTGGTAGCAAGCCTGAGCTTCAGGTATTTTGAGTCCAGATTTTTGAACTTAAAGACCCGCTTTGAGCGATGAACGCCACGCCCTGAACACAAGAACTGCAAACTTTGGTCCGCGCAGCAAATAGCGCCGCCACAGTTTGCGCGGCTCTGACGCCAACCGCCAAGACCACTCCAGCCCGCTGACTTGCATCCACCGCGGGGCGCGGACCTTGAAGCCCAAGGCAAACTCCATGGCAGCGCCAACGCACAGCACCAATCCGGCATCCAGCCGGTGGCGGTAAGTGATGGACCAAAGGTCTTGGCGCGGAAAACCCAGGCATACAAAAACCACATCTGGCGCAGTCCCGTTCACCCAGTTCACGGCCGCGTTGGCTTCCTCAGACCGGTAATCAAACCCCATGGCAGGGCACAAAATAGCCACTTGCAGCCCCGGAAAAACCTCCTCAAACCGTTTGGCAAGCAGCGCCTCCTGGCCGGGTGTGCCACCCAGAATACTGACCCGCCAACGCCTGGCCACGGCTTGCTGGCAAAGCGCCACAAACAAGTCAGCGCCCGTAACCCGCTCGGGCAGGGCCGCACCCAAGCACCGGCTGGCCCAGACCACCGGCATACCGTCCGCAAACTTGAAATCTGCCTTGCTGTAGATGCGCTGCAAATCAGGGTCTTCTGCCAGGGACAAAAGATGGTCCACATTGGGCGTCACCACGACTTTGGCCCGGCGCTGTGGCACCTGTTCGCACAGCACATCAACCGCCTCCTTGAAAGAGAGCGCGTTGATACGCAGGCCAAAAAGGTCGAGCGTTCGGTGCGGTGAAGTGGGCATTGAGAGATTAAAGCGATAAGAATCGATTTTACGGTGACCCTCTGGCGACACAATTTCAGGCTTTAGGGAGAACCTCCCTAATAATTGGAGCCTTCACTGCAAAGGGGGAGTTTGGATGAAGATCACGGTGGTTGGTGCTGGTTATGTTGGCTTGGTCACAGGCGCGTGCCTGTCTGAAATGGGTAACTTTGTTGTTTGTCTGGATTTGGATCATGACAAAGTGGCGTTGCTCAATGCGGGCGGCATTCCCATTCACGAGCCGGGGTTGCAAGATATTGTCAAACGCAACATCGCCGCAGGCAGATTGAGATTCACCCATGACTCTGCCGAGGCCGTCGCGCATGGTGCCGTGCAATTTATTGCCGTGGGCACGCCGCCCGAAGAAGATGGATCAGCCGACCTGAGCCATGTGCTGACGGCCGCACGCGATATTGGCCGCTTTATGCCAAGCACCTACACCGTCGTAGTCAACAAGAGCACCGTGCCGGTGGGCACGGGTGACAAAGTGCGCAACGTGCTGACCCAAGAGCTGCGTCTGCGCGGCGCAGAGGCAAATTTTTCCGTGGTCTCCAACCCTGAGTTCTTGAAAGAAGGTGCTGCCGTGGCCGACTTCATGCGGCCCGATCGCGTGGTGGTGGGCTGTGACAGCCCGGCTGCGCTGGAAGTCATGCGGGCTTTGTACGAGCCGTTCCTGCGTAACCATGATCGCTTGCTGTGCATGGACATCCGAAGCGCAGAGCTGACCAAATATGCCGCCAACGCGATGCTGGCGACCCGCATCAGCTTCATGAACGAGCTGGCTTTGCTGGCAGAGCACCTGGACGCCGATATTGAGTCCGTGCGCAAAGGGATTGGTTCTGACCCTCGTATTGGCTTCAGTTTTCTGTACGCGGGCTGCGGCTACGGCGGCTCTTGTTTTCCGAAAGACGTCAAGGCGCTGGCGCGAACCGCCGAGGACAACCACAGCCCCATGAGTCTGCTGACGGCGGTCGAGAAAGTGAATGAACGACAAAAACAGGTGCTCACCGACAAATTGCTGCGTCGTTTTGGCCATGACCTGACCGGCCGCACATTTGCCATCTGGGGCCTCGCTTTCAAGCCCAATACAGACGATATGCGGGAGGCACCGAGCCTGACGGTGATCAATAACCTACTAGCGCATGGCGCCCAGATCAAAGCCTATGACCCCGTGGCCAGTGCAGAGGCCGGGCGCGTGTTGGGCGACCGGGTGGGGCTGGAAATCGTGCCCAACGCCTACGCCGCAGCGCGCGGCGCGGACGCTGTGGTGATCGTGACGGAATGGCGCGAGTTTCGAACCCCCGATTGGGATCAGTTGCGCAGCCTGATGGCCTCTGCGGTGGTTTTTGACGGACGCAACCTTTTTTCGCCGGCTTTTGTGAAGGCGCAAGGGTTTGAATACCACGCCATTGGGCGTCGGGACACCAGTGCATGAGAGTGTCCGTTATTCCGGCCCTGGAACTTGACCCAACCCTGATGAAGCGCTGGAGCGAGATTCAGGCCAGCGACACCGCGCTTCGCAGCCCGTTTTATTCTTGTGGCTTCACCCGCCAGGTCGCCCAGAGCGGGCAGCCGGTACGGGTGGCGGTGATCGAATCCGGGGGTGTGGTATCGGGATTTTTCCCTCATCAGGCAGGGCGCTTGGGCCATTTGTATCCTGTCGGTGGCGGCTTTAATGATTACCACGGCCTGATTGCGCTGTCCAATCCTGAGTTGACCGCATCGGCGTTACTGAAGGCGTGCGACGGGCGCTACCTAGGCTTTAATCACCTGCCATTGACGCAAACGGTTTTCTCCCCCTTTGTGCGGCTGCAAAGTGTGTCCCCCGTTTTGGAGCTCTCAGGTGGCTGGGGTGCCTATGTGCAACGCCTGTGTCTGGCGCAGGGAACGCAGTCACCCGGGATCTTGTCGACACTGCGCGCGTCGCTCAAACGCATCGAGCGGGATTTGGGGCCGGTTCGGTTTAAAATGCGCGAAAAAAGCCCGGCGCTGCTCCATGTGCTGATGCGCATGAAATCCGAACAGAGCATCCGCACCAAAAGCTCAGCGGGTGACCCCTTCTCGGAGGGCTGGATCCGCCAGCTTCTAAGCAGCGCGCTGGCCAGTGAAGAAGCCGGTATTGGCGCATCGCTCAGCACGCTGCATGCGGGGGACACATTGCTTGCGCTGCATTACGGGCTGCAGTCGGGTGATACCTTGCACTCTTGGTTTCCAGTGTTTGATCCGACCTACGCCTATTACCAGCCCGGCTTGGTGCTACTAAAAAAGATCATTGAAACGAGCTGCGAAGCCGGCCACACCCTGATTGACCTGGGACGTGGCACCGCAGGCTACAAAATGCGTTTCAAAACATCGGTAGTTCACTTGGGCGAAGGCGCTGTCTCAAGACCGGCCGTGGTGGCTCAAACGGTCATGACCAAAAATCTTTGGAAAGCAAAAATCAAAGCCAACCCGTGGGTGGATCAACTGCGGAGCTGGGCGAAGCCGGAAGGCAAATGAAACCTCAATAGACGTTTTTGTTTTGAATGGTCGCCAGCGGTGTCAGGGCAATAATTTTCAAATCAAACCAAATCGACCAGTGCTCCAAGTAATAGATGTCGTGCTTGATTCGCTCTTCCATTTTCGCCAAGGTGTCAGTTTCTCCGCGGTGACCAGAAATTTGCGCCCAGCCGGTGATGCCGGGTTTGACTTTGTGACGCAAGACATAGCGCGGAATCAGTTTTTTGTATTCCATGTTGTGTTTCAAGGCATGGGGCCGCGGACCCACGACCGACATGGTGCCTTGCAGCACATTGATGAATTGAGGCAACTCGTCCAGACTGGTCTTGCGCAAAAACCGGCCCAGCGGCGTCACGCGTGGGTCATCGCGCTGCGCTTGGGTGACACCGCCATCGCTTTCTAGGTGCACGCTCATGGACCGAAATTTATACACCCATATCTCGTTGTCATTCCACCCATGCCGCTTTTGCTTGAAAAGGACCGGCCCTTTTGAGGTGAGTTTGATGGCCAGCGCAATGGTCAACATCAGCGGGCTCAACACCACCAGCGCAAAGCTGGCGACAGTGTAATCCAGCAACAGCTTGGCGACCTTGCGGCTGCCAAACAGGGGCGACACTGACACATCGACCATCGGAATGCCCACATGCATACTCATGCCGTGGTTCAGAATCTGGTACATACTCAAATCAGGCAGCAACCTGATGTTGGCAACAGAGTGGTCCAATGCGTTCATCAGCTTGTCTAGTTGCACCCGCGTTGACATACTCACGCTGATCCAAATCTCGTCAGGCTTCAGCGATGCATCAACCGCGGCCATATCGACACCGTCATCGGGGTGGATGGTTCTGACGAGCTTGTAGCCGCTCCAGGATTCTTGCTGAACGCGATTTTCAATTTCGGTCAGTGCCCGCGCGTCTCCGTACAACACCACCCGCTTCAGTAAATGCCCAGAGCGGCGCAACCGAACCATCGCCAAAAACGCCACGATTCGTCCCAAGGCCAGAGTCAGGACAGAAAAAACCAGCCAATACACCAGCCAGATCCGCGAGAAGGATTCGGCGCTTTTGGTCATCACCAGCAGCACCATCACGCAAGTCCAGGCCGTAAACCAACCCACCACAGCCCGGGCAACCATCGCGCTCAGCGCACCGCCGGACCACCGACGCTCTATTTTGGACAAAATGAGTGTAGAAAAACCCGCAGCCCCCAGCAGCAGAAAACCTTCTTGTGACTCAAAAACCAATAGTTCAAGGCTTTCAGCAAAGCGCAACTGATAAGCCAGCCAGCCACCCAAAAAAACGGCAACAAGATCCAGAAGCTGCACAATAACAGTCACTCTGGAGGCCGATCGCCGAATTCTGAAAGTGCTCATGGTGCCTTGTTACGTGGAGCAATAATTCTAGACTTAATGCATGACCAAGTAACAAATTTACACATATTGAAAGCGCCTCCAATGTGTCATTATTTGCATTCAATTGATTCACACGACTCAAAAGACCCAAACGACTCCATCCAGCGCAGGAATACCCCATGAGCAGACCCACTCGGCGCGGCACCATGTATGTTGTGCTGGTCCTCGCATTTTTTGCATCAGGGTGCAACCAGCAAGACCCCCTGGTGACCATCGGCACAGTGCAGATCAACGCGACTGAGGCGAGGCCTGCATCGCTGCCCGCTGCGGGGAATCAAGCCGCAACCCTGGCTCTGGCCCTGGGAAAACCCGCGCAGTTGCTGGTCGGTCTGGGCACCGTCAGCCCTGAGTCCATACGAACGCAAGGTGTCAAACTTGACATTTACGATCAGTACCTCAACGGCGTTGGTCAAGACTCCTGGATCAGTTGGAACAGCCCGGCCGGCGCCTATGTGGGCCTGGTGGCGCGTAACGCCGATGCCCTGAATGCCATCCCGATGTTTACCCTCTACCAGATGGCTGCGCTGGGTGACAGCAACATTCAGGGCTTGAGCAGCCGGGAATTCATGCGGCAGTACTGGCATAACGTGCGCGTTTTGTTTTCTGAACTCCGCATTTACAACAAGCCAGCACTTGTTAATTTTGAGCCGGACTTTTGGGGCTATTCGCAGCGGGCTTACCCCGACCCGGTGCAGCACTTTGTGCAGGTGAATTCAGTCAACCCGGATTGCGCAAACCACCCCAACGACATGACCGGATTTGCACAATGCTTGCTCACTATGGCGCGCACCCTCGCTCCGAAAGCCCGCGTCGGATTTCCCCCGTCGCTCTTCCCCGACCTCGCAGCCACAGAATTGAAATACCTTCAATTGATTGGCGCTGCCAGGGCCGACTTTGTAGTGATGCAGGCAGGAGACCGTGATGCGGGGTGTTTTGAGGCGCGCTATGTCGGTGAGTCCGCAGGATGTGACCGATCGGACGGCCCCAATCACGCTTGGGATGCAAGCAACACCACGTTGCCCAATTTCGCCTCCCATTTCGCGCAGGGACGAAAATATTTTGATAATTTTCAGCTGCCTTTGCTGTGGTGGCAAACGCCTATGGGCGTGCCGTCCGCCACACCCGGGGGACGCCCCGGTGCTTTCCGGGACAACAAAATGGATTATTTTTTGAATCACCCGTCTGAAATGGTGAATGCAGGCGGATTTGGTGTGGTTTTTAGCCAAGGGCACACCAGCCAAACTACTCTCGACACCGACCGGGGCCAATACAAACGACTCTCGGGAATTTATTTCAATAGCCCGGTCAAATTGCCCTGAAGTTGGCACACGCTCACAGTCTGCGGTTGTACCCGCTACTTCGCTCGAGATCCATACCTCACCCGAAGCTTGAGGGTGGGCCGCTCAACAAAATAATAGGAGAGTGCGGCTAACCCGAATGACAGCACCCAGTAGCCGATTTGCCATGCAACCGTGGCTTGAACCCGTCCCAGATAAGCAATCATGAGAGTCAGGGCAATCCAATGGTAAAGATACAAGCTATAGCTCAGCTTGCCAACAAACACCATCAACCTGACCGACAAAATGCGTCGCAACCATTCGATTTCTTTGGAGTAAATGAGTTCTCCAAAAATAAAATATAAACAAACTCCTTGTACCGAATATCTTATAACTTGTCTGAAATAAAAATCACGGTAAGTCAAAGTGAATAATAAACCAGTTAGTGCTAAAATAACTACAAAATTCGAATTTTTCCAAGATGTTTTTTTATAGCCAATAATTGCAAGCAAACACCCATACGCAATGGAATCTATTCTTGCGTCTGTGGCGTAGTAGGTGTAATTTTCTGAAAAATTGGTCGCCGCGGCATGCGTTACAAGCCCGCGAACAATCAGTGGACTGATCAGCATCATCGTAATGCTCACGATCAAAAAACGTCTTGTTCTGACAAAAGCCATGAGGGGTGCAAAAAACAAATAAAAATGCTCTTCAATTGCAAGACTCCACAGCACGCTGTATGGCGAAAAAGTACCTGCGAGCGGCTCATAACCTACAAATATATTGTAATAATTGGAAAAATAGAAGGTTGAAGACAGGAGTTCTTGAATATCTATGGATTGTTTAAATGCAACGTAAACCAACAATGATAAAAAAATATAAATAACCAGGGCAGGCATCAGTCGCCAAAGTCGGCGCATATAGAAATCACCCAATTTGACCGTGTCGTGTTCTCTCATCTCCTTGAGTAAGAGCGTGGTGATTAAATAACCGCTGATGAAAAAGAAAATGGTGACCCCCAAGCCACCGGGCACCACATGGCCCAAGCCGCCGTGCGAGACGGCCACCAACAAGATCGATAGACCCCGCACGCCATCCAAATACGGTTTGTAAGATGCCTCTGGTGTGGTGTTCATCTGCTTTGCATATTAGTGGGGTGCGGACCAGTGCCGAATGGCCTCATTGACGGGCAGAACCCGACAACCCGATGCCAGCGAAAACGCCAGGGCGTGCTGCAGCAGTTCCGGTGAGCAACCCCACTCGCTCGGATGGTCCGAAATGTCGTGCGTATAGAAAATCAACCACCCTTTCCTTGCCGCAACTTCGACAATCAGCCGCTCCAGACGCTCTGGCGGCATCACATGCTGGTACAGCTTTTCTGCGTGCAAAGCACTCAAGTCAGCCTGCCCAAAGTGGGCACCACCCAAGGTCGTCCGCATAGAGGCAAAACGCTGCGCAGCCAAGCGCTTGGCAGCAAGGTCAAAGGCACCCAGCGGATACGAAAAGTGAAGGTCCGACACTGGCACGCCCATCTCCCGCAAAAACGCGGCATTGCGGCTGAATTCCGATTCGAGCTGGCTTCTCGTCAATTGATCGCACGGGCGGTGTGAAAAGGTGTGACAGCCAACGTGGTGTCCGTTGGCCAGCAGTGCTTTTACGTCCGCAATCGAGTGACAGGGCTTGCCTTGCTCTGGCTGATCTGTCAGGCCACCCGCTAAGTACCACGTCCCGTGGCAGCTGTTTTGCTCCAGAATCTGCCGACCCAAGCGGCAGGCGCTTTGCGGCGCGTCATCGAAACTGAAACTCACCACGCCCTGTTCGCCGCGCAAGGGAAGCATTCTGCGAAAAGCATAGTGACTGATCCAACGCTGTAATTTTTGAGTGACTGCTTGCATGAGGTCACCGGCGCGCGCCCAGGCCCGAGCGCTCGGCAAGACCCGTCACGCTCTCAAATGTGTATTCCAAGCCCGCAGAAAGCGTTTGCTGAGCGCTGCCGGCACCCAGATCGCCACGGCTCAACTCTTGCGCAAAACCGTCTACATAGAAACTTAAATCGCGCGACAAGGCGACAACCATGCTGGCACCCACACGAATTCTGTCTTCCATCGAGCTGGGGAGAGGGCGAGCAGTGCGAAGTGTCTGAAAGCGCTCCGATTCAACGGCCACCTGCATGGACAGTCGAGTTTTGGCTGTTGCCTGCCACCGGAGCGCGAGTTGGGCGCCGCGCACAGTGGAGTAACGCGCACCGACATTGACGGAACCTGACGGACGACTCCAGGCCTCAAACCCCACATTGGTTTTAGGCGAGTAAGCATGATCGATTGCAAGAATGGCGGTTGTGGCCGAAAAGTTAAGGTTGCTTAGCGACGCATACTCCCGCCTCAAGGCCGCCACACGCCCACCTAGACGTGTCTTGACGCTGTATTGCCAATCAGCGTCGAGGTAGAGTTCCTGGTCTCTGTATTGCTCATCCAGATTGGCAATTTGCTCCGAAGTGCGGTTGGTGAACCTGACGTTGTTAAGACGCAGGCCCGAGCCCAATTTTGATGTGGTCCCACTGCGCCACGTTACCCCCGCATCAACGCTGTGGTCTTTGCTTTCATTGAACGCGTTGTTGACAGTGTCGTAGGTCACGCGCTTCTCTGTCACGGTCACTGGAATAGCAAAATCAGGCGTCACGTTCAAAGACACGGTCAACTGGTCTTGCGTTCGGTGCACCAGCTCGCGCGTAGTCAAAAATCCGTCCTGATAGTCAAACAATTTTTTGTCTTGTGAGTGAAACACGGCTCCGCTCCAAAGCGGACCCTTGCGCCATTCAAGCCCGGCACGGTAAGCATGGGGTTGATGGTTCAATCGCTCCAAACGGGCGTAATCCCGCTGACCCAACTGGCCTTCAAACACCAAACGTGTTTCAGGCGAGCCCAGCGCGTGCGTTGCCAGAAGACGCACATCGTTGGCCAGGACTCGATCATCGCCACGGACACCAATTTCTTCAACGTTACGCGCATCTACATTTTTGCTGAGAAAAAATGGATTGGACTCATAACGCAAGGATGAATCGAGCTGCAGCACAAGCTCTGAGCCGGCTTGCACATTCAAAGACAATAGCGCCAATGCGTACAACAGTTTCATATGTGATTTACAACAGTCCGTAATGTCAGCTTCAACGCCGGCCCACCAGAGTGCTGACCCGCGTGCTGAAAATGACCAGCAGAATAAAGTTAAACGTCACCCCCCTAAAGAGCGCACTTTCAGAGAAGTTGGACACCAACAGCATGGCAAAAACAGCCGTAGACACCGCAGCCGCCCGACGGTCAATACGGATCAGCTTGGCAAGATTCAATCCATGCAGCAAGACCAACCCAAGAAAAAGAATGAAGCCGACCGCCCCCAACTCGTTAAGAAGATCAAGGTAACCATTGTGTGCCTGCAAGGGGATCCAGGGCAAGATGTCCAAAATAGGCTGGGAGGGGCTTCCCGGGCCTAACCAGAAAGCGCCGTAACCAATCCCAAAGAGCCAATGCTTGGCAATCTCAATGTAGAGCGGAGCCCAAACGTCTGCACGGCCGGTTAGGTCGTCGCTCTTGCCAAACAAATTTGCAAATGGGCCCAGAATCTCACTAAGGGCAGGCAACCGTGCTTCAGCTATAAAAAACAAATGCAATCCAGACAGCATTATCAAACCCGCTAAAACCAACAGTCTTAGCAACCACAGAGGCGACTGAATATGTTGCTTGTTAAACACCCAATAGATGAAAAGTCCGACCAGAGCCATCGTCAAGCTGGTGGAACTGGTCGACATCACAACGCACACCACACTCAAAGTCACACCCGCCCAAAAAACAAACCTTGGCACCCCAGCATCGCGCCAAAGGGGCATCCATAGCAACAGACTCATCGCGCCAATCGCGCCCAACGTATTTTTTCCTGAAACCACGCCCCGCCAGGCATAACCAAACGCAGCGTCGATACCAAAAGAGGGATTGACCAGCGCAACAACAGCCGACGCCAACTCAATGCCGGTCAAGGCCGCCAGCATCAGCTTGACAGAGTGTGTCCACGGTTTTCCATCGAGTTGAATGGCGATGCTCAACAAAATCAACCCAACCACCTGGACGGCTTTTTTGAGAGTGACCAACCCATAAGGTGACCACACGATGCTGGCGAGGCAATAAAAACAAAGCGCCAACAAAAATGGATTCGCAACTCTGAGACACTCCAGAAGGTAGTCCGGGTGACGCATCAGCAACAACGCCGACAGCCCGAAAATACTCCCCCACTGCAACTGAAATCCAATGGATCCACTGACAAAGTTAGAGCTATCTTCGGCATCTGTCCAAGAAAATCCGGCTGGCAGCAAGGCGAATAACACAGCCAAAAAAAGAAGACTGCCCGCCAGGAAAGATTTCCAGGGTGCCACCTGCTGGAGTCGGCTGGGCCGAAGGTCAGGCGCCGTATTCATGGTACTGAAAGCGTGTCAAGCCGACTATCTTTCCGGCCTGCATGGTGGCAACCCTCATCCAATGAAAAGACTTGCTGCGACCCAGCGGCAGCCAGACCAACGCAAGCCCGGTGCTCACGACAAGTTGGACACCGGCACGGCACCCAAGCATCACCCCACGCACTATTTTTTTGGAGACCGGCAAGCGGTAAAGTTCAGCACGTAGCCAGGTCTGGCCCACCCGAAACGAGCGGCGCAACAACCAAGCCGCGTTGGCGCGCTCCAACGGCACTGCCTCCGACACACACGCTTCGTCACACCACACAAAGGTACACCCCAAAGCCAGCAAGTCCCGAAACAAAACGCTGTCCTCCCCGCCCGTACGGCCAAAAGAGGGCTCAAAAGGGCCATTTATAGATTTCAAGCGGCGGGCATTGATCAGCACATTACCAGTACGGGCGTCAGCCTCGTCAATCATCATACCGCTGGGGAACCGGCGCCGCTCAAAGTACGCGCCCTCTCGAATCCAGTCCGGCGTCTGTGGGGCGTAGTGCGGCAGAACCGGGCCAAACACCGCGTCCGCCTGAAAGCTACGCTGCGCATTCATTAAACTCAATAACCAGTTGTCCACTGGCGTTTCATCATCATCAACAAAGACGATCCACTCTCCCGTTGCCTGATGGGTGGCAGCGTTTCTCGCGACCGAAATATTGGGCTCAGGCACCTGAAGCCATACCAATTGAAAACCGGGCGGACTGTGCCAAAGCGTAACTGCCTCTTGAGCGCTGTGGCCGGGATCGTTGTCCACCACCACAATTTCAATGCATTCACCCAGGCCTGTGCGCTGCTGCCGACCCACGGCGTCAAGCAACTCCAGCAACAAAGCGGGTCTGCGAAACGTACAAATACAAACGCTGATCAACATGAATAAATCAGTGTAATGCCAGGTGCTGGCGCCGGGCTCGGGGCAACATGTAGGCGTAGTTCACGCCCAGTTCCCAGAGCTCGACCAAAACCATGGCAGCCAGCGCGCCGGCCACCCCCCAAGTGGGTGCCAGGCTCAGGGTTGCTGCCAGCAAAATGATCAATGACAAAACGCCCTGCCAAAACAACTCCCGAAAAGCACCATAACTGGTAAGAAGCACCGTCGTTACGTTGCGGGCGTTGTGCACCATGAAATAGCCACCCCACAGTAACATCAGGTGAGTGATGTCGTTGTATTTCCCCCCAAACACATGAGCAACCAGCCACGGAAAAGCGGCCCACAGGGCACCCACATAAACCAGTGTCAAGACTTCCATGGCGAGTGTTGATGTCAGCACGAAGCGGCGAATCTTCGCCTCTTCGGAATTGGCAATCATGTACCCCATGGCGGGCAAGGCCAACGTCACCCACGCTGTGCCCACAATCACCACGGGCATCAACAACAAACGCGCTGCACTCAAATCAGCCAGCGCGGCTACGCTCACCAGCGCGCCAGAAAAATACAAGTAACTGTTGTTGCCCAACCAGCCCACCACCGACCCGATCACGGCCCAACGACTCAAAGACCAAAGAAGCTCGCCGTCTTCCCGGTATTGGCGACGCGCTGTGGCTTGATCCACACTGCGCCACAAGCTCACACTGGCAGCCAATGAGGCGACGCCATTGGCGAGTGCCAGCAAGAAGAAAATATGGTGCGTGCCCACGTCCTGGACCAGGTAAAGCGCCAAAGAACCGGCCACCGTTGCCAAGACAAACACCAGGTCCATTTTGACGACAGCATTCGCGTTGAACTCAATAAACAAGGCCGTGCGGCAATATTGACGGCACGCCTGTGCAAAGGTATAGGCAGCGAATGCCAAACCCAAAACCATTGGGCTGGACGGCAAGTCAAGCCACTCGGCGACCGCACCCAGCACCATCCCTGCAGTCACAGCCAACAAGGCGGCCACTGCCCAGTAAATTCTGGCCACCCGCGCCACGAAACCGGTTCGGTCACCGGACGCCAGTCGAGTTGACAACGTGGTGAGCGCGGTGCCTATCAACGCATCAAGCAGCGTCGTTGTGAGCAAACCCGCTGCAAACAACTGTGCGTACAGCCCATAGGTCTCTTTGGACGCATAGCGGATCAATGCCAACCCGATCAACAGATTCAAGCCGCTGAGCAAAGCCTGGTCAATGACAGACGCCATGGACCGAAACAGGAAAACTCGCTTTTCAGTCAAGGATCATCCGCTGTTTTTCTTGCCGAATGCGGTCAGTCCCGCCTTGAAGTACCCCAACATACCCGATGGACGACCTGGCCGGACGGGTTCCACAGCAGATTTGTTGTACACCACGCCAAGTACTTTCACGCCATGTGCCTGAATTTCTTTCTTGGAAGTTTTCAAGTCAGCGAGTTTGGTCAAATTTTCGCGGGCGACAAACAAAGCAAATCCTGTTTGCTCGGCAATCACTTGGGCGTCGGCCCATTGCATGGCGGAGGGCGTGTCCACGATGAACACCGAAATTTGTTTGGCAAAGCTATCAATCAGGTTTTTAAGTTTCGGCACACTCAGAATTTCGACCGGATTCGGCGGCGGCGGGCCAGATCCCAGAACCCAAAAGTTGTGCGTGATTTCAGGGATCGCTGTGAGCGAATTCAAGCTTCGCTTCGCCAAAATCGTTGACAAACCAGTCTGGTTGGGCAAGTTGAACAGCAGGTGTTGGGTGGGGGTTCGAAAGTCGGCATCGATCAACATTGTTTTAATGTTCAGCTGTGCAAAGGCGATGGCCAAGCTGGCCGCAATATGACTTTTTCCTTCACCCGCAGCCGGACTGAGAATGGAGATGACAATGGTTTCGCGCTCTGCAAAACGGGAGGCGAGTTCCGACCTCAAACGCTTGATTGCCTCGGCCGCCTCGCTTTTAGGCGCGTGCAAAATATCAAGTGTTTTGCTGATGGTGGACGTGTCGTGCGCAGAAAAAACCGCGTAATTAAACTGGGCATTGAGCGCGTCGGCTACGTCATCCTCGGTCAACAAACCCAGCCTGACTGCGGCATCACCAAACCTGATGTCGAACTTTTTTTGCAAGTCAACAATCATTTCCACTTCAAAAGGGGTCAGCTTGTTGGCCTTGACGTAAGCATCACCCATACGGCCCCGGCGCATGACCTCATCAGACGACAACTGCCCAAACGCAGACTGACTCGAATCCAGAGGTGTAAAAACGGACGGCTTTTCGCTATTCATGTTTCACCCGTTTTGCTCACCAGAGCGCCCCAAAACGGGAATGTCGAGCGCTGTCTCCAAGTCATGCACATGCCGCAGGCGGCGGTCGTTGATCTCCATTAAAAAAACCAGGCCCAAGCCGAACAGCAGTCCCACTGGAATACTCATCAACAAATTGAGTTTGAGCTTGGGTTTGGAGTGGGAATAGGGTGCCTCTGCCCAACGCAAAACAGACAGGCTGACACTGTTGACCGTGCTGGCAATCAGCAATTCATCGTATTTTTGAACTGCCGAGTTGTAGATTTTTTGCACACTTTCAAACTGTCGTTGGTAGGAGCTGATCACATCCCGATGTTTCTTTTTTTCAAGCATGTCAGTTTGTTTATTTTGGATATCGTCCAGCAAAACCCGCTCCTGCTGATCAAACCGGCGCTCTTCTGCCAGCACAGCGGCCAGAGCCACGCGGGCTTCGCGGCCCAGCCTCAGGGACACAACTTCGCGTTCGGCCAGCGCGGTCTTGAACTTAGGGTGATTTCGACCGTACACACTGCCCACCTCGGCCATTTGGCGATCCAGCTCAGCGAGCTTCAGTTTTAACTCGGCAATGCGTGTTTGTTGTGCAACTTCAGGAATATCTGCCGCTGTCACACCCGATTTGAGCAAGGCTTCAATCCCTCTCAACTTGGCATTGGCCTCAAGACGCAAACCCTGCACAGCAGACATCCGGGAGGACAACTCACTGAGCTGGCGCGACCCAATGTCCAGCCGTTCGTCGGCGTCCACAATCCCGTTTTGCTGCTGATACTCAGTGATGGACTTCTGAATCGTGTCGAGCTCCAGGCGCAAGGTCTCCAACTGAACACTGTATTGCTGCTGGCGCGACTTGGCCGGTGCAGAGCTGATCCGCAGCACCAGATCCATGTACGCACGCAGTGCCGCGTTCAGGGCGTCTCTGGCATGAATCGGGTCCTGGCTGACATAGCGCAACTCCACCACCCGACTGCTGTTGCGAAGCACCACCTCAAGGCTGTTGACAACCTGAGCCACCAGAATGGACCGGGCTTTCACTTCGCCTTCTTTTTCAACCATCTCTCGGATGGCCGGATCCGCCATCATTTTGGTGGCCTTGATTACCTGGATCGCCACCTCTTCACTGCGAATCATGTCGATCTGGGTTTGCATGTAACTCTCATCGAGCATGGGGCTGAATTGCCGTCCCGCCAAAGGATCATTGGCCTTGAAATCAATAAAGATGTCGGCCGTTGCCATGTAGGACTTCGGAATCAATTTTGTAATGGCGATCGTGGCGATGAAACACAAAACCAGTGCCCACCAGACTGTCCGCTGTCGAGCCAGCAAAATCGCAAACAACTGCCCAAACGACAAAGTTTGGTAATGCGTTCTCGCATCCATGACTTAAAAGAGACGCTCGTCTACAAAGACCACGTCACCCCCCTCAATGCGCTCACTCAAATCCGGCTTGATTTCCCTTGTTTTTTGATCAGGCCCTTGCCGATGAATTCGTATCCGCTTGATTGAACCCCGCTCAGTAACACCGCCACTGATCGCCAATACACGCATCACATTCAAGTCAGCCTCCAGGGGGTAAGCGCCGGGCTTGCGTACCTCTCCGAAAACATGAAACGATTTTTTTTGCACCACGTACAACACATCGTCATTTTTCAGCGCGAGGTTCAAATCAGCGCGCTTTGCATCAATCATGTGCTGCAGGCTCAGGCTCATCTCCTGGCTTGAACTCTCGCCGTTGGCCAAGGGGTCGCGCCGAATTAAAACAACCGTCTGATCAGCCCGCTGAGTCAGGCCGCCCGCCATGGCCAAGGCGTCCAACACGCTCATTTTTCCCTCAATGACAAACCGGCCGGGCTTTTGGACTTCGCCCAACACCGACATGATTTGGCTGCGCACCTGGCGCACCTGGATTGACACTTCAGGATTCAAAAGGTATTCGCCGTCTTTGAGTCGCTTGGCGATCAATTTTTCCAAAATAGACGGCGTCAACCCACCCACCTTCAAGCTGCCCACCAGCGGCAATGTCACCTGCAGATTGTCGTTGACAGTGACTTCTGCTGACATGTCCGGCTGGCCAAACACCGTGATGAAAATCTGGTCGCCGGCCCCTAGAGTCGGGCGGTCACCATGGGCAGCAGGTGGCGTCTCTGCGGGCATGACGCCCGCCAGCCGGCTATCTGGCAAAGTTCGCGCCGGCATCCATTTGCTTTCCAGCGGCAAGCTCAGGGCGCGCTGTTGCGCTCCGACCGGTGCCGCCCCCGAACCCATCCACAGGCACATGCAGCATAAAAACAAGGCAAGTCCGTTGCTGAAGGTGCTCCACTTGTTGTTTCTCAATGCGTTGTCCCTTGGTGTTTGCGTTCGGTAACTGTAGTGTGTTTCGGCTGTGAAGCGGTCATTTTTGCAGCCCTCGCGTGCAGGTGGCGACTGGAAAAGGGCAAACATCTAAAACTGTTGTATTGTTGCAGCCTTATCAAGGCCATGGCGGGCCAGCCACAGGCATTCATACGGAAGTTGCCATTGACTTATTTTCAAAGAACTTGGATGGGGTGGGCCGTCGTGATCGGATTGCAGGTCGCGTCACTTCAGGCCGCAAGCGCACAGTCTGCCAGGCCAGCAGAAATTCCACCTGCAGCCAACGTGAACATTCAATACATCGAGCAAGAGCTTCAAAAACTCAGCGAGTTGCTCTTGGTTGATCCGCAAAATCCACAATTACTGCTTCAAAAAGGCATCCATCTCTTTGACTCGGGCCGGCTTCAGGCGGCCTTTGACATTTTTGATTCACTGCGGGTGCGATTTCCAGACCAGCCCGCACCTTATGTGAATCTTGCGGCCATTCATGCACGCTGGGGTCAATTGGAAGAGGCCCGCAGCTTGCTGACGCAGTCCAGTGCGCTAGAAAACGACCAGATCCAAACCCAACTCAGCCTGGCTTCGGTACACATGGGCTTGGCTCTTGAAGCACTGACCAAAGCGCGGGCGATCAACCCGTCCAACGCCGTGGCACAAACCCAACTGCTGGCCCTTGAAAAACTCATGGCTGACCCCGAGATTATCGCGCCCGGTGGCAAAGCCGCCAACACCGACAAGGCAGAAACCTTGCAAGCGACTCCAGCACCCCGGCGCGAGCGCCGGAAGTCCACCCCAACCAAAAATCTCCGCAAAGACCGGTTACATCTGGAGAGCCTGGATTTAAGCGAACTGTCTGCGCCCGGCGCGGGCAACGTCAACGAGCCTTCTTTCAGCACAGGAAAATTCGCACCAGACGAGGTCCGGACCACACTCAGAGCGTGGCTCAAGGCCTGGAGTGACAGGTCTTACGCGCGTTATGCCTTGCATTACAGCACTGCCTTTGAACCCGCTGATGGCGCCACTCGGGAGGTCTGGAGCGAGCGCAAAAAATCACTGATGGAAAGCGCCCGTTTTATTCAGGTTGACATCAACATCGTTAGCGTCCAGGTCAACGGACCTCTGGCCTCGGTTCGTGTCAATCAAACTTATCGCTCCGACCGTTACTCGGACACCGCTCGCAAAGACTTACTGCTTCGGCTTGAAGGGAATCAGTGGCGTTTTATCTCGGAACGTACGCTTGATTGACACCGGCTTGAGTGCAACTCAACCGCAATTTCAAAACCCTGATTCACCAGACTCAACCCCTCCCCATGAATGACACAGTCAACCCCGGGTCGTCGCGTCCCACTGTCCCCTTGGTCATCATCTCCCCAGTGCGGGACGAAGCAGCGTTGATCTCCAAGACCCTGGACTCAATCGTGGCACAAACGGTTTTGCCGCTTGAATGGGTCATTGTGGATGACGGGTCAACCGATGACACCGCCGCCATCGTGCAGCAGTACGCAGACAAGCACCCCTTTATCCATTTGGTCACGATCCAGGATCGGGGCTTTCGTAAACTCGGTGGCGGTGTGGTGGCGGCCTTCAACTTTGGACTCACCCAGATCAAGTCGCCCCAGTATGCGTACATTGCCAAGCTGGACGGTGACATGTCATTTGGTCTGCACTACCTTGAAATCATGTTCAAGGCGTTTGAAGCCAACGCCAAGCTGGCAGCCGTCTCCGGCAAAGTATTTCGACCTGAAAACGGTGGTTTTGTTGAAGAACTGACCATTGACGAGCACGTGGCAGGGCAGTTCAAGCTGTACCGGTGGTCTGCGTTTTGTGACATCGGCGGTTTTGTCGAGGAGGTTCTCTGGGACGGCATCGATGTACACACAGCGCGCATGATGGGTTGGCAAACCGAGAGTTTTCACCACCCGGATGCCCGCCTGATTCACCACCGGCTGATGGGCTCATCCGACAAAAACGTGTACCGAGGTCGATTGCGGTTGGGGCGCGGCATTTACTTCATGGGCTACCACCCGCTCTATGCGCTGGCGTCGAGTTTGTTCAGAATGCGTGAAAAGCCTTTTGTGATTGGTGGCGTTTTAATCATGGTCGGCTTCATCAAAGCTTACTTCCAGCGAGTTCCCCGCTACGACAACCCCGAGTTCAGAGCCTATTTGCAAAAGTGGCAAATCGACACATTAAAAGCCAGGCTCTGGCGCCGGACGCCCAGGCCCCACCCCTAACGGCGCTCCGACCCCCGCGTGAAATGATCCAGACTCACCAGGTGCTCAAAGCTCTCCCGCTCACGCACCTTAACAACCTCGGCGCGGCATGTCAGCGCCACCACGGCGGGCTGAGGAAACGAAAAAGATGACGCGTCCGCAATGAAGTAGGCCCCGGAGTCCAGGATGGCCAGTGCATCGCCCACCTGCAAGGGGCTCAAATATTGGGCTGGAAACAGCGTGTCACCCATGTGACAAATCGGCCCCACCACGCGGTGACAACGACTGGGGTGTGTGCCCTCACGCAGCGGCAGCAGGGCGTGATATTCACTGGTGACGATGCTTGCCACACTCACGCCTGCGTCCATTACAGCAAAATCAAAGTCATCACTCTTTCGAATGTTTTCCACGCTGGCAATCAGCATCTGGGCGTTGGCTGTGAGCGCCCGCCCGGGCTCGGTGATGATCTGTGGCTCGGTCAGTCGCTGCGCCAAAAAATGGGACTGCACTTGTCGAAGCACAATCTCCGCGTAACGGGCAGCTCCCAAGGTGGCCTCGGGTTGTGGCGGTTTGGGTGGCACCAGGTACCGCACAGAACGCCTGATCTCTTTGGCATCCAGGTAGCGCGTGGTGGGCACGGCCAGGCTACCGCCAACATCCAGCACTTGGGGCGACCACCCCAACCGCTGATGAAGTGTCAGGCAAAAATCCAAAAGAAAACCCAGGTAACTGCGCAACGTGGGCTCATCCCGAATAAGGAAGCCTCTGTGGCTGTGCAAGGCCACCACCTCCAGACTGGGCAGGCTGAGCGCGCGCTCGTAGGCCTGGAAGGCGGAACCGTCTTCAACCGGAAAACCAAACTGACCGGTCCACCCCGCCAGAGACGTGATCCGAATACCGACTCGCGCACGCCGGCCCAGTTGCTGGGCCAGACGGGCAATGAGATCCAACTCTTCCAGGTTGTTGACATGAATGCTGTGAATACCCAGCTTGATTGCGGTCTCAAGCGAAGCGTGCGATTTGGCCGGGCCGTTAAAGACAATCTTATGCGCCGGCACGTTCAGTTGGATCGCCAGCCAGAGCTCGTATTCCGAGATCACCTCTGCGCCGGCCCCGTGGCGGTGCAAGGTCTCCAACACCCAAGGAAGCGGATTGGTCTTGTAGGAATAAAACACGTCCAGAGCCTGGCTCAGGCCACCGGGCACGGTCTGAAACGCCTTGAGGTTGTCCATCAACCGCGCTTCGTCCACTATATGCAGCGGTGTGCCGTGCGTTGCCACGATGGACGACAACTTGACGCCGCGCAGGGTCAGCTCGCCCTCGCAGCGCTCCAGACCCCAATGTGAGGGCGTCAACTCGGGGCGGTACCCGGCACCCAAAATGCGCCGGCCCCAGGCCTTGCCCAAACGCTTGAGACCCGTCACCGCGCGGGATGTGAACGCTTGATTCGACATAGTCAGGCTCAGAGTAAAAAATATTTTTTGAAGGAGGAGCGGGGATGACGCAAGAAATCGCTCAGCGTTCTCTTGATAAATAGCCGCGCAGGCTGGGGATCGTCGCGCACAAAAACCGGATCGTAGGTGTGTCCACTGGCAGACCACCTAAGCCACTCCGCGCGTTCCTGGCGTGACATGCCGCCGCCCATCCACAAGGTGGTGGCATAAAACTTGAGCATCCACGCGATGCGACACTTCCACGTCACGCTGTGGTCCCACTGGCGGCTACTCGAGGCCAGGGCTTTGACCCGCGTCCAGTTGGCTTGCGCCGCATGGAAGCACAGCTGGGGGGTTGGAATGCCGCGTGCAATTTCAAAACCCATTTGCCCATAAAAGCGGGTGTTGAAGTCAATCAACAAGAAACGGTCTTCTTCTGCCAGATGAATGTACTCAGCCTCAAACGCCCCTTTGTAACCAACGGCGTCCATGAGGGCGCGCAATTGACCTGCGGTGCGCTCGTGCACCAGGCGACTCTCAAAACACAAACCCACTCCGATGCGCAAGGGCTGCTGAAGCGTTTTGAGTGAAGCGCGCAGCAAGTAGGTATCAGCTTCTGGCGCATAAAAACCCGCCAGCGAATAGATTCCCTTCGCAGCGGCCTTGATGTACTGTTGAATCAGGGGCACCTCCACTGCGGGGTCATCAGCCACCAACTCGGAGCGAAAGCGAAACCGGGGCCGGGCCGGATCCAGGGCTTCGCGCAGCGCCTGCGGCGTGTCGATCAAAACCCCCTTGATTT
>JBAQDW010000343.1:0-15856 GCA_049286445.1 Rhodoferax sp. | reverse complement strand
GAACAAGGCTTTGAAGTTTCTGCAATCTCGTCCCGCAAGGTCTTTGAAGAGGTTTTGAGCCGCCAGCCCTTGCTGGACCTGCGTAAGCAGCTATCAATGATGTAGCAATTCTTGCGCTGCAACCCCCACTCTCACCCCAACCCTCTCTCGCCCCGCCGGGCGAGAAAGGGAGCTCAACAGCCATATGTGGCCTTGTGTTCGAAGTCGTTGAGTTCACCGTGAGTCGCCAACCTTCAAAGTGACTTTCAACAGCCGCATGTGGGCGCGTCTTTGAAGTCGTTGAGTTCAATGTGAACGGCCAACCTTCAAAGTGGCTTTCAACAACCCAGCCTTCCCTTGCTGCGACCCCTGTCACTTGAATGTCGTTGCATTCTCCGCATGAACTCGTTTACTTCCTCCACGCGGCCGCATACGGCTGTTGGCTCCCTCTTGCGCCCGGCGGGGCGAGAGAGGGCGGGGGGAGTGAGTGGGGGAAAACTCCCGAGAATCGCGGCGCCGCAAGCACCACGAGCACCACGAGCACCACGAGCACAACATGCACAACATGCACAAAAGCCACAACGACCCGCATTGGCACCCATCACCTGAAGCCAAAGCCTAACAAAGCCAAAGCATTCTTTGACTGGCGTCACCCGACAGATCCCGCCGCCCCGTCATCGCAGGTGCCAAGTGATGCCTTCGGCTCACCCGATCGACGGAAAATGGCAGATCTGGACAGTTACAGTTTATAAGATTTTTTGGCCTCTAGCCCTCATCCATATTGCGCAACCAGCTACTAAATGAATAGCAATTATGACGGCAACTCGATCCCTTTAGCGCGGGGGAGATGGGGTGACATTGGGCCAACGCGAGCCGCTACCTTTGCTGGCACGTCGGTTTTCAAAAGTAGGCCGGTTTAGCGCTGCGTCTCACCTGACCTCTTCAACACCCACCCTACCCGCTTATCCAAGACCTGTCGGGTGATCTCAATGGCTGCGGATTGGCACTGCCAAATATCACAGGTAGCGTGTCCAAAACACCTGGGTGCTGGCTGCGCCACCGATGCTGGCGCAATTCACCATGCAAGGTTGAGCGCCTGGGGTGTAAGTATTAGACGTATTGCTCAAATCAATCGTGGTTGAGCCTGTCCAAGTCGTCGTCTGGGCGCTGCCGCTGCTGCTGCTGCCCTGAGATGCCACTTGGACCGAACCATAAATGGTGGTGCTGCCGCCTGTTTTGAGGAGGTTACCGGCAATCACACCACCGTAAACGCTGTTTGAGGAACCCAAAGTGATGTCTCCCCCCTGAAACACCCCACCCACAAAACCTCCCGCCACCAGTGCAACGTTGCCAATGGCGTTAGCCGTGTAGGTATTGGCAGTGGTGTTGCACACATCCGTTGGCACCAATCCACTGAGTCGGGAGCCTCGTATGTTGCCGGGGGTACTTGTTTGCGAACACACCGCGCTGTAACCATGGTAATTAGGCGCATAAACTTTCGCGCTGCCGCTGGTGCTAATGCTGCCGGATGAAGCAAAAGTGTTGATGTAAGTGCCATTACCGACGTTTAGATCCCCCTCAAACCAGGCAAAGCCCGGTGCCATGGTGACGCCGTCAACTGCCCACTTTTTTGTAGTTGAGTTGTAAGTAAAACATCCGTTGTACTCGCTGGTGCCTTGGCATAGGGTTTGGTAAGGCACAGTCGGGGCGGTACATTTGCCTGATGAATTGACTGCGGTGCAAAGATAATCTTTGTTACCACGCGCTAAAGTCGGTAGGCTCGAAGAATAATCATAGTCCCCCAGGTAATAAGTGCCATCCGTTATGCCCGCCACCTTGCTGACAGTAACTTGTTTGTAGCCGGTCCCCGCTTCAATATCAAACACATAGTTGGCAGATGCCTTCAACGCATACACATCGACCGTAGAGGATGGAATCAGAATCGGGGCGATCTTTGCCACCGAAACAGGGGGCACGTTAACCACCAGGCCAGCATCTTGCGTCACATTCATGGCCGGAGCCCAAGAAGGTACAGGCGACCCGGAGATGGCGTTTTTGACCTTGCCCGAAGCAGCTTTGATATTGGTGTCGTAGGTAAGTCCACCACCGCCTAACAAGGTCCCCTGCACGCCCTTGCCATAACTCGATTTCAAAAATACATCACCCAATGCGTTGATGTCTTGCACATCACCGTTACCACTCAAGATGACGCTTCCCCCCGAGTTGATCACCGTGTTGCTATTGGACGCTGTGTAGTTCACATTTCCATTGGCGTTGATGGTCTTGGCCGGTGAGGAAGATGTCCAAGAGACAGCGTCCATGGAATTTACGACGCTCGTCACTGTTGCGCCGCCTCCTGACACTTTGACAGTCCCCCAGGCATTGAGCGTGCCCACTTTGGCCGAACCGCCAGACAGAGTCACATTGCCGTTGGAAGTGAGCGTGGCGATATCGACACTACCGCCACTGAGAACGACATTCTTGACGGCCTCAACCGTAATCACACTCGCACTCCCGGAAAGTGTTAGATTGCCGTCGGTGCAAATTCTATTCACTGTGATGGCGCTTCCAATGGTGACATCACCCGTGGAGCATATTTGATCAATGCCCGTCACTGAACCCGTTAAGTCCACACTACCATTGACCCACAGTTTTGCAGCAGTGCCACCAATCACCTTAATACTTCCGGTGAGTTTTAAATTGCTATTGATATTGATTACACCCAGGGTCGGTACAACGGGAGTTGAGGCCCCGCTCCCCGTCGGTACCACGCTATACACCACCTGGACAGTGACACTGCTGCCTGCACCTGTGCCGGTGATGTTGGCGGTAATGCGCTGACCCGATCCGCTGGCCACATTGCTCACTACCGAAGCGGCGAGATTACTGACGCCTGTGATGGCCACGGTGCCCAGCGCCAGCGTAGCTAAATCTGTCGACGGCAAGCCTTGCAGATACAAGCGAAACAGCTCCACCCCGTCCCACGCGTTGGCGCTGGCCTGGGTGTTGGTGTGCAAGGAAAACTGCTGGTCTTGTGCAGTTTTGATTGAATAAAGGTTGGCTGCAGTCAAGGCCATCACGCCAATGCCTGCCAAACCCACCAATAGAATATTGATGCCACCCCGTTGCAAATTTCTCGCGCATTTTTTCATGGTGGTGTCATCGGCAAATATTGGGAATGCAGGAAATGGCGCCAGAGGTGATGTTGTTCATGCTCTGCCCCACTGTGGTGGTCAACTCAAGGCCTGGGCTGGTGGCGATACGACCAAATGGCGCGCAACTGGTCATGCGCGCTGAAAACACCATGGCTTTGTCCAAAGGTAAAGTGTCCGCAGGGATCACGTCTTGCGCGGGCGTCCACGTGGCGCCAGCCCAAGCGGAGGCATTGCTACAGGTCACGCGTGGCAACAACTTCAAGCCACCCTGCATGGCAATTAAACCCGAGCACCTTGAAGCGGATCCCGCATCCACCGAACGCCAAACCATCGCATTGCCGGTCACGGCCGTTGCTCCGACAGCGCCTATGCTTTGCACGGTTCCCGCCAGCGTGGTACCAGTCAAGGTGGCTGCCGACAAAAGCACCAGATCCGTGTTGGCGGTGCCTGACGGACCCGCTGCTGTCAGCCCGAGGCATGAATTGGAAGCGGACTCCACTCCAAACCCCGCCTGCTGCATCTCTAACTGCGTCACCAACAACGCAGAGGCCACTTGGGCGTCGATTGAAGTGTTGATGCGCGTTTGAAGCGTTTGGTTCACCTGCGTTTTGTAAAGCGTCATCACCGACAAAACCGCCAGCAAGCCTAGCAATAAACCAATCATGGTCGAGATCAAGGTCGCACCGCGCTGCGTCTGACAACTCATCATGCGCCTCCTTGCGTGATGGTGATGGTGCCACTACCGCCAAATTTGGTGCTGGAGGTGACGGATAAGCTGACCGTTTTGGCAGCGCCGGTCAAGGTGGGGTCAACACTCACGCCCCCAATGGTGATACCCGTCGCAGGGCGGTCGGAGCAGGTCACCGCCACGGCTAAATCAAGGACAGCCGGATTTCCCGACGGAGCACCGACCTTATTTACCGTAATCTGGGGTGTAGTGCCGCACAAAGCAGGACCTTGCGTTGCCAGCAACTCGCGCATCTTCACCACCGCCATGTTTTGGTACGAGGCCTGAGTTTGTACCACTGCACCTCGGGAAACTACATATATGGGTCCCAAGCCAACCACCATCACCAGCACCATGGCGATCATCGCGTCCAGCAGCGCGTCGCCGGCCTGTTTTCTGAGGTGCAAGGTGACCGGTTTAATCGAGTGTCGTTTCTTCATTGGTGTTGCCTCGCTTCACGTAAAGAGTCTGGCCAGTGGTGCATGTGGTGCCAGCCAAACTGACACCGACAAGAGGAAAACCTCTGTTGCTAAGCCCTAAACAATAGAAAGCCGTGCTGTTGGCGGCAGCTGCAATTTCCACTTTGGTCGTGGTACCGCCCGCCAGATCAGCATGCCAAACCGAGCCGGCATCGCCGCAGGCAGTCGGCCCCGTTGGCTGGGCCGGAGTGGACTGGTACACATACACCACCCCACTGGCCACGCACACCCACGCCGAAGCCGTCGTCACTGCGTTGCTGTCGCGCAGGGCATAGGCACGCGCTTTGCTGTAGGCCAGCCGCAGTTGGGATCTTGCCTCCGTGACCCGGGCCTCATCAATCCAGCCGCCGCCCAAAGACACGCTGGAGGCCATGACCGCCGCCATGATGGCAATGCCCACCATCAACTCAATGAGCGTCACCCCCTTGAGGTGGCGCGTCATTGCCATCCTGTACTGCCTGTCACGCAGCCTGATGTAGAGCGTGTGTTGTCTTGTTTCACGCTGATGGTGCAGCCGTTAAGTTCCCCTAAGCCCGTCGCGCTCAAGGTGTAGGCACCTGATACAATGGCAATAGAGTAGGTGAAGTTGGCAGCTTGTGCGGCAGACCACCCTGGCAAGGCGGTCTGTGTAGCGGCCGTGGTGGTGGTTGCAGCCGGATAAGACAACTGCTGCTGAAAACGGTTTTCCATCATCAGCACCAAACTAGCCAAATCGCCTTGGGCCGCCCGAATTTTCTGCTTGCGCACGTAGCTTGCGTAACCGGGCAGTGCAATAGCCGCCAGAATGCCGACGATTGCGACCACAATCATCAACTCAATGAGCGTGAACCCAAACCCTGCCTTGCGACGAGTTGATTTTTGAACAACCATAACCAAGCTACCCTGTGGATCTTTGCAATGGCCTACTTTCTAACGAACTGTTAGTTTGAGTGGCGACTATTTGAAAGACTTTGACTATAAGTCAATAAATAATTTAATCTAAAAAATTCAGGCAAATTTATTTGAATCATCCTCCATTTTTCTTCATAGAAAGCAAGGTTGCTTCAGCTTGAGCATTTACTCGCGGGTGAAGAACCCAAGAACCCAAGCACCCAGCCCCCGTTTTAATCTTTGAAAAACCGGGGGTTGCGCTCGACGAATCGATCGATCCAGGCCTCGATGAACGAGGGTTTGCCGCGCGCCATGTGCCACCAGCCAAAACCACTGATCACAGCAGCCCCCAGCGCGTCCACGATCAAGTCCCACATGGTGTCGGTCAGGCCGGAGGGGTCGCCCAGCATTGGTTTTTGCATCTGGGTGCCCAAAAGCTGATCTGCCGTGAACTCAAACACCTCCCAGGCTGCGCCCGCAGCCACCGCAAAAACAAACGCAAACAGCGCCACAAACCCGGCGCGCATGTGCAGGTCAATGCGCTTGCTTTCATTCATCACATACACCAGCAGAAATCCCACAATGCCCAGCAGCAGACCTGACACGCTGTGAAGCGCAATGTCCCACCACCAATAGCGCAGGTAATAGCTGTGAAACTCACCCAAAAACAGCGCGGCGAAGACAAACAAAATCGTCAGCAGCTCGTATTCGGCCGGAATGCGAACCGGTAGGCGATCGCCCAACAAGGTCGGTGCCGCAGTGACGGCCATGACCGCAAGCAGCCCTGCCGCGCTCATCCAGGAAGACCGCCACAGCAGCGCCATCAACTCCACCGCCATAACGCCTTGAAGCAGCAGCAACACCCAAAAATAAAGACGTTGCGCGGCCCGAGGCGGCGTGGGTTCAGACCGCGCGCTGGGGGGTGGTGGGGGCGGTTTCACGACGTTTCGCATCAAAGGGCTACACCAGCGCGCGCTGGTGGGTGTTGACGGATCCCGCCAAGACCTGGGGCGATGCGGCGGGGGGTCACGGTGGGGACGGGGTGGCGACCCCGGGGGCGACCGGCTTCGCTGGCGCTGCACCGCGCAGCTCCCGTCGCAGTACCTTGCCGATGTTAGTTTTAGGCAGTGGCTCGGTGCGGAATTCAACCACGCGCGGCATCTTGTAGCCCGTTAAATGCAGCTTGCAATGCGCCAGCACATCGGCTTGGGTAAGGGCAAGGTTGCGGGGCACGATCACCACCTTGACCACCTCGCCTGAGCGCGCGTCGGGCACGCCAATAGCGGCCGCCTCCAGCACGTCCGGGTGCAGCGTGAGCACGTCTTCAATCTCATTGGGAAACACTTTGAAGCCCGACACAATGATCATGTCTTTCTTGCGGTCGGTGATGCGAATGCTGCCGCGTTCGTCCATCACACCCATGTCGCCCGTGCGCAGCCAGCCGTTGGGGGTGAACACCTTGGCAGTTTCTTCGGGCTGCTTCCAGTAGCCCTTCATCACCTGCGGGCCGCGCAGGCAGATTTCACCCACCTCGCCCAAGGGAATCGGGCCACCGTCGTCGTCCAAAATGGCCGCCTCGGTGCTGGGCAAGGGCACGCCAATCTTGCCGCTCCATTCCTGAATCGTCACCGGGTTGGCAATGGCCACGGGCGCGGTTTCGGTCAGGCCGTAACCTTCCACCAGGGGCACGCCCGCGCGCTCTTTCCAGCGGTGGGCCACCACCTGTTGCACGGCCATGCCACCGGCCACCGCCAGCTTGAGCGAACTTAGGTCAATGGCGGCAAAGCCCGGCGCATCCAACATCGACCGAAACAAGGTGTTGACACCGATGATGGCCGTGAACCGCACGCTGCCCATCACCTTCAGAAAGTCCGGCATGTCACGCGGGTTGGCCACCAACACCGCCTGCGCACCCTGGCTAAAGAAGGACAGCGCGCCGGTGAGCGCAAACACGTGGTACATGGGCAGCGGCAAAATCAGCGTTTCCTTGCCCTCATGCAGGTTAGGCGACATCCAGGCCCCCACCTGCAACACGTTGGCCACCATATTGCCGTGGCTGAGCTGGGCACCCTTGGCGACCCCCGTGGTGCCGCCGGTGTACTGCAAAAATGCGAGGTCGTCATGGTTAAGTGGCACCCCATCGAGCACTTGCTTACTGCCCGCCGCCAGCGCGTCACGCCAGCCCACCGACCCCGGGAGCCGCCACGCAGGCACCATTTTTTTCACATGCTTCACCACCCAGTTGGTCAGCAGCCGCTTCACCGGGGGCAACAGGTCACCGACCTGGGTGGTCACCACGGTGCGCACGGACGTGTTGCCAATCACCTGCTGCAGCGTGTGCGCAAAGTTTTCCAACACCACGATGGCGCGCACTTCAGCGTCTTTCAGCTGGTGCTGCAGCTCACGCGGGGTGTAGAGCGGGTTCACATTGACCACCACCATGCCCGCGCGCAGCACGCCAAAAAGCGCCACCGGGTACTGCAGCAGGTTGGGCATCATCAGCGCGACGCGGTCACCGCGCTTTAACCCGGCGGACTTTTGTAGCCAAGCGGCAAAGGCACCGCTGGCCTCGTCCAGTGCACGAAAGGTCATCGTCACGCCCATTGACCGGTAAGCCGGCAGGTCAGCAAAGCGCTTGCAACTGTCGTTGAGCACCGCCGCCAGCGAGGCGAAACGCTGCATGTCGATTTCAGCCGGCACACCCGCCGGGTACTGGGTCAGCCAGGGCTGGTTCATTTTTCGCTCTCCCATGCAATACGTGTTGAGGGGTAACTCGCGGGTTGGCTCATGACAGGCCCTCTTATTGGGCCCGACCCGGTCAACGTCAATTCTGACACCTCAGCACCAAGCCACTTGAAAAGAACGCGGCGCGCTGGGGCCAGATCAATGGCCTGGCGGTGACGATCACCCACAAGCCCATGGCCCTGCCAAGCACATCAGATAGCAAGCCTTTTAGGCCTCTAGCCCTTACCCCACCTGCGCAAGCAGCTACTTTATTAGTAGCAATTGGTTTGCAGCAGCTGGGCGATGGCACGCGGGTAGATGAGGTGTTCTTGCGTCAGCAGGCGGGCGGCCAAGTCATTGGCGGTGTCACCGGGCAGTACCGGCGCCACGGCTTGGTCCAAGATGGGGCCATGGTCTAGCTCGGCCGTGACTTGGTGCACGGTGACGCCCACAAACTTGCAGCCCGCGTCCAGCGCGCGCTGGTGGGTGTGCAAGCCGGGAAACGCAGGCAGCAGCGAGGGGTGAATATTGAGCAAACGCCCCTCAAAACGGGCCACAAAACCAGGCGTCAAGATGCGCATAAAGCCCGCCAACACCACCAACGCAGGGGCACCCGGGGCGTCGTAACGGCTGATTTCTGCCGCCAACGCCTCGTCAAATGCCTCGCGGGAGGCGAATGAGGTGTGGTCAAGCACCGCAGTGGCCAATCCCTGCTGAGCAGCAAAGCTCAAGCCCCCGGCGCTGGCTTTGTTGCTGATGACGGCCGCCACGCGGGCGTCGTATTTCTTGGCCCAACCCTCGCGTTGTGCGGTTTTGACAATAGCGGCCATGTTGGAGCCGCCGCCTGAGATCAAAATAACGATGTTTTTCATACCGGACCGAATTATGACCTTGACCCCTGCCACCACCGCCCCGACGCCCAGCCCTGTGCTGACTGAAATCGAGGCCCGTGTGCTGTCGACCTTGATGGAAAAAGCCCGCACCGTGCCCGACAGTTACCCGCTCACCCTGAATTCGCTGCTGCTGGGTTGCAACCAAAAGACCAGCCGCGAGCCTTTGATGGAGCTGGATGAGGCGCAAATTGCCGCCGCCCTGGGCAGCCTGAAAGACGCCAGTCTGGTGCGTGAAGGCAGCGGCGGGCGCGTGACCCGTTATGAGCACAACTTTCAGCGCGGCGTGGGCGTATTTGAGCAAAGTGCCGTGCTGTTGGGGTTGTTGATGCTGCGCGGGCCGCAGACAGCAGGCGAGTTGCGCCTGAATGCCGACCGTTGGTACAAGTTTGCTGACATCTCATCCGTCGAGGGTTTTTTGGAAGAATTGCAGGAGCGCTCTGAACAAAAAGGGGGGCCGCTGGTGGTGAAGCTGGCGCGCGCACCCGGCGCTCGGGAGCAACGCTGGGCCCACCTGCTGTGCGGGCCGGTGGACGAGACACAGTTCGCCGTTTCCCCGCGCAGCCATGACCACGCAGGCACCTCCAGCACGCTGGAACGCCTGGCGCAACTGGAAGCCGAAGTGGCACAGCTGCGCAGTACCGTGGAAAAACTCTGCTCAGAACTCGGCATGTCGCCGCCCGGACAGAATTAAACGAACGAGCGTGCTAAAACGACGCCCTACTTGGAGACTGTTCTATGGACTTGGCCTTTACCCCTGAAGAGCAAACCTTTCGCGAAACCATTCGCGCTTGGGTGCGTGACCACCTTCCCGCTGACATTGCCCACAAGGTGCACAACGCCTTGCATTTGAGCCGCGACGACCTGCAACGCTGGGCCAAAATTTTGGGCAAGAAAGGCTGGCTCGGTCACGGCTGGCCCCAAGAATTTGGGGGGCCGGGTTGGAATTCGATTCAAAAGCATCTGTTTGAAGAAGAATGCGCGCTGGCCGGTGCCCCACGCGTGGTGCCGTTTGGCCCGGTGATGGTGGCCCCGGTCATCATGGCCTTTGGCAATGCGGAGCAGCAGCAGCGCTTTTTGCCCGGCATTGCCAGCGGCGAGGTGTGGTGGAGCCAAGGCTACAGCGAACCTGGCTCGGGCTCGGACTTGGCCTCGGTTAAAACACGCGCCGAGCGCGTGGGCGACCACTACATCGTCAATGGCCAAAAAACCTGGACCACGTTGGGTCAGTATGGTGAATGGATTTTTTGCTTGGTGCGCACCAGCTCAGAGGGCAAGCCCCAAACAGGCATCAGTTTTTTGCTGATTGACATGAAATCTCCCGGCGTCACCGTGCGCCCCATCGTGCTGCTGGATGGCGAGGCCGAGGTCAATGAGGTCTTTTTTGACAACGTCAAAGTCCCCGCCAACAACCTGATTGGCGAAGAAAACAAAGGCTGGACTTACGCCAAGCACCTGCTCAGCCACGAGCGCACCAACATTGCCGATGTGAACCGCACCAAGCGCGAGTTGGAGCGCCTGAAGCGCATTGCCCAAGCCGAAGGGGTGTACGAGGAGGGCCGGTTCCGGGATGAGGTCGCCAAGCTGGAAGTGGACGTGGTCGCGTTGGAGATGATGGTGCTGCGCGTGTTGGCCGCTGAAACATCGGGCAAGCAGTCGCTGGACGTGGCGGGTTTGCTGAAAATTCGCGGCAGTGAAATTCAGCAGCGCTACAGCGAGCTGATGATGCTGGCCGCCGGGCCCTACGCCCTGCCCCTGATTCACGAGGCGATGGAGGCCGGCTGGCAAGGCGACGCCGTGGGGGCGCTGCACTGCGCACCACTTACCTCCACTTATTTCAACATGCGAAAAACGACAATTTACGGCGGCAGCAATGAAGTGCAGCGCAATATCGTGGCTCAGGTCGTACTCGGTTAAATACGGTTAAAAGGACATACACCATGGATTTCGATTTTTCTGACGACCAAGACCAACTGCGCGACGCGGTGCGCAAATGGGTGGACAAAGGCTACTCGTTCGAGCGGCACAACGCCATCGTCAAGGCCGGCGGCTTCTCACGCGAGGCCTTCAGTGAACTCGCCGAGCTGGGCCTGTGCGGCCTTTACGTGCCAGACCACCATGACGGCATGGGCATGGGCCCTGTGGAGGCCATGGTGGCCATGGAAGAGCTGGGACGCGGCCTGGTACTGGAGCCTCTCGCTCAGAGCCTGATCGCCGCGGGCGTCATCAACGGTTACGCCGATGAGGCGCTCCAATCCCTCTGGTTGCCCAAAATCGCCAGCGGCGAGGCGCTGGTGGTGCTGGCTTACCAAGAACGCGCGGCGCGCTACAAACTGAATGTTTGTGAAGCAAAAGCGGCTCTAGCCCATGCCGGGTTTGCGCTAACAGCTATTAAAAGCATAGTACCTGCCGGTGACTTGGCCGAGGCCTTTATCGTGCCCGCCCTCTTGGACAGCAAGCTGGCCTTGTTTCTGGTCGAGCGCACCGCCCAAGGCGTAACGACCCGCGGCTATGGCACGCAAGACGGCAGTCGCGCCGCTGAAGTGACGCTGAACCAAGCCCCCGCGACCCTGATCACGCGAGACGGGTTGACGGCGCTGGAACATGCAGTGGACATTGGTATTGCCGCCACTTGCGCCGAAGCGGTTGGAGTGATGGACAAAACCTTGCTGCTGACCACCGAGTACATGAACACCCGCAAACAATTTGGGGTAACCATTGCCAGCTTTCAGGCCCTGCGTCACCGCGCGGCCGACATGAAGATGCAGCTGGAGTTGGCCCGCTCGATGAGCTACTACGCCTCGCTCAAACTCAACGCCCCAGCCCCTGAGCGCCGTGCGGCCATGGCGCGCGCCAAATACCAACTCGGCGTGTCCATGCGCTTTGTCGGCCAGCAATCGGTGCAGTTGCACGGCGGCATTGGCGTAACCCACGAGTACATCGGCAGCCATTACTTCAAGAAACTGACCCAGCTTGAAATGACCTTTGGCGATACGCTGCACCACTTGGGCGAGGTCTCGGATCGCATGCAAGACACGGCTGGCGTGTTTGCCTGAGCTGGTTCGCTGAGGCCCGCGCCTGGGCTTAACCTGGGTTTTTTCGACCTTCTATTCAGCGGTGTACACGCGCAAAAATGAAGCGAACTTGGGCACGCCGTTGGGTGTGCGGTCCCGGTAGCGGTACGTCACCACCGACCCAAGGGCGGGCGGTGCCTCTCGCTGGGCGTCGGTAAAGCCTGTGCCCAAAAAGAACCGCTGGCCGGAGGGCATCTCCACTTGGAGTGCGCCCATGCGGCCGGCGTGGCGGCCTTTGCCCGGCTGGACCGCCACAACGCGGCCTTCCTCGTCTGGCTGTAATTTAAGCTTGCGAAGCGCATCGCTGCGCCCTGACTGCCACGGCGCTTCAGCATGGTGCAGCACCAGCCCCTCACCGCCTTCCTGCGCCAGCTGTTGCAACTGACGTTGCAGAGCCGCGCGATCATCAACGCGCGCCTGTCCCACCGCTTGCAGCCAAGGCGCAGCCACCGAATCCAGCAGTGGCCCCATTCGGGCAACCCTCTCAGCGAAACTGCCTTTCTGGCCGGGCAGGTCGAAAATGAGGTACTTTATTTGATGCCACTCGGCGTCCCGCGGCACTTTACGGCGAACAGCGGCGGACACGTCGTCAAAGCGGCGGCGCGCTATCCACAACTCGCCATCCAGCGCGATGGGCGGCAGCGTTGAGACAAACCAGGCGGGGGCTGAAATACGCCGACCACTTCGAAAGCGCAGCGTTTGACCGTCCCAAAACGCACGCACACCGTCCAGCTTTTCACTCACCAAAAACGCCGAGGGATCCAAACCGTTGTGCCAGTGGGTTGCCAGCGTGAGCGCAGCGGGCGCTTGAGGCTGGGTATAAGACGCTGCGGCCTCTTGAGTTTGCGCCGCCACGGCGAAGGGGGCAAACGCGGCGCTCATTAGGCAGGCCAGCATCGCGGTCTGCCGGTGAATGACGAGGGGCTCCATGGGTCAGTCTCCCTGAATATCAATCAATGGGGTGAGGTGTGACCCCCCACGGGTTCATGGCACCACGCCCCCATGGCGTGAAGCGGTTAACCAAAAGCGCAGCAAGCAGGAGGCGGTCAGGCCACCTGCCGACCCTCGGCCTGCGACAGAATGCGGTCAAGCGCGCGCGAGACGATCGGTTCTTGATCAATCACCTGCAGTGCGCCTCGGCGCAACAGGGCCGCCACCTCGCGCTCAGACCGCACAAAAGCGTCAAACCCGTCCCGATTGGTGAACAAAAACCGGGTTCGCAAAGGGCTGATCCAGCTCAGACGGCAACGTTGTTTGGTATCCGACTGGCCAAGAAAATCAAACCACACCCCTCGGGTGAAGCTTTGTGCCATGGTGTCAAAGTCGTCCAAGGAGCCCGCCAGCTTGTCGGCGCGACGTTGGTCCAGCGCGTGCATCGCCTCTTGGCTGGCAGTTTCGTCCAAAGCGGCTGTTTCTGTGTCATTGGCGGCTGGTTTGGTCAGGCGAATCGCCAGCATGTGGGTGGAGATCAGACGCCGGGTGAAGGTGGCGCGCTCTTCGCCTCCCCACTCAATCTCATCGAGCCCGGCATTCAACTGGCGTACCAACTCAGGCAGAACTGCAACCAATTGACGCCGATCATCGGACTCAGTTTTTGGTTGACTCGACCAAATCAACTGCGCCATGGTGGCCAAGGCGCGCTCCCAGGGGACGGGGTCGTCTTGTAGGGTCATCCAGGCACGCGCCAAAACGTCTCGCCAGGCATGGGTCAAAAACGGGGTCAAAAATGGCACCTGCTTCAGAACCGCCGCTGACGATTGCAAGTGTTGCGCAATGGCGTCGTCCGCATGGGCCAACGCTTCTTCATAGAACTCGCCCTCCAGCTCATTGTGGGCGGCGGGCTCAATACGAACTTGTACCTGCTGCTCAGTTTCAAACAGAAACTCGGTGAACTCTTGCAACAATTCACTGAACAATGCCAAGTCATCTTCAAACTCGTTCAACACCCGCATGACCGTGCTCTCGATGCGTTGGTAGAGCGGGTCTTGCTCGCCCTTCTCGGGTGCCCACTGCACTGATGCTGCAGCCAAGGTGTCCACCAACCGCCGCGCAGGGTGGTCATCTGTGAGAAAAAAGTCGCGGTCGATCATGGCCGCTTTCAACACCGGAATTTGCAGACGACCAATCACAAACTTCATCTGCGGGGGAATCGCCTGATCGGCAAAGACAAAATCAAAAACCTCAGCCAGTGCGTCCACCGTGCCTCTGTCCAGTTCAGGGGCACGGCGCACTTCGTCGCGCTCGCGCACTTGACGCAAAATATTGTGTCCCGCCAGATCGCGCCAACCCTCACCGTCCAGGGGGGCGGCCGCCCCTGCACCGGCTTGCAACCCTCCCAAGTAACCCATCAACTCGGGGTCAGCGGGCGCAAGCGACTGGGGCTGTGAGTCATCTTCATGCGCCTCCATCCACACGGGCATTTCACTGTCTCTCGCCGCCGTCGGGGTGGATGAAGAGGTCAGACCCAGGCGTCTCAGAAACTGCCGCGCCTGCACCGCTATTTGACGGCCCACAGGGACCAGCGACTGCCAAGTGGAGGGCGCAGGCGAAAAATGACGCGCCGCCGGCTCGGCAGCGCGCGGCAAATTGTCAGCCCCCGTCAACGGCCCCTGCGCCGAATCACCTTCCAAGGGGACCACCCCGGAAAAACCACCGTCCGACTTTCTGATGCGATGCACCACACGCGCTTCAATACCGGCGTCAATCAATGTGGCATTCAGGTCGTCATACAGGTCAGACAGATCGACGCTGTGCTGTGGCTCCAGCGCCAGCATCAAATCTTCGCTCGCTTGGTCGTCAAAAGCGCAGGTCTCCCATGCGGTTAAAAACGCGCGAACCAAAACTTCAGGGCGAAACGGGTTGTTCGAGGTGGCATCACTGCCTAGCAAAGCCCCAAGCCGCAAGGTCAGAGCACCCACACTGACACCGTAACGGGCATTGAAACGCTGCGTCACCCTGTCGATCAACAAAATGCGCTCCACCTCACCCAAGTCAACCAGACTGAAATCGGCGTCTTGACCAGATGGACCAGACGCCAAGGGCACCGGGCGCGACCGTTCAGCCGCGAACAGGTGGGGCAGCAGCGCTTTGAGTTCCAACTCCATGCCCACCTTCAATGCCTCGTGAAAAGCACGATTGAAGGCCTCTGCGTGCAGCTTGAGAATGTGCCCGGCAGAACGCAGGTTTTGCATGCGTGCCACGGAGGGCCGCGCATCGGCCAATTCCAACAGGTGAGCCCGCACCCGGCTCAGGTTGTCGGGCGCACGCTCATCAAAGTACGCCAGTGTCTGCCCAATCAAACCCCGAAGGTGGCGGTGGGCGAACACAGAATGGTCTTTGCCGGTGTTGTCGTTGAAACGTGTCGAAGAAGGGGACATTCTTTTGCTAAGTGGTGACGTGATTTCCTTGGAGGGCCGTGGGTAGGGGCCTGCATTTTCTCAGAAAGCGCTGCCCGTTAAGTAGCCCACGGTATCAGATATTGAGCCACAAAGTTCAACCCAGAAGGTCCATTGGGGCGCGAGGGAGTGGCGAGGGCAGTTGGGGGCCCCTTTTGACTCGACTGAGGCGCCCTGGCTGGGCCAAGGGCGAAGGGCACAGACTTAAGCTTTAACGCATAGCCATTAACCGTTAAGCGTGCGGTTTCTGCGACCATATGCGTTCATGATTCTGCATGTTTTCGGCCTGAATCCCTTGCTGCCCTTGCGTAAGCAGCTATCGACTGTGTAGCAATTCTTACGCTGCAACCCCCACTCTCACCCCCAACCCCTCTCCCGCCCCGCCGGGCGGGAAAGGGGGGCCAACAGCCTTATGTGGCCGCGTGTTGGAAGGGGTTGAGTTCACCGTGAGCCGCCAACCTTCAAAGTGAACGCAGGCAGCCTCAACACGCTTACTTGATCTTTGGTTCCCGGCGAGTTTGAATGTTGGCGTCTGCGCGTGAACGCCACCCCAGACAAAGCGT
>JBAQDW010000342.1:0-25416 GCA_049286445.1 Rhodoferax sp. | reverse complement strand
GGCGAGGTTTTTGTGGCGCTGCTTTCAACAGGGCCGCGCGCATGTCGTCAATGCCATAGGGTTTGTGCAGCAGGATCAGTGATTGGTTTGTCCTGGGGCTGGCCTCCAGTGCCATCCAGGTTTCATCAAACGCAGGGGCCACCAGCACCGCCGGTGCTCCATTGAGCGACTCGAGCAGGCGGACCTGTGCTTCTGGCGTCCAACGCGCCAAACCCCGGCCCGACAGATCGAGCACATACAGGTCTGCCAGTGGCAGCGCCACCTCGCGTCCTGGCGGCACGGTGTCGCACTGAAAGTCTGGCAGGGTTTTGCCAATGAGCATGACCATGGCCGTCTCTTCGCGCGCCGTGAGGCCTGCCAATGCGACGTTCATACCAGCTCCCGGGCTTGTTCCAGCTGCAAGCTGACCGCCTCCCAATCGCCGGGCAAAGCGGTGGCCGTTTTGAGCAAGGCACGGCGCGCCAGCATGAAAGCCAGGTTGTCGTGACAGGTCACGCAGTGGTGTAAAAATTCGTTTTGGGCCGACAGGTCAGCGCGTTCAAACGCCAACACCGCTTGCTTGGCCAGCAGCCGGGAATCGTCCGCACTGCAGCGCCGGGCACGGGTGGCGATGTCGGCACTGGGATGGGCCAGCACACTCCAGCGCGTGGCCAGCGGATGGATGGCGGGCAGCACCGCTTGCGCGGCCTGCGCCTCAAACCAGCGCACAACATGTTCTGACAGTCGCGCGCGTGCCAACTGCAGCGCGGTGCGCTTGAGTGCTTGATCGTTCACACCAAAGCAACTGAACAGGTCAGCCAAAGCACCTTGCACGGGCTCGGCACCTGGCAGCTCAAGTGCTGCCTGCAAGCGCGCCAAGTGAACCGCCGCATCGCGTGGGTGACGCAGCAGCTGGCGCGTTTGGTGGCGCAACGCCCGCCGGGCGGCCAGTGCGCTAGGGAAGACGCCGGTCATGGGGACCTCTCTTGAGTGAAGGCGAGGTCAGTCAAGCAGCGTGTCCATCAGGTCAATCATGAACTCGGCTTGCTCTTGAGTCATCGGCTCAAAACCGCTGGGCAGCCCGAGTGCGTCAAGCACATCGCGGTCGCCCGGTTCGCGACCGACGCCCAGCAGGGCGTCGCTGATGCGCGGCAAGTCAACCGCGATGCGGGGATGCGCCAACACCACATGCGAGATATCGCTGATGCGGCTTTCAACCAGCACCTGCAACTGACTGCGGGTCATTCGGGTGAGCGAGGCATACGCCTCGGCCAAGAAAAACGAGGCCTCCACCTCCCCTTTGATGGCCAGCCGCGCAGCCGCCTGAAAACTGTCCACGGGCACCCATTCCACCAACGCCTCGGTGAGGTCGGCGGGCTCCAGCAGGCGCAGGCCGATCAGCTTGACGTCCTTGTTGTCGGTCAGGGCAATGCGGTGGCCGGGCTTGATGTCTTCCAGCGTGCGCAGGCCCGACTCGGCTCCCGTGGCAATGACCATTTCATCGAATTTGTCGGTGGGTCGCGCAAACGGGATGTACCCTTGGTTGCGGATCAGATCGGTGGCATCGAACGGGTTGGCGTACACCAAGTCGGCTTTTTCTGCCGCCAGCCATTGCGCTTGTTCAGACGGACTGACGGGCGTGAGCAGGTGCAGGTGAATGCCGGAGCGGCGCTGCAGCACCGTGTTGAGCATGTGCCAGCCGGCAAAACGGTCAGGAGAGAAGTCGGGTGCGATCAAAAAATTGAGAGTCATGGTGTGGTCTGTCCTTTCTCTTGCGCCAGCCAGTCGCGGTACACCGGAATCAGTTCTTCAATACGGGTGCGTGACGGCTTGCGGCGCACCGAGGTGTAACCGGCGATCTTGCCCTGCCGGATGTTGGGCACCGCGGTGGCGTACACCCAGTAATACGAGCCATCTTTGCGTAAATTTTTGACGTAGCCGTGCCATTTTTTTCCCGCCTCAACGGTGTCCCACAAGTCCTTGAAAGCGGCTTTGGGCATGTCGGGGTGGCGAAGAATATGGTGGGGTTTGCCGATCAGGTCGTCTCGCTCCCAGCCGCTTAATTCGACGAAAGCGTCGTTGGCGTGGGTGAGAATGCCCTCCAGGTCGGTGCGTGAAACGATCAGTCGCCCCTCAGGAAAGGGGACTTCCACGTGGGACGCGAAAACCGTGCGGGAATCACCGTTGGTGTAGGTCAGCCGCGATTCGAGGGCATCAGCGACGGGGCGGGTCATGTCGGGCAGTTTCATGGTGGCCCCTTCAGATTAGCTTGGTCAGCGTTTCGGCTGCGCGCTTGATATCCAGAAAAATCAGGCCCAGCTTGGCGTTGGACTTGGCCAGCACGGTGAGCACCGCCTCAGGACCGGCCGAGCTCATGATCACATAGCCGCGCTCACCTTGAATCAACACGCGCTCCAGCGAGCCCCGTGCCAACTCTTTTGCAGTGCGTTCACCCAAGGACAGCAAGGCGGCCGACATGGCCCCCATGCGGTCCTCGTCCATGCCGTGGGGCAGGGCCGAGGCAATCATCAGACCATCAGTCGATATCAGGGCTGACGCCTCAATATCGGCCGTTGACCCGTTCAAGTCTTCCAGCGCCTGTTGAAACATGTCTGTACGCATCTCTCGCTCCTGTAATTCAACCCAATTTCAATCATACGATTAAACCTCTAAAACCAAAGGTTAATGTTGATGGAAGTCAAGACCTGCGCCTGACGGCTTGTTGAAGGCCAGTAGGAGGATCAGCTCGGGCACCGAACGGGCGGGACCCTTTTGATGAGGGCGGTGTGCCGCGTGCTGGGGCTCCTGCGGTACGGGTCAAAATCAGCGGGGGCACGCGCTTGGAAAGCGCTTTGTCCCCCGCCCTCACGCGGAGGTCACCCAATCCGCGAACTGGGGGTGATCTAAATGCGGCAAGGTGTTGAACGTCATGAGTGAATGCCGCGAGCGGGTGAAGGACAGTTCGCTCACTGCACTGTTGCGAATGCGCATATTGAGGTCAATCGTGGTGGCCACTGGGGTGTTCAGCACGTGACTGAGCGCAGTGGCAATCGGGCCGCCGCTTGACACCAGCAGCACGTTGCGCTGGTAGTGTGTTCTGACATGGTCGAGTGCGCTGGCCACACCCTGTTGAAAATCGACCCAGTCGGGCATGCCCATGGGACTTGACTCCCCTCCCATCCACAGTTTCAAGCCGTCTCGCAACAGCCGAAAGTGCTGCTTGAAACCGTCTGGCGTGCTGGGGTGGGGCAAGGGCTGCGTGCGGGGGACGCAGGCCATGATGGCCTCGCTGTCGTACTCGTTCAGGCCGGGCCAGGTGATGATCGAAGGGGGAGCCGAAAGTGTTCCCATGCCGTCCCATATACCGTCACAAGTTTGGGCATGGCGGCGCAAGGTGCCCCTCAGCACTGCTTCAAATTGAAGGTTGTTTTGCAGAAAATACCGACCCAGCTGCTGGCTCTGGCGCAGGCCGAGCGGGCTGAGCTGGTCGTAGTCGGCGGCACCCAATGAGGCTTGGCCGTGGCGTACAAGATAAAGAGTTCCCATGCCAAGACTGTAGATCAAATCGGGCTGTAGCCCTTGTCACCGCTGCGACGCCAGCTATGAAATAAGAAGCGGTTTTAGCGAACGTCGCAAGAAAGCTTTGGCGCCGGTCAAAGGTGGACTTGCCCCTCCACACAGGTCACTGAGTTGCCCCCTACCCACACTTGGCCGTTGTCATCTTGCTCAATGTGAACTTGGCCGTCGCGCCCCAAGCAGCAGCCTTGCGAGGCGACGTAGGCGCTGGGCGCGTGGCCTTCGGCAATCAGCCATTGGGCCAGAGCGGCATTCAGACTGCCCGTGACCGGGTCTTCATTGGCCCCCATGGCTGCAGAGAAAACCCGAACTTCTATCATCGGGTCCAGCGCCTTGCTGCGTTCGCCAAAGGCGCGGGCTTCCCGGTTGGATCTTGCTATTAAATTGGGAGTGCTTTGCGCAATCTCCATGCCGGCTACACCCACTTTTTGTCCTAAATTTTTGAGGGACAGGTGGTTCGGCGTCAGTTCCAGCACGGTTTGGGGTGAGTCCAGCAGCAAACCCAGAAAAACGGGCCCGTTGTCCAGCAGTTGGGCCGACAGAACTTGCTGAGGTTTAAGCCCCAGCGCGGTGATCACCCGCGCCAGCAAGGCCGGGACGGGCTGACTGCGCTTGAGCGGGGGGGCGGCAAAGGCCAGCCGGGTGCCGTCACGTCGAATGGTCACCAGGCCTACTTGGCACTCTTGCACGATGGTGTCGGGATGTTGCGGCCTGCCGCCCGCCTGCAACCAAGCGTGGCAACTGCCCAGCGTGGGGTGGCCTGCAAAGGGCAACTCGATGTGCGGCGTGAAGATGCGTACGCTGTAGTCGGCACCTTGTGCGGCGGCATGCGGGCTGGGGGGGCGCAAAAAAGTGGTTTCAGACAGATTGGTCCAGTGCGCAAAATGCTGCATCTCGGCATCGCTCAGGTCTGAGCCGTCCATCACCACCGCCAGCGGGTTGCCCAGGTAAGGCACAGCGGTGAACACATCCACTTGTTTATAGGGGCGTTGTTTCATAACGGGGAGGTTGCTGGGTTGAGTGGCGGTGGTTGATCGTGTGTCATCTACAGGCGCACGTGTCCCTCCACACAGGTCACGCTGGCACCGCCAATCCAAATGTCAGCGCTTTGCCGGGAGACTTGCACCCGGCCCGCGCGGGCCAGTGCCGTGCCTTGGGCGACTTGGTAACGGTCGGGTGCGAGCCCGGCGCCAATGAGCCACTGCGCCATGGCCGCGTTGAGGCTGCCGGTCACCGGGTCTTCCACCAAGCCGTGGTTGCCGGGAAAAAATGCACGCACTTCAAAGGCGCAATCGTGCCCGCCGGGGTGCGGCCCCACCACGCCAATCTCCAACCCGTCGAGGGCGACCCTGTCGGGCGTGAGGGCCAGCACCTGGGCGGCCGAGGGCAGCATGACCGAGCGCCAACCTGGCCCGTTGTCGCACCACGCGTGGTGCAAGATGTCTTTTCGGTCAACCCCCAAGCCACGGGCGATCAAGGCCACATCGGCCTCGTCCAGCGGGCCACTGCGTTGGAGGGGCGGCGCGACAAATGCCAACTGCTGTTGGCCGTGCACCGTGTCACGCTTCAAGCGAATCAAACCCGCGCCACATTCCTGCACGATGAACTCGCTGTGGTGGGGCTGACCGCCGGCCTCCAGCCAAGCATGGCAACTGCCCAAGGTGGGGTGACCCGCAAACGGCAACTCCCGACCGGGGCAAAAAATGCGCACTTGGTAGTCGGCCCCGCTGGCGGCGCCCTGCGGGGTGGGCGCAAGCACAAAGGCGGCCTCCGACAGGTTGGTCCAGTTCGTGAAATGCTGCATGGTCTCGGTCGAGAGGCCGTGACCGTCCAACACCACTGCCAGCGGGTTGCCCCGGTTAGGCGTGGTGGTGAACACATCCACTTGTTTGAAAGGTCGCTGCGTCATGGGTTGGCTCTGTCGGTCGTCAACCCTGGGCTCAGGCGGTGGTCAAGCTGGCGCGGTAGTGCTTCAACGCCACGGCCAAGGAGGCGACGCCTTGGTGAATTTCGTCCACACTGGGCGTGACGAACGAGAGGCGCAACGTGCGCGGGTCGCCTTGGTTGGCGTAAAACGGCGCACCGGGCACAAAGGCCACATTCTGCGCCACCGCAAACGGCAGCAAATCGACCGCGTTCATCCCCTGGGGCAAACGGGCCCACAGGAACATGCCACCGGCCGGGGTATTCCACGTCAGCGTCTCTTGCGGGTTGCCACTTGGCATTTCACGCGCCAAAGCGCCCAGCATGGCATCACGCTGTGCTTTGTACAACGCGCGAATGGTGGGCACATGGCGGTCCAGAAAGCCCTCTTTCATCACCTCGGCAATCAGGCGTTGGTTGAAGCCGGGAGAGTGCAAGTCAGCCGCTTGTTTGGCTTGGAGCAGTTTGGGGTAAACGGCTTTGGGTGCCACCAAAAAGCCCAGTCGCAGGCCGGGTGCCAGCACTTTGGAGAAGGAGCCCAGGTAGATGCAGCCTTCGGGGTTGCGTGCCGTCAGCGGCGCGGGGGGCGGGGTGTCAAACCACAGGTCGCCGTAAGGGTTGTCTTCAATCAAAGGCAGGTTCAGGCGGGCGGCCTCTTCGCTCAAGGCGGCGCGGCAGGCCTCTGACATGGTGCGCCCGGTGGGGTTTTGAAAGTTGGGCAACACGTATAAAAAGCGGGCGCCGTCGGCCTTGCTGCGCAGGTCGGCCAAGTCGATGCCGTCGCTGTCGTTGTCCACACTCACGACGGTGGGTTCCATGGGGGTGAAGGCCATCACGGCGCCCAAGTAGGTGGGCGACTCCACCAAAATTTTGCTGCCCGCATCCACCAGCACCTTGGCCACCAGGTCTAGGCCTTGCTGTGAGCCGGTGGTAATCAGCACTTGAGCGGGGTCCACGCTCCAGGGCAGCATGTCAGCCACCATTTGGCGCAAGGGCGCAAACCCTTCGCTGGCGGCGTACTGCAGTGCGCCATTGGGGTCGTCTTGCAGAACTTGGGTGCAGGCGCTGGCAAATTCGGAGACCGGGAAGGTCTTGGGCGAGGGCAGGCCACCGGCAAAACTGACGATGCCAGGCTTTTCAGTCACTTTGAGGATCTCGCGAATCACTGAGGGGTTCATTTTGGCGGCGCGTGCGGCCAAGGTCCATTGCGTCATAACGGTTCTCCGAAGGGGTGTGAAATAACAGTGGGCAGATTGTGCCCGGCTCTTGTGCCGGCGCGCGCTTGGGGGTTAAGCCTGTCGGGCCGGCGCGACGGAGCGGGTGGCATAACGTTTGCCTACAAATACGGTGGTGCCCACGGCCAAGGCAAAGCCGATGGTGACCATGCTCAGCGACTCGCCCAGCAGGGGCACCGCGGCCAAAATGCTAAAAAAAGGTTGCATCAGTTGCACTTGACTGACCCTCATGGCCCCGCCCAACGCCAGGCCTCGAAACCACGCAAAGAAGCCCGCCCACATGGAGAACACGCCCACGTAACCCAGCGCCAGCCAAGCCGAGGTGTTCACCGGTTGCTCAGGCCAAGTGAGCAAGGCACCCGGCAGGGTGATGGGCAAGGCAAACACACACACCCAGCAAATCACCCGCTCGGCACCCAGTGACGGGGTGACTTTGGCACCATAGACATAACCCAGTGAGGCGCTCAGCACCGCGCCCAACAGCAGCAAGTCCGCCCACTCCAAGCCCAGTCCCGCCCCGCCGTGCAACTGGTGTGCTCGAAACACCGAAAACCCAGCCACCAGCAACGCACCCACACCGGCACTCACCCAAAAACCGAGTTGCGCCCGTTGGTGCATCACCCAGGCCGCCATGGCGGCGGTGGCCAAGGGCAACAACGCCAGCACCACTGCGGCGTGGCCGGAGGTCACTTGGCGCAGCGCAAAGCCCAGCAGCAGCGGAAAACCAATGGCATTGCCCAGCGTGGCCATGGCCAGCGGCAGACGCTCGTGCCCGGCGGGCCAGCGCGAGCGGGTCAGCAGCAGAAAAATAATCGACAAGCCACCGGCCAGTGTCGCCCGGCCAAAGGTGACAAACCAAGGCGACATTTGTGGCGCATCAACCGTGCCCGTGGCGAGCCGGGTCATGGGCAGGGTGACGGCAAAAATGGCAACACCCAGCAGGCCTAGCCAAAGGCCTTTGCGGACGTCTTGTGGGCTGTGGTTCATGGGGCGATGGGGGGCGGTGAGGGGCTCAGCGCCCAGGCGGCAGCGCTCAGGGCGTGAAGCCGGGTGGTGTCAAACAGGGGCAGTGTGTGGTGCTGCGGCTCAACCAACAGGCCAATTTCAGTGCAGCCCAAAATAATGGCTTGCGCGCCTTGGGCCTGCAAGCGGTCAATGACGCGCAGGTAAGTGGCTCGCGATTCGGGCTTCACCTGGCCGAGGCACAGTTCCTCGTAAATGATCTGGTGCACCAAGGCGCGGTCGTCCGCATTGGGCGTGAACACGGTCAAGCCGTGGTCGCGTTCCAAGCGTTGGCGGTAAAAGTCTTGCTCCATGGTGAAGCGGGTGCCCAGCAAGCCCACGGTGGTGTACCCGGCCTGTCGAATGGCCTGCGCGGTGGGGTCGGCAATGTGCAGCAGGGGGATTTCCACGGCCGCTTCAATGGCAGGAGCCACTTTGTGCATGGTGTTGGTGCACAGCACCAAGCCTTCTGCCCCCGCGCGCTCCAGAGATTGGGCGACGCCGGCCAGCAGTGCGCCCGCGCCCGCCCAGTCGCCCGCCTGTTGCAATCGCTCCACCTCGTGAAAGTCCACGCTGTACAACAGCAGCTTGGCGGAGTGCAGTCCGCCCAGGGCGCGTTTCACCGCGGCGTTAATTTCACGGTAATAAAGCACGGTGCTTTCCCAGCTCATGCCGCCAATCAGTCCAAGGGTTTTCATGGGGGGTGTACTTGTTAACTTAAAACGTGGCCATCCAGCCAGCGGTCGCCACCAGCACGGCGGCCATGGTGCGGTTGAACCAGCGCAGACGCCGGGCGGTGCCGTCGGGGCCGCTGAGCCAGTCGCGCAGCAGCGAGCCCATCAGCGCGTAGGTGAGGTTGCTTACCAAGCCGAAGGCCATCATCAAGGGCAAGATCACCGCAAAACGGCGGACCGCATCGTCTTGACCTGCCAGCCACCCCGCCACGATGGTGAGCGCCAGCATCCAGGCTTTGATGTTGAGAAACTGCAGCATGACGCCTTGCCAAAAAGTGACCTGAAGTTGTGCTGCATGGGCCTGCGCCAGTTGGCTGCTGCGGGCCAGTTTGAGCGCCAGCCACAGCAGATAAGCCACCCCCATGGCTTTGATGGCAAGCTGCAACCCTGGCACCGCCACCACCATGGCACCCATGCCACCGGCGCAGGCGCTCAGCAACAGCCCCCACCCCACGGGCACCGACAGCGTAAAGCGCAGCGATTTTTTAAATCCCAAATTGGCGGCCAAGGCAGTCGACAGCGTGGTGTTGGGGCCGGGCGTGAAGCTGGCCGCGGTGGCCAACACCAGAAGAGCGCTGAGTTCAGAGGGGGTCATCAGGAGACTTGCAGATTCATGGCGCTGACTTTATAGTGAAAAATAGCACACTAGCAGTACAGTTTCAAAGACAATTTTTTGATCTGTATTGCCCCTCTCCTCAACACACTGGACAAATACAGGTGCCGCCATGCTCATGAAAACCGCGTCGCAATCGTTGACTCAGCAGTTGGCTGAACGCATGGCCGAGCGCATTCGCACCGGTTTGCTGCTCCCCGGCGCGCGGTTGCCGTCCGTGCGCCAATGTGCGTTGCAGCAAGAGGTCAGCCCCTCCACCGTGGTGGCGGCCTATGACCAGCTGCTGGCACAAGGCTGGGTGGAGGCGCAAAAAAACCGGGGATTTTATGTAAGAAAACAGGCGCTAGCCCATGCTGGACCTGCGCAAGTAGCTATCGAAAAAGGAGCAAGTCTAAACCATGGGCTGCCCCCGCGTGAGGCGCCTTGGGTGCAGCAAGTGCCGGTGAATGCCACGGCCTTGATTCGCGGCATGTTCCACCCGCACAGCGACCAGCCGCAGCCTGGGATGGGGGTGTTTCCTGCGGATTGGTTGGAGACGAGCTTTCTGGCCACGTCGGTGCGCAAAGTCACCAGTGCACGGTCGTTGCAGTCACTGTCCTTGCACTACGGCGAACCGGCCGGTGACTTGGGGCTGCGCCAGTCATTGGCACAAAAGTTGGCCAGTTTGAATGTGCCTGCCAGCGCCTCGCAAATCATCACCACCGTGGGGGCGACCCATGCACTGGACATCGTGAGCCGCACGCTCCTGCGCGCAGGCGACTGTGTGATGGTGGAAGAGCCTGGCTGGGCGATCGAATTTGCGCGTCTGGGCGCCTTGGGCATGCGCATTCTGCCGGTGCCGCGTGGCCCCGATGGCCCGGACCTGCAAGTGATGGCCCGCTATTGCGAGTTGCACCGCCCCAAGCTGTTTGTAAGCGTGAGTGTGCTGCACAACCCTACCGGCTACTGCCTGACGCCGGGCAGTGCGCACCGTGTGCTGCAACTGGCCCACGCGCATGATTTTCATATCGTTGAAGACGACACCTACAGCCACTTGGCACCGGACCATGCGACCCGGTTGTGCGCGCTGGACGGCCTGCAACGCACCATTTACGTCAGTGGTTTCGCCAAAATCCTCGCCCCCGGCTGGCGGGTGGGCTATTTGGCTGCGCCGCCCGATCTGTTTGAGCGCCTGTTGGACACCAAGCTGTTGGCAACCCTCACTACCCCGGCGTTATTGGAAAAAGCCTTGGCGTGGTGTATTGACCAAGGGCAATTGCGCCGCCACGCGGAGCGCATTCGCACCCGACTCAGTCTGGCACGGGCCCGCAGTGTCAAGCTCGCGTTGGCGGCAGGGTGCCAATTTGCTGCGCCGCCCACCGGCCTCTTTGGTTGGGTTGACACCGGGGTGGATACCGACTGGCTGGCGCAGCGCATGTTGGACGAGGGTTATTTGCTGGCCCCCGGCGCGCTGTTTCATGCGTCACGCCAACCCGGTACGTTGATGCGCATTAACTTCACGACCACGCAAGAGGTGCAGTTCTGGCAGGTGTTTGTCCGCATTCGTGCGCAAGCCTGAGGCCACACCGAGGGTGGCATGCCCGTGGTCACGCCCTCTGTCACCAAGGTGAGGCGCGGGCAGGGGGGCCTGCATCGCAATCAAGCGGGCTGGCGAGGCCAGCCTGCTGGAGGTTAACGCCCTCTTTTAAGCTCCGCTTTCGCCGTAGCCACAGGTCCCTTGGCGACTGTTTCCAGAAGTTTGTGGATGTCGTCGAAAGACTTCATGGCCTTGAGGTCTTGAAAATCACCCCATCGCAACGCGGCAGGAATGTCTTGGTAAATTTCACGGGGTGCGGCAAAGCAAGCCACCGGCACACTGCCACTCTGACCTGGTAACAACTTGAAACCCTGTTTCCCGGGCAAAAGCAATGGCGTGGCAGGCTCCACCATAGGGTCACTCACAAAACGATTGGGGAAGATGCGTTGTAGCGTACCGCCAGCCGTTTGCGCATAGCAGTACACATAGGCCGGAGTCGTGGTTTGCACCGAAAAGGAGGGGCCGTCAGTAGCGCCAGTTGAGGAGGGGGCGGGATTGATCGCGAGCCCAATTCCTCTTGTCGCAGGGACAACGGCCTGCGAGACCACTGCCACATCACGAAACGGCTGAGCGGGCGGGAGAGGAAATGGAGCGCTAAAAAACTTCGTGAAAAACGGCAAATCAACCAACGCCTTGTCACCCATGCCCAACGCCAAGCGGTACGCCGAAACGGCTTGCAACAAGGCGGGTGTCACATTGCCATTGGCCGGCCCGTCAAAGTAACCCCGGTTCCGCAACTGAGTCTGAAAGTAAGGGGTGAGTTCCCCACTGCGGTCCATACCCACAAACCAGTCCTCAATTTCGTTGGCAATTTCTGGGTTGCCCGGCTCGGCGCCTAAGCAGTTCCAGTACGGCAGCTTTAGCAATCGCCCAAACAGCTCCACCGACGACAGCTCTACCATGTTGCGCAAGGCTTGCGCGGTGCCTTCCGAGCGCTGCAAAGACGTGCTGAAATTGATTCCCACCTTGGTGAAAGTAGCCTGGGCGTCCAAGGCATCGCCTTCCTTCGTGATGGTAGTGAGGTTTTTAGAAATCACGCCCGGAATCAGCGTCAAGCGGGCTGTGTCTGCCATGGCAACATCCAGCCCCATCACGTTGAACTGGCGACTCGCGGAGGTGCCCACGCCGAGCAAGCTGCCCAAGGATACGCCCCCGTCTGCTTGGCGTTTGATCACTCCTTCGTCCAGCTGGGTGATCGATCCGCGCAAGTTGAACCGAGGCACAACGGCAAACGCACTGCGCTTTTGCGCGTTGGCCATGAAGGCCACGGCATTGTTGGCATCTTGGCCAAAGACGATCACGTCAATGGCGCGGCTGCGCCGGCTTTGCTCGGAGATGGCTGACATCATCATGTCGCGGGTACCGGCACTGACCTTTTTGGTGGCGTCGGCCAAATCTTCCAGCACCACGCTGACGTCGCGCACGCCGTAATCGATGTAGAGCTTGTCCATGCAACGCATGGCGTCAGTGAAATTAGTCACGTTCCGTTGCAGGGTCGCTGCGGGCGGTTTCAAGGCGGCCTGCACGTCAGCCGCCTTGGGTGGCAGCGGCGCGCACCCGGTGACAACCAGTGTCGCCAAGACAATCAATCTTAAATTTGGCATGGGCAATAGCAGGTGGGTGGGTTAACGGCAATTGTTGCCGGTTTGAATGATGTCACCGGTGACGATCACGGTGGTTTCGCGGCGCGCTGAAGTGCCGATTTTTTTATCGTCTTGAATCACCGTGCCGATGGCAATGTTGCAGCCTTTGTCAAAAGAAGTGACGCTGTTGCCTGAGCCTTGAGGCGCGTCGTCGTCAAGCTTGTTGCGCGCACGCTCGGAGGCCTGTGCCGCTTGGTCGCTTTTTGCGCGAGCGATACGGGCGTTGACATCATCCCCAATGTCTGCAGACCCCGCATGGGCTGCCAGAATGCCTGTGAGCAGCGCCACACCCCACAGCAGTTGACGCATGAAGTTCATCACCATGTCAAGGCCCCTCAACGCCACCCACGATCACCTTCTGTCGTTGACCGCTACCGGTCGCACTCTGAGTGATGTTGCCACTTACTGTGGTGTCGGTTGTCGCCCTGCCACCACTGGCACCGCGCACACTGCCCAGATTGATGGTTTGACTGGAATCTCTGGCGTTTTCCAGCGTTTGAGACAATTTGCCTGTCACCTCAGCTTGTGTGGTCACCACCGCGTTGGTATCTTGGCTGCTGCCGATGGTGATGGTTTGATCGATATTGGTACTGTTGGTGGCCGACTGTGTGATGTCTTTGGTGGTCGCGACCCGCGTGGTTGTTTGCGTGGCTGATCGCTCGACGCTACCGACTGCAATGGTCTGACTGCCCCGGTCAACCTGACTTTGAGTTTGTGTGATCGCGCCACCGCTGCTGGCGTTCGCTTCCACATTACCCCGGGAGTCCACCACACTGCCAATTTGAAGGCTTTGGGTGGATCGGGACGCGCCGGTTGCCGTTTGGGTGGCCGAGCCGTTCAGGGATGCGTTGGTTCTGATGTCTGACAAGGTACCCCCGATACCTCCACGCACACTGCCCACTTCTATGGTTTGCGAGACGCCTTGGCTGCTGGTCTTGATTTGGTCTATATTGGCATTGACGATGCTCCGGGTTACCACATTTCCGCTGGCATTGGAGACAGAACCGGCCGTGATAGATTGCGCACCGCCGCTCGAGGCATTTTGTATCTGAGTGATGCCCCCGTCGACAGACGCGCCCGTCGTGACACTGGATGCTTGGCTGGCGCTGATGTTGCCTATGCCGATGGTTTGAGGGGCGACCTGGCCACCCGCTCCATTGCTGTTTTGGGTAATACCGCGTCCGCTAAAGCTGGCGCCGGTTCTTGCGGTGCCTACATTGGAATCAGTCAAACTACCAACACCGATGGTTTGCGTGCTCGTGCCCGCACCGGTTTGAATTTGATCGACAAACCCTGACACTCCGCCCGCGAGGGACACATTGCCACCACTGGATGCGCGTTCAACGCCAGCCACAGACAAAGTCTGATCGCCACTCTCCGTGTTCGCACTGGATTGGGTGACGTTGCCAGTCAAACTGCCCCGCGTGGTTAGGTTTGAAATGCTCGTGGTGACTGGCACGCCCGTGGTTGCTTGGCCCGTGGTGGCTTGTAGCGGCAGCTTGGGCACAGCGGGGTTTGCCGTTAGCAGCAAAGTGTTGGCGTTGCCCTTGGGGGCGGTGACCGATTGGGAAAAAACTGCCGACCCCGGCAATGACAGCAGGGCGACGGCGACGGGCACTGAAAGAATCTTCTTCATGGCAGTATCCAAAAAAGTGGGTTGGATGTCACTGGCCCACGAACAAGGCCCGGGTAAGCGACTTGTTACACGCTAACACCGCAGACGCATGGATGTCAACAATCGATGCGGCGGTAGCCGCTGACGATGCGCCGACTGGCGGCCAAGCCTGCATTGAAGAAGCACAAAGGCGAAGGTTTTAGAAAAAAATTTCTAGATTTTTTACCTATTGCAATTTAATTGTTTTCTTTTACCATCTGCTTATACACGGGTTCAATCCCGCCCTTGCTGGATACCCCCATTTGCAGAGGTAAATCGCTTCATGACAAGGCTTCAAGTGATAAAAGAGGTTCAACGAAAGTGCATTCGTTGGTTGCCATGCGAGACACATTTGGGGCACGCCATGCGCCCGCGGTACTTCGATTCCGCAATCGGGGGGGGGCAGTGTGGGGACGTTTTCCAGATGGCGTCCCGGTGGCTTTGAAAGCGGCTTCTCCCGTGCTGTACGCCTGACCTGATGGATGTAAATTTCACCTAATTTTTGACTCGTCCCACTTTTTTCTATTTGCCCACCATGACTGAATCTCTTTCTTGCCCGTCTGCCAGTGCGGTTAGCCAAGCCCTTGAAGCGATCGTTCGTACCGCTGGCGCCAAGATGCGCGCGGCTTTCAGTGCGATTGACCGGCCCGCGTATTCGCTGAAAGGACGTCAAGATTATTTGACCGAAACCGATGGCGCGATCGAGCGCTTTGTGCGGGCAGAAATTGAGCGTTATTTTCCGGGCGATGCCGTGCTGGGCGAAGAAGACGGCGGTGTGCGGCATCCCGCGCGCCTTTGGATCGTCGACCCCATTGATGGCACGGCCAACTTTGCGCGCCAAGTGCCGCACTTTTGTATTTCGCTGGGCTTGATGGTGGACGGCCAGATTTTGGCCGGCGCTATTTACGAGCCCATGCACGACGAGTTGTTCATCGCCGAACGCGGCCACGGCGCGTGGTGCAACGGCGTGCGCATGCAGGTCAGCACGGTGGCGGAACTGGCCGCAGCGTCGATTGAGGTGGGCTGGTCCGCCCGCCTGCCTGCTGCGCCGTATTTGCAACTCATTCACAACGCGGTGGACGCAGGTTGCGCAGTGCGCCGGGCGGGTTCGGGCGCGTTGGGCATGGCCTACGTGGCGGCAGGGCGCTCTGAGGGTTATGCCGAGGCGCACATTAATGCATGGGATGTCGCAGCGGGTTTGCTCCTGGTGCAGGAAGCCGGTGGGCGGGTGAACGATTTTTGGTCGAACGATGGGCTGAGCCAAGGCAATGCTGTGCTGGCCACCAACGCGGCCCTGGCCGTTGACCTAGGTGTTTTAACGGGTATTCAGCTTGTCTGAGGCCCGCTAATCTGTGCACCACGCGGGCGTGGGCCAGCGGTGTGTGATTTTTTTGTAACGAGGAAAGTACCCAGTCATGAAACTCTCAGCTCTTAAATCTGTCTCTCTTGCCGTTCTGGCTTTGGGAGGTTTATCCGTCCAGCAGGCGCAAGCCGCCGAAGAGCTGGTGGTTTATTGCAACGTGCAAGAGGAATGGTGCCGCCCGATGGTGACGGCGTTTGAAAAAGCCACCGGCATCAAAGTGTCGATGACGCGCAAAAGCTCGGGTGAAACCTATGCGCAAATCAAAGCCGAAGCGGCCAACCCCCGCGGCGACATCTGGTGGGGTGGCACCGGCGACCCGCACCTGCAAGCCGCGGAAGAAGGCCTCACAGAAACCTACAAATCCGCCAAGCTGGGCGATTTGCAGCCGTGGGCGGTCAGCCAAGCCGTCGCCTCCAAATACCGCACGGTCGGCATTTATGCCGGTGCGTTGGGCTACAGCTACAACACCGAAGAGCTGGCCAAGCGCAAGTTGAGCGAGCCCAAGTGCTGGTCAGACCTGGTCAAGCCCGAGTTCAAAGGCGAAGTGCAAGTGGCGAACCCGAACTCGTCAGGCACCTCTTACACCATGCTTGCCACGCTGGTGCAAATCATGGGCGAAGACAAAGCCTTTGACTACATGAAGGCACTGCACCGCAACATCAACCAGTACACCAAGTCGGGTGCGGCTCCGGCCCGTGCTGCTGCCACCGGGGAAAGCATTGTGGGTATTACCTTCTTACACGACGCTGTGACTCACGCGGTGGGTGGCGCTCCTGTGAAAGTGGTGGCACCTTGCGAAGGCACGGGCTACGAGATTGGCAGCATGAGCATTGTCAAAGGGGCTAAAAACCTTGAAAACGCCAAAAAATGGTACGACTGGGCCCTGACTCCAGAAGCCCAGGGCATTGCCGTCGCGGCGCGCTCCTACCAAGTGCCGTCCAACAAAAACGCCGCCACGCCACCCCAAGCGCCCAAGCTGTCAGACGTCAAGCTGATTGACTACAACTTCGCCAAGTACGGCGCTTCTGCCGAGCGCGCGCGTCTGTTGGGCAAGTGGGACAAGGAAGTGGGTTCCTTGCCGAAGTAAGCCTCTTAGCCCCTGCATTCCTGTGTGCCTGCCGCGCTTTGCTGTGTGGCCGGCGTGCAGGATTGCGGCTGAGATGGCTGACTTCCCCGTGATTTTTTTTCGATCGAAAGCGCCCCGACCTTGACCGCCTCCGCCCGCACTCTCCCCACTCCCCAAAAAACGTTCACTGACCCGTATGGGCTGCTGCTGAGCCTGTTGGCCGTTGCCTGCGCGTTGCTGGTGATGCCATGGTCGCTGTCGTCGGCCTACGTGGCGGGCGGTTGTTTGCTGGCGGGTATTGCCAGTTGGTTTGCCACCCGCGCGGGTGCGTTCAAGAGCGACTCCACCATCGCCGGCACGGTGTGCATTATTTCTGTGTTGTTGCTGATCTTTGTGGTGTACCCGCTGGGGCGCATGCTGCTGGTGGCCTTTGTTGATGACACCGGTGTTTGGGTGGGTGCCACGGCCATGGCGCGGTTCTTTAACGAAGACATTTGGGGCGTGGGCTGTGTCACGGGCGAGGTGCGCTGCGGTGTCGCCATCAACTCTCTGGTGCTGGCGATTTTGGCGGGCTTGGGGAGCACGATCTTTGGGTTTGCTTTGGCCTTGCTGGCCGAGCGCGGTGGCATGCGCTACCGCAAAAGTTTGCGCGTGTTGTCGATTTTGCCGGTGGTTACCCCGCCGTTTGTGATTGGCCTGGCCATCATTATTTTGTTTGGTCGCACCGGGGTGGTCACGCAGTTGCTCAGCGACGTGTTTTCCATTCCGCGTTCACGCTGGATTTACGGCTTGCCCGGCGTGCTGCTGGCGCAGGTGATTTGCTTTACCCCCTTGGCTTTTTTGCTGATCAGCGGTGCGGTGCGGCTCGTCAGCCCCACGTTGGAAGAGGCCGGGCAGGTGCTGCGCGGCTCGCGCTGGCACGTGTTCCGTACGGTGACTTGGCCTTTGGTGCGCCCCGCCATTGCCAACGCTTTTTTGCTGGGTTTTGTGGAAAGCCTGGCGGACTTTGCCAACCCCTTGGTGCTGTCGGGCAACTTTGAAGTGTTGTCAACCAAGATTTTCTTTGCCATTGCGGGCGCGCAAAACGATCCGTCGCGGGCCGCAATTTTGGCGCTGACTTTGCTGCTGCTCACTGTGGGGGTGTTTGCGCTGCAACAACGTTGGTTGGGCAAAGCCTCTTACACCTCGGTTGGGGGCAAGGGCGACAGCGGTTTTCCGGCGCCGCTGCCCACGGGGGTGAAATGGGGCGCGATCGCGCTGGTGGTGCCTTGGGTGGTGCTGACGGTGGTGTGCTACGGCATCATTTTGCTGGGCGGCGTGGTCAAAGACATTGGCCGTTTTGACCTCACGCCTTCGCTGACGCACTTTGCCACGGGCTTTGGCGTGGATTGGGGCGCAAATGGGGTGCAGTTCACGGGCTCGGCGTGGGACAGCTTGTTCACGACGCTGGGGGTGGCCGCCGTTGCGGCCCCCATCACCACCGCACTGGGGGTGTTGGCAGGCTACGTGGTGAGTCGCCACAGCTTCAAGGGTCGCCGCCCGTTTGAGTTTTTGACTTTGGTGAACTTTGCTGTGCCAGGCACCGTCATTGGTGTGGCCTACATCGTGGCGTTCAACGTGAAACCGTTGGAGTTCACTGGCACGTTTGCCATCATCGTGCTGTGTTTGGTGTTTCGCAATATGCCGGTGGGCGTTCGCGCCACAGTGGCGGCGTTGTCGCAGTTGGACAAGTCGCTGGACGAAGCCTCAGCCACTTTGCGCGCCAGCACCTCACGCACCTTCATGCGCGTGGTGATCCCCTTGCTGCGCCCTGCCATCATTGCCAGCTTGGTGTTCAGTTTCACGCACGCCATTACAGCGGTGAGTGCAGTGATTTTCTTGGCCACGGCCAAGCACAACATGGCAACCGTTTATATCGCCGGGCGCGTGGAGATTGGCGAGTACGCCCTCGCCATCGCTTACTCCTCCGTGCTGATCGTCATCATGCTGATTTGCGTGTTGTTAATTCAACGCTTTGTCGGCAGCGCGCAGATGGGTCGTCGCTCTGCTGCGGCGGCGTAGCCTGCTGAGCCCATCTCGATCCCCCCCCCCATTTTTCAGCCGCATGGCGAACGCTTCAGGAGAGTTGTTTATGTCCCCCACGCCCCCAACCGCAGTGGAATTCAAGCAGGTTGTCAAACGCTTTGGCACTGTCGTGGCACTGCATCCGCTGAACCTGACTATCGCCAAAGGCGAGCTGGTCACCTTGCTCGGCCCCTCAGGTTGTGGCAAAACCACCTTGCTGCGTTTGATTGCGGGGCTGGAACTGCCGTCTGAGGGCAGCATCCGTATTGATGGGCGCGACGTGACCGGCAAATCGGCCAACCAGCGTGACGTGAGCTTGGTGTTTCAGTCGTATGCGCTGTTCCCGCACATGACCTCGCTCGAAAATGTGTGCTACGGCCTGTTGGCTTCGGGCATGAAAAAGCAGCAGGCCATTGAGCTGGCGCAGTCCAAGATGGCGTTGTTGGGCATTGCTGATTTGGGCGGGCGTTTGTCGTCAGAGTTGTCGGGTGGCCAGCAGCAGCGTGTGGCGGTGGCGCGTTCACTGGTGCTGGAGCCTGCGGTACTGATGTTTGATGAGCCGCTCTCTAACCTCGATGCCAAGTTGCGCCGCAAGGTGCGTCAAGACATTCGTGACTTGCAGCAAAGCCTGAACCTCACGGTGGTGTACGTCACCCATGACCAAGAGGAAGCGTTGGCCGTCTCTGACCGCATTGTGGTGATGGAAAAGGGCCGCATCGCTGCCATAGGTGGCCCCCGTGAGTTGTATGAAGCGCCACCCACACGGTTCATCGCTGACTTCATCGGTGACGCCAATTTGATCAACGGCGAGCTGGTGAGCGTGCAGGGTCAACATTTCTTTCGCGCCGACAACGTGGATGTGCTTGTTGAGCCGCCTGCCGGTATGGCCGATGGCCCGGTGGCGCTGGCGATTCGTCCGCACCGGATTCGTTTGGGGGAACAAGAAGGTAGCGTGCTACCGGGCAAGGTGTTGCGCCAAGCCTATCTGGGCAGTCGCATCGAAAGCCTGGTCGAAACCCCTTTGGGTGAGTTGTTGGTGTTCAGCGATGCCTTGCTGGCACCCATCGAACCGGGTCGCAGCGTGGGCGTGCATTTTGCCCCCACCGACGCGCGGGTTGCTGCGCGCCAGTAAGACGCGTCGCGACGCCCGCACAGGGCAAACACAGAACGAAGTTCCAGTTTCAAGGCGTTGGAATAACCCGGCGGCGCCTTCGTCGTGCACTCAGCGCTGTTGGGGCGTTGGGCAGCGCCTTCATTCACATTGATAACGCAACGTCTGACCAAGCTCAGCGCTTGCAGACGCGATCCGGTGCCATACTTGGCTTCATGCCGTTGAATTCCCAGTCCGCCCATTCCACCGTCCCTTAAGTGTTGACGCCATGCTTGAACAATCCACACCTCGAACGCCCGAGCAAGAGCTCCTTTCGCAGCGAGCGCTGTTGCGAACCGTCATCGACGAAAACCCCAACATCATTCTGCTCAAAGACTGGAATGGCAAGTTCTTGCTCGGTAACCGGGCCTTGGCCCTGCTGTACGGCACCACGCCCGAAGGTTTGCTGGGCAAAGACGATGGGGCGTTTAACCCCAATGCGGAGCAGGTGGCGTTTTTCTTGGAGAACGTGCGTGGCGTGATGCGGCGCTTCGAGATGGAGGTGGTGTTTGAAGAGTCCACCAACGCGGCGACCGGCGAGGTGCGCTACTTTCAATCCATCAAAAAACCGCTGCGCGATGCGGACGGCAACCTGCAAATACTGGTCATCGCCACCGACATTACCGAGGTGCGCGTCGCCCAGTTGCGCGCCGAAGAGAGCGAGCTGCAGCTGAAGTACGCCATGGAGGCCACGGGGGAGGGCGTGTGGGACTGGTATCTGAGCACGGGCGTCGTTCGGCACAACGCGCGCTGGGCTGAGGTGCTGGGGCTGGACATGGACTGCCTGAGCAACTCGGTGGAAGAGTTCTCGGCATTGCTGCATCCCGAAGACAAACCTGAGGTCATGCAGGCGTTGCAAGTCTGTCTGGCGCGCAAGGGCCAATACCGGCACGAGCACCGCATGATTCGCCCCGACGGCCGAGAAATTTGGGTGCAAGACCGCGGTGATGTGGTCGAATGGGATGCCGAGGGCAAAGCGGTGCGGTTTGTGGGCAGTTTTTCCGACATCTCGGATCGCAAGGGCACAGAGCGCTTGCTTATCGAGGCACGCAACCGCGCTGAGGTGCTGAACCAGGAGATGACGCAAACGTTGCAGTTGGTGCGCGACATGGCCCGTGATGCCATGAATGCCAACCGCTCGAAAAGCGAGTTTCTGGCCAACATGAGCCACGAAATCCGCACGCCGATGAACGGCATCATTGGCATGACCCAGCTGTTGCTGGATTCGGCGCTCACGGATGAACAACGCAGCCACGCCAAGGCCATTGAGGCCAGTGGGGAGGGCTTGATGTCCATCATCAATGACATTTTGGATTTTTCCAAGATCGAGGCCGGCAAGCTGGAGCTGGATTCGGTGGACTTTGACGTCCACGCTTTGGTGGCTGAGATCGAGGGGCTGGTGGGTCCGCGCGTGCGCGAGAAGAAGCTGGATTTTCAGGTGGTTTTGGGTCGCGACCTGCCACGTTGGCTTCAGGGTGCCAAGCAACGCATTCGGCAGGTGCTGCTTAATTTTGTTTCCAATGCCATCAAGTTCACGCACCGGGGTTTGGTGGTTATTCAGGTGACCCGGGTGCCAGATGCTGCGGGTGATTTGCGTGTGCGGTTTGAGGTGCAAGACTCTGGCATTGGCATCGCCCCGGCTGACCAGTTGGAGCTGTTTCAGCCTTTCAAACAGGTGGATTCATCCAACAGCCGCCAGTACGGGGGAACGGGGCTTGGGTTGTCCATCAGCAAGCGTTTGGTGTTGCTGATGTCGGGGCAAATTGGTGTCAGCAGCATCCCCAATCGAGGGTCAACGTTCTGGTTCGAGCTGCCCCTGAACGCCGTGGCCCGGTCGGCAGACGCACCGGTGACGGTGCCAGACGATGGCAGCGCGACAGGCGCTGGCGTGGCTGCGCCCGCGCGCAGTGGGCTTTCGGTGCTGCTGGTGGAAGACAACGTCGTCAACCAAACGCTGGCGCGTGCGCTGTTGAAACGCATGGGGCACACCGTCACATCAGTGAACAACGGCCAAGAAGCTGTAGATGCGGTGGCTGTGCACGCGTTTGATATCGTGTTGATGGATTGCCAGATGCCAGTGATGGATGGGTTTGAGGCTACGCGCCGTATTCGTGCGGGTGACGCGGGGCAAGCGCAGGCCGGTGTACCTATTGTGGCCATGACGGCCAACGCCATGGTGGGCGACCGCGAACTTTGCCTGGAATGTGGCATGAACGATTACGTCACCAAACCCATTCAGGTACCTTTGCTCAAAGAAGCCATTGAACGGTCGGCCAAGCCCGCATCTTCGTCAAAACCTAACGTCGGGTGAAGGCGTAAGCGCTGCTATTTTGCTATTTAAAATATAGCTGCTTGCGCAGGCTGCAGTAGGGTTAGAGGCCTAAAGTTTATTGAGAATTAAGGATGCTAGGCCGCTGAGCAGCCCACAGGCGATCTAGGGCCTTGGGATGGGGGCCGGCGGCGAACGAGACCGGCCCACAACTCACCCCAGCAGCAGGCCTTTGGTGGGGTGCAACCTGGCATGGCCCAAAGTGCGCAATAGGGCCAGGTTGACGCCCTCCAACGCCATGTGGTGACGCTGGCACAGGGACCGAGTGGTCTCTCCCGGGACCGATTCCAGTGCGGTGGCAACGTCCAGATAAGGTTGGTAAGGGCCTCTTTGGTCCAAGATGGCTGCGCTGATGCGGCTAGAAAGGGGCAGCCGCCCCAACGCTTGCGCCAGCGGCTCGCCCAGCACCAGGTCGATTTGCGACATGAGACCGCAGAGGAACACCTCGCGGCGCAGATTTTCACTTTCACCGGCATCCATCAGCTGCTCCATCAAACTGGCGCGCATCACCAGTGCAATGCGTGGCGGTTGCAGGTTCAAATCGCTGGAGCCACGGGGCAGCTGGGTGAGCAGCCAAGCGCTCAGTTTGCTCAGGCCCAACACCATCAGGCCGTGGCGCAGGGACTCAATGTCGGCGCGCGGGCCCACGGCCGCCGAGTTGGCGTAGCGCAAAAACCGATAGGTGAGCGTGGGTTCTTCGCTGAGCATCTCCTCAATACGCTCGACTGATTCATCTGCACGTATCGCCTGCACCATGGCGGCAATGGCACGTTGGCTGGGTTGCATCTGTTGATTTCGGTAGGCATGCAACACGTCTTCCACCGGCCAGCCAACCACGCCCCAGGCGTCTTGCTCGTCCAGGCAATGCTCCAGCAGGGCCCGACTGGCCACGCTTTCATAAATGTAGCCCGCTACCACGGGGCTGTTGACGTGCCGGGTTGAACTGCTGGCCTCGCCGTTGTGTCGGCGCAGCGACGCACGCAAGGCGGTCAAGGCTTCTTCAGGCGAGAGGGTCACGATGGGTCGAGCAAAGCAGGTGGCCATCGTCGTGCTGGGCCAGTTGCCGGGCTCGCCGCGCCAGACCAGCGGCACGCCATGCTGATGGGCTTGGAACACCCGCTCAATTACCTGGGGTTCATGGGTATGGGTGCCCTGCACTTCAAGCCACGGCCCGTCCGCCCTAGCGCAGGTGAGAAGGCTCCCCAGTAATTCGGGGGAAGTGGGTGAGAGCAGTAACTGAGGCGCCTCCTTCGGCCAAGCCTGCGTGAGGGCCTGAAGCAGCGCCGGTGTATCAACCCGTTCGCCGTCGTGGGCCGCGATGAACAGTTGCACCCCGGCCACCTGGCGCAGGCTGTTCCAGATCAGTTGGTAGCCCAGTGTGACTTGCCCCAGTGCCGCGGTTCTCATGGCTTAGCTGATGTAGTTGAACAGCGACAGCTTTTGAATCTGTGCGTAAGACTGCAGCGCCGCTTGGTAGCCGGTTTGCTGGTTTTGAAAATCAGAGAGTCCCTTCACCATGTCCAGATCTTCGGCACGTGAGCGGTCGCTTTCAACCTGAACAGCGCGTTTGCCCTGGTTGTCGCTGATTCGGTCCGCTCGATTGAGTAACTCACCGGCTTGACCCCGTATGGCTGAGACGCGGCCCATGCCAATGTCCAGATTGGCTAACGCTTGGCTGACGGCCTGGCTGGCGGAGGTATTGTTGTTTGCATTGCCGATGTCCCGGATGGCATCGTCGAGCACGCTGAATAAGCTGGGGCTTGCGCTCACGGTAATGCTGTCGCTCCCGGTGGGCACACCGGTGACGTTGAAGGTCAGGCCCGGAGGTTCTGCTGGGGACGCTGCCGGGGGGGACAGGGGGACAGCCGTGCGCGGGATGTCGATGGCAATGCTGCCACCGATGGTGGAGAAATCGGGTCCTCGTTGTGACAGGGTGGTGACGGCTGGGCCGCTGGCCGGTGTCTCCGTCACGTTGTAGGTGGCATAACTCATGCCGGTAATTGGGTCAGATGTCATACCAATGGCACTGACGCTGTAGGTCGAGCCGGGGGTTAGCAGCGTGGGGTCTCTGACCACCACGGCGCTTGTTCGCAGCGTACTGGCGTTGCTCACCTGCACGTTAAATACGCCATCGCGCGCCGTTGGCAGCATAAAAGCACTGTCACCGTCCAACGTAAATGGAACGCCGACGTCGCTGCTTGGGCTCTGGCCGGGCAGGCCATTGAAGGTGTAGTCCTGTGGCTCTGAAGTCGGGCCGACAAACGGCGTTGACGCACTGCCGAGCGCGCTGAAGAGCGGCTGCCCATTGGTGTCTTTTTGATTCGAGAGATTGAAAATCTGGTCTCGCAGGCCTTGGAGTTGCTGCGCCACGGTTTGACGGTCTTTCTGGGTGAAGGCACCGCTGCCGGCGCTGACCACCAGCTCCCGAAAGCTTTGCAAGGCGCTGGTCACATCGCCCAGCGTGCTTTCCGCCATGGCAATGGAATTGGTTTGCGAAGCCAGTGCGCGCTGGTCGGTGGCGATACGGCTCAGCCGGGTCAAGGCGCGCTCGGCTTGGGCGGCGCTGGTGGGGTCGTCGCTGGCGCGCACCACGCGTTTGCCTGATGTCAGGTTGTCTTGCAAGCTGGACAGGGCGGTTTGTCGCTGGCTGATGTTGCGCAGCGCATTGTCGTAGGCGTTCGCTGAACCTAAGCGCGCAAATGACGGGGTTGACATGGTGGGTTACTCCTGCGGGCGGCGCCGTTAGCGGCCTACGGTTTGAATCAGGGTGTCAAAAATACTCTGGGCAATTTGAATCATTTTGGCTGAGGCTTGGTAGGCCTGCTGGTATTGGAGCAACTTTGCCGCTTCTTCGTCCAAGTTCACGCCGGAAACGGCTGTGCGTTCTGTTTCCAAATTAGCCGCAATGGCGTTGGAAACGTCAGAGGTATACATGGCGCTTTGGGTGCGAATGCCGACCTGCGCAATCACGGCCGCGTAGCCGTCGCTCAAGGTTGCCCCATCAAACATGGCGACATCGCGCAAACCCATCATGGCACTGGCGTTGCCGGCGTTGAGGTTGCGATTCGCGGTGGGTTGACCCAGCACGGTAAAGGTGTCGCCTGCTTTGGAAGCCCCTTGCAAAACAAGTGACCAAGGGCTCGAAGGCGGAGCGGGCGGCACTGAACCCTCAATGGCTTGCCCTGATTGATAGTTATGGTGCACCGGTTGCGGCGCGGGGAGGGGGACACTCGGATAGTTGCTGTAATTGGCATCGTCACTGCGAATGTACTGATTGGCCCCGATAAATTTAATCGTCACGGGCGCGATCGGTGGCAAGTTGGTGCGTGCGCTCAACGAACCGAGGTGCTGACTCCCCGTATTGGCTGTGCCCAGGCTCCCGGCCACGGGGCTGGCGACTGCCAGCGCGCGGGGTGAGGAAAATTCGCTTCTTATGCTGCTCGCTGAGGTGCTGAACGGTTGAACTAGAAATTTGTCGCCGGCCCCTGGTGTCCCTGCAATCGCGATCG
>JBAQDW010000341.1:0-1897 GCA_049286445.1 Rhodoferax sp. | reverse complement strand
AGGCCGTTGTCCTGATCGGTTTTGAGCAACTGCTCGCCCCGCCCTTCGCTGCCCATGACAAACAGGCAGCTGTTGGCCACCAAATCAGGCGGCGCGATCAACTGCCAGGCGCGCTCAAACAGGCGGGCGTTGAGCTGCTGCACCAGCCGCGCAATCAGCTCAATACGAGAGCCGCTGCGGTACAACCACCCCATCATGCGGGTGATGCGGCGCGACGCCTGACTGAGCCCCGCCAAATCAGGGGCTTGCTCAATTTCCACGGTGATCAAGTGCGACTGGTTGGACAAGAAACTGAACAGGTCCAGCGCTTCCAGAATGCCGACTACCGCGTCACCGTCGCGAACCGCCACCCGGTGAACCCGGTGGCGCAGCATCTCGGCCATGGCATCGCCCAGTTGGTCAGCCGCTTGCACGGCAATCACCGGGAAGCTCGACAGGGTTCCCACCGCCAATTGATCCAGCGCGTGCCCCTCCAGAATGGCGCGCTGCAGACCGGTGGTGGTGAAAATGCCCAAGCGGTGCGGCTCGACCCGGCCATCACGCACCAGCACGCTGGACGTCTTGTGTGCCTGAAACAAGCGCACCACGGCCAGCACATCGGTGTCAAACACCACCTCGATGGGTCGGCGCAGGTGGGCTTCATCGACCCGGCACAGCGTCAGCGATTCCAGTTCGTGCGCCGGGGTGAGGAACGCGCTGTCAGCCGCGTGGGTGTCGGTCATGGCGGGGCTTGCGCGTGGCGTTTTGCGTCAGCGGCGAACACCTTGGCCCACACGGCCTGCAGCGTCCCAATGGGTCTCAAACCAAGGGTCTCCTGCCAAATACGCCTGCAGCATGGGCAAGGCGTCCAGTCCCCAAAACAACTTGCCATCGACCTCCAGCGTGGGCACACCGAACACGCCTCGCGCAATGGCTTCATCGGTATGGACCTGAAGCTGGGCTTTCACGTCGGCATCTTGCCCACCGCGTGCGAATGCGAACTCTTGCGTCAGCGCCGCCAAGCGCTCGGGGTCCGTCGCCTCAGCACCGCCTTGCCAAACATGGTGAAAAATGCGCTCGCACACATAGCGATTGGGCAAGCCTTGCGCCTGGCTGGCCACTGCCAACCGCAGCAACGCCAGCGGGTTGAACGGATGGGTCGCCGGCATTTGCAGCGCCACCTCATGCTGGTGCGCCAGCCACTGCACTTGCCGATAGGTCCACTCCCGCTTGTTGGCCATTTCAGCCGGCCCCCGCTGGCCATGGTGCTTGAGCAGCGCGGCAAACAACACCGGCTTGTAGGTCACGGTGTAGCTGTGGCCCATCAACACATCAGGCATCGTCTCGAACGCCAGGTAAGCGTAGGGCGAGATGAAGTCGAGGTAGAAAGTGATGGCTTTCATGCGTGTCTTTCGCTCATGCGCACTTCAATGCGCAGCCATATGGCGCGCTTGGCGGCGTCGTCAGCGCTGCTCCACTGGCGAATTTCATCCAAAGTGCGCAAGCAGCCTGCGCACAGACCAGAGACCGGGTCCATGCTGCAGACTGAAATACAGGGTGAAGGTACTTTAATGCCTGCAGCCCTTGCCTGGACGGCGCCAGTAGCTAGCAATTCCATAGCAGTTGGCTCGGCGATGGGTGGCGGTTCCATCACCACATTGACCACCGGCGCATGGCAAAGGCGCACCAAATCGTCCGCTTGCAGCTTGAAAACACCGTGGGGGTGACCTGCAGCCGCCCAGATCTCATCGAAGCGAAACAGGTCCTCGTCAATCAGCGTCACTGAGGGCGTGGCGTGGGCCATCGGCGGCACGCCGCCAATGGAATACCCGGTTTTGGCTTTGACAAAACCCGCATCCGCCCGACCCAAAGGCCCCACCAGCGCCGCCACCTTTTTCTCGTCCACCCGCCGGTCGCC
>JBAQDW010000340.1:0-12320 GCA_049286445.1 Rhodoferax sp. | reverse complement strand
CCTCGACCCCCTATGGCGAAGATGTCGTCCAGCCCTCGCCCAACGCGGCTGGACCCGACGCCTCAATGACGGTGGCCCTGTTCAACCTGAGCGCCACGCCAGAGCGTGAAAACCAAGGCGAATTTTTAGATCAGTTGAGCCGAATGTCGGCGGGAAACTTGGCACTGTGGGTGGATGATTCTGCTTACAGCGAGCGCTTGGGAAGCCAAACAGGCGGAACTGACCGGCTGAATGAACGCAAAGCCCTCTGGCTGCAATTTGGTGCACTGCATCAACTCCCCGTTACCGTTGTTCGCCTCCTGCCACCCGAGCGTCCATGACCCCATCCCCTGTTCACCTTCAGCTGGCCCTGATCTCGCACACCAACGCAGGCAAGACCACGCTGGCTCGCACGCTGATGGGGGTGGACGTGGGTGAGGTTCGCGATGCGCCGCACGTGACCACGCTGTCTGAGTCCCATACGTTGCTCTCGACCCCGACCGGCGACACGCTGCGGCTGTGGGACACCCCGGGTTTTGGGGATTCGGTGCGACTGTTCAAACGCTTGAACGCGTCTGGCAACCCGATTGGCTGGTTCATGCGCGAAGTGGTCGACCGCTACGTGGACCGGCCTTTTTGGCTGAGCCAACAAGCCATTCGCACCGCCAAAGAAGCCGCTGACGTGGTGCTGTATTTGGTCAACGCGTCCGAAGACCCGCAGGATGCGGGCTACTTGGCGTCTGAGATGAGCATCTTGCAGTGGTTGGGCAAACCGGTGATCGTTTTGCTCAATCAAATCGGCCCGCCGCGCCCGCACGAAGAAGAAGCGCTGGAAATTTCCCGCTGGGCCAATCACCTCGCCGTGGTCCCGGTCGTTAAAAGGGTGCTGCCGCTGGATGCGTTTTCTCGCTGCTGGGTGCATGAGCGGGTGTTTTTTGCCGCCGTTTCACCCTGGATTGCCCCCAACAAACAAGCCGCCTACGCACGGCTTCACACGGTCTGGACAGAAACCAATGAAGCGCGTCTGAAGACGGCCATGGCACTCATGGCGGGCCAGATCATGGTGGCGGCGCAGGACAGGGAGCGCCTGACGGCCAAAGACAGCGCCCTGCTGGGAACGGTCCTGAGCGCCATCGGACTCGGCCAACGCCGCGAATACAAGCGCCAGGTCACGGCGATGGATACCCTGGTGGCGCGCCTGAACGACAGCCTCACCGTCACCACCGCCCATCTGCTCACGCTCTACCGCTTGGACGCAGGCGATGCCCACCAGATTAACAAGCAGGTGCAACAGGCCTTTGTGGTGCGCGAGGCCGTGAACACCACCCAGGCCGGTCTGCTGGGGGGCCTGATTTCAGGGGCCGCCACCGGGCTTTCAGCAGACATCGTGAGCGGGGGCCTTAGTTTGGGTGCGGGCGCGTTGATCGGCGGCATTGTCGGCGCCTTGACGGCAGCGGGAGCGACTTGGGCGTTCAATGCCACGACCGATCGCCAAGACCCGCATGTGCGGTTTTCAAGCGCGTTTTTGCGCACCCAGGTGGTTGCTGGCCTGCTGCGCTATCTGGCGGTGATTCACCACGGGCGAGGCCGAGGATTATTCATCGAATCGGAGGCACCCACGTTTTGGCAAGCCGGGGTGGAAACTGCCGTGCTGGCGCACGAAGAGGCTCTAGCCCACGCGCTGAACCAGGCGTCTGAGCGGCCCCCATCCGATCTCGCCTTGACCCACCTGACCGGCATTCTGAATGCCCTGGCACAGGACGTTCTGACGCGGCTTTACCCTCAGGAGTGAGCGTGTTGCTGCCACAGCGAAAGCTGCTCGGGCAGTGACTCCAGAGAACGAACCACATGCACACCCGCTATCGCCCGCTGCGTGAGAGCCGGGTGGCTGCCGCCCGCCCAAATATGGGTGGCCTGAGGCAACAACGCCCGCAGTTCATGCAAGCCCGACGTGAGTGCGCGCGCACCGACCACCGAGGTGAAACTCAGTGCCACGATGTCGGCCCGGTGCGCTGCCGCGGCCTTGGCGATGTCAGCAATGGGGGTCTGTGCCCCCAAAGACAAGCACTGGCACCCCTCCAGGGTAAGCAAGGTCTCCACCATCAAAAGGCCCAGCGCATGGGGTTCTTCAGGAAAACTGGTCAGCAACACCCTCGGCATCTCCACCGCTGACACGCCGGGCATGCCCGACAGCGCATGGCGCAGCACCCGGGTCACACTCTCGGTGTAAATATGCTCTTCAAAGATCTGAAACCGGCCCGCCAGCCAAGCCTCACCCACCGCCGCCGTGAGCGGGGCAACCAGCTGCGTCACAAAGTTCACCAGCCCTGACCGGGCGGCGGTTTGACTCAGGAGTTGCCTCAGAGCAGGGGCATCATGGCGCTGGATGAGCTCCATAAAGGCCAACAAATCAGGCGCTTTCGTCGCGTTTCGTTGCACTTTTAACGTGGCCATCACCGGCACTGACAAAGCCTGCAGTGCTCTCATGTCGAGCGCGACGATGCCACCCGGGCGGTGGCCGGCATCCATCAAACGCCGAATCACAAGCAGTCGCTCCACCTGCTGCGCCGGGTAAGCGCGGTCTCCCACCCTGTCGCGTTCGGGCTGCGGAAACCCGTAGCGGCGCTCCCAAACACGCAGTGTGTCTTTGGACAAACCGGTGGCGCGCTCCACGGCCGCAATAGAGAGGTGAGGCGCGGTGTCCAAGACGCGCTCAGTCATTTCGTTTCCCGAAAAAATGAATCCAAAACTCTGTGGGCGACGTATTCAACATAGACCGCATTAAACACCAGTTAGACAAAACATGCTTAAATGCATTTTTGTCTTAGACAAAATAAATGTTGTCTAACCAAAAAACAATGTCAAATTCCTTTTTGTCCACCCTTCGGGGCCAGGAGAACGCATGAAAATAGCCATCGTCGGGTCTGGAATTTCCGGCCTCGCTGCCGCCCACCGCTTGAATGCAGAGTCCCAGATCACGCTGTTTGAGGCCGGTGATTATTTTGGCGGCCACACCCACACGGTCGATGTGACCTTGCCCACGCCCCAAGGCGAGGTGACGCACGGCGTGGACACTGGGTTTTTGGTGTTTAACGAGCGCACCTACCCACAGCTGATTGCGTTGTTTGCTGAATTGGGTGTGGCCACAGCGCCGTCGGAGATGTCGTTCTCCGTCAAAGTGCCCGGTGCGCTAAAGGGGCGCACTTTGGAGTGGAGTGGTGCCAACTTGTCCACGGTGTTTTCGCAGCGCCGCAACCTGTTTAACCCGCGTTTTCTGCGCATGTTGGCCGATCTGATGCGCTTTAACGCCCTCACCACCCGCATCGCCTTGGCGCAAGAAGACGCCGCGTTGATGCAACCGTTGGGCGAATTTTTGACCACGCACCGGTTTGGCAGTGCGTTCAGGGATTGGTACTTCTTGCCCATGCTGGGTTGCATCTGGAGCTGCCCCACCGACCAAATGCTGAAGTTCCCCGTGGCCACTTTGATTCGGTTTTGCCACAACCACGGTTTGCTGCAGGTCAGTGACCGCCCCCAGTGGCACACCGTGCGCGGCGGTGCGCGGCAGTATGTTGAAAAAATAGTGGCCCCGATTGCAGACAAGCGTTTGAACACCCCGGTGCGACGCATTGAGCGTGATGCGGCGGGCGTGCGCGTCATGACCGACGCCGGTACCGAGCACTTTGACCGCTTGGTGCTGGCCACGCATTCAGACCAAGCACTGGCCCTGCTGGGCAATCCCTCTTCACAAGAGCGCGAAATTTTGGGCGCCATTCGCTACCAGCCTAACCACGCCGTGCTGCACACTGACGCGTCCGTGCTACCGACCCGCCGCAGCGCGTGGGCCGCCTGGAACTACGAGCGCGGCGCACAGGCTGAGAACGAATCTGCCCGCGTTTGCCTGCATTACCTGATCAACCAGCTGCAGCCGCTGCCTTTCAACCAAGCGGTGGTGGTGTCGCTGAACCCTGTGCGCCCCATCGAGAAGCAGCACGTGCTGGGTGAGTACTATTACGACCACCCGGTGTTTGACATGCTTGCGCTGCGAGCCCAGCGGGCATTGGTTTCATTGCAAGGCCAGCAGCACACGTGGTTTTGTGGTGCGTGGACGGGGTACGGCTTTCACGAAGATGGCCTCAAGTCCGGTTTGGCGGTGGCCAAACAACTGCTCACCGAAGTTCGTGCGCCTTGGGCCAAGGCGGCATGACCGCGGTTACCCCTGCTGAAGCCGGGCCCCTGATTGGGTTTGGGCAGGTGCGCCACACCCGGCTGCGCCCGCGTCACCATGCGTTTGCTTACCCCACCTTCTTTTTGATGCTGCCCCTGCGCCAGCTCCAGCAAGGCCACCCGGTGCTTGCAGTGAACCGCCGGGGTTTGATCAGCTTTCATGAGCGCGACCATGGCGATGGCCGAAGCGTCGCTGAGGGCGGTGCGTTGGGCTGGGTCGAAGCCTTGCTGCGGGCCGAAGGCATCACCGATGCCACCGGCGATATTTGGCTGCACTGCTACCCGCGTGTGCTGGGTTACACCTTCAACCCGGTGAGCTTTTGGTATTGCCACCGTCCTGATGGCAGTCTGCGCGCGATTGTGGTTGAGGTGAACAACACCTTTGGCGAACGCCATTGCTACTTGCTGGAAGACCCGCACTACGGGCAAGAGTTGCATGCCAGCAAGGTGTTTCACGTGTCGCCCTTTTGTGCCGTCACGGGCGACTACCGGTTTCGTTTTCTGCGCACCCGGCACGACGGCAATGACCGCACCGTGGTGCGTATTGACCACGACAACGCGCAAGGCCCGCTGCTGCAAACCAGTGTCAGCGGCACCTTGCTGCCCGTCACCCCCGCCACCCTGCGCCGCGCACTCACTGGCTACCCTGCCCTGACGCTTGCGGTGATGGCCCGTATCCACTGGCAGGCGTTTCGCTTGTGGTTGAAGCGCGTGCGCTTTCACAGCAAACCCACGCCTCCCACCACCCCTGTGAGCCGGTAAGGCCCGCCGGCCCCTCCTCCTCTTCAAGGATTTTTTATGAACACCACCACTGCCTCCCCCACTCCCCGCAGCATGCCCGCCAACCTGCCCACTGCCGCACGCACGGGCTTGAAGCTGCTGCAGCGTATTCAGGTGGGCTCGCTCACCGTGCAGTTGCCGGACGGCTCGTTGCAGCATTTTGGTCAGCACGAAGGCCCGGCGGCCACCATCACGCTGCACAACTGGCAGGTGTTCAGCGCTGCACTCAAGTCGGGCGATATTGGTTTTGCGGAAAGCTACATCGCGGGCGACTGGAGCACCGGTCACCTGACCGACTTGCTGCAACTCTTTGTGGCCAACCGCGTGCACATTGACGACGCCATCTACGGCAGCTGGGCCGGGCGCCTGCTGTACCGGATCAAGCACTTGTTAAACCGCAACACCCGCGCCAATAGTCAAAAGAACATCCACGCCCATTACGACTTGGGCAACGCCTTCTACCAGCTCTGGCTGGATGAGACCATGAACTACTCGTCTGCCTGGTTTGAAGGGCGGACCGACGGTGACTTGGTTCGCGCCCAAAACGCCAAGGTTCGCCGCGCTCTCCAACAAGCCGGGGTGAAGGCGGGCGACCGCGTGCTGGAAATCGGTTGCGGCTGGGGCGCCTTGGCCGAAATGGCGACCACCGAGTTTGGCGCCTCAGTTGCCGGTGTCACCTTGTCCACCGAGCAACTCAGTTTTGCCCAACGCCGCATGGCCAAACTGGGCATTGCCCCGGCGAGCAGCGGCGCGGCGGTCAGCCACGACTTGCGACTGCAGGACTACCGCGACATTCAAGACGGCCCGTTCGATGCGATTTGCTCGATTGAAATGGTGGAGGCAGTGGGGCGCGAGTACTGGCCAACTTACTTCCAAGTGGTCAAAAAATTACTCAAGCCCGGCGGGCGGGCTTGTATTCAAAGCATCGTCATTGACGACCATTTATTTGAGCGCTACCTGGGCTCGACTGACTTTATTCAGCAGTACATCTTTCCAGGCGGCTGCCTGCCCTGCCCGGCTGAGTTCCGCCGCCAAGCGCAAGCGGCAGGCTTGCAGGTGGTGGAAGAATTTTCTTTTGGTCAAGACTATGCGCTCACGCTGCGGCTCTGGCGCGAACGCTTTTTAGCCCACCGGGCGGACATTTTGCGGCAGGGCTTTGATGAGCGTTTTATGCGCATTTGGGAGTTCTACCTGTGCTACTGCGAGGCGGCATTCACCATGAAAAACACCGATCTGGTGCAGTACACCCTGGTGCGGCCTTCACTATGAAAAAGAGAGCTTCTCTCGCAGTACTGGCGGGGGCTACAGCCATTATTTGCTTAAAATCTTGGGCCAACTCACCCCAGGATGCTGCCCCGCCGCTGGCAGGACTTCGCCCCGGTGGCCAAGGCACTTTGCGGTTTTGGGGCCTTGACATTTACCACGCGCGTCTGTGGGTCAGCCCGGGTTTTCAGGCGGACCGGTATGCCGCACTGCCGCTGGCGTTAACGCTGGCCTACCAGCGCGATTTCAGTGCCAAGTCCATTGCAGAGCGCTCGTTGACCGAGATGCAGCGCATCGGTGAATTCAGCCCCCCGCAAGCCACCCAGTGGCGCCAAGAGCTGCAAGCCGCGTTGCCCGACATCAAAGCCGGCGACCAACTCACCGGGCTTTATCAGCCAGGCGGGGCGTCTGTGTTTCAAATCAAAGGGCGCACGGTGGGTGAAGTCAAAGACCCCGCTTTTGGCCCGCTCTTTTTCGGCATTTGGCTGTCTGCGCGCACTTCTGAGCCGCGTTTGCGTGACGCCCTGCTGGCCATGCCCGGAGCGGCGCAGTGAGCCAAGACGCCACCGTCTCCCTGCGCCATGGCGTGAGCTATGGCTTGCTGGGCCTGCCGCTGGCGTTTGTGGCGCTGCCGCTGTACGTCTTGCTGCCCAACCATTACGCCCGTGAATTCGGCATGCCACTGGCCACGCTGGGCGCCATACTGCTGCTGGCACGCCTGTTTGACGCGTTCAGCGACCCCCTGCTGGGGCGCTTGAGCGACCGCCTGTTTGCGCACTCTCGGCGTGCCGTGCTTGGGGTCGGCGGCGTATCTGCGGTGATTTTGGCGCTGGGCATGCAAGGCCTGTTTTTTCCACGCGTGAGCTCGCCCGAGGCTTTGCGCTATTGGGCATTGGGGTGTTTGCTGGTGGTGTACACCGCTTACAGCCAACTCAGTATTTCCCACCAATCTTGGGGCGCTCGCTTGGGAGGGGGTGAACTGCACCAAGGGCGCATCGTGGCTTGGCGCGAGGGCTTGGGGCTGGTCGGTGTGTTACTGGCCGCCGTGCTGCCCTCGCTGTTGGGGCTGCCCGTGATGATCGCCGTGCTGGCCTTGGCCTTGGCAGTGGGCTGGTTGGCCTGGTCGCAAGCGCCCGAGCCGCGTCGCGCCGAAACTGCTGTGCCTGGCGCGCCGCCCGCCAGTTTTTGGCACCCTTGGCAGCAAGCGGATTTCCGCCGTCTATTGGCTGTCTTTATGCTGAACGGCATCGCCAGTGCGATTCCCGCCACCTTGGTGCTGTTTTTCATTCAAGACCGATTGCAAGCGCCTGCAACCCAAGAGCCTTTGTTTTTGGGGGCTTATTTCTTGAGTGCCGCCGTGTCCATTCCCTTGTGGCTCAAGGCCGTGGCGCGTTGGGGCCTGGCGCGCACCTGGCTGGCCGGCATGCTGTTGGCCATTGCCGTCTTCGCCTGGACGGCCGGGCTGGGCCAAGGCGATGCCAGCGCTTTTTTGATCGTGTGCGCGCTCTCAGGGGTGGCTTTGGGCACCGATTTGGCTTTGCCCAGCGCCTTGCTGGCAGGCGTCATCGCCAAACGGGGGGACCAAGGCCGCCTGGAAGGCGCTTATTTTGGCTGGTGGAACCTTGCCACCAAACTTAACCTGGCACTGGCCGCCGGCTTGGCCCTGCCGCTGCTGGACGTTTTGGGCTACACACCGGGGGGCCGCGACCCGGACGCGCTGCGCACACTGGGGCTTGCCTACGCGGTGCTGCCCTGCGCGCTGAAACTGGCTGCGGCGTCGGCCCTGTATTTTTTGTTGATTCGAAACCCCTCGGGGCAATCCCAGTTACTGAAAGGACATTCCTAATGCAGCGACGTCTTCTTCTCTCCACCGCAGTGGCAGCACCGCTGGTGATGGCCGGTTGCGCCGGTCCCCAAATGGCCGATTTCGTGGGTCAAAAACCCGTGCTGGACTTGGCCGAGTACTTCAATGGCCGCATTGACGGCTACGGCATGTTTCAAGACCGCAGCGGAAACGTCGTGAAACGTTTCACGGTGGTCATGGACTGCAGCTGGACGGGCAACACCGGCGTGCTCGATGAAGCCTTCACCTACTCAGACGGCACCACCGAGCGCCGTGTCTGGACCTTGATTCGAGGCGATAACGGCAGTTATACCGGTACCGCCAGTGATGTGGTGGGGGTGGCCAAAGGGCAAACCGCGGGCAACGCGTTTCACTGGAACTACACGCTGAACCTGCCTGTGGACGGCAAGACCTGGGAAGTTCAACTGGACGACTGGATGTACCTCATCGACGAGCGCATCATGCTGAACCGCGCCACCATGAGCAAGTTTGGCGTGCGTGTGGGCGACCTCACCCTGTCATTCACCAAACGTTGAAAGCCGCCACGCGATGAGCCTGAACCCCAAAATACCCAGCTGGTCTGGCCGCCGAGTCTGGCTGCTGGGTGCCTCCAGCGGCATTGGCCGGGCCACAGCGTCGGCGCTGCACGCCCAAGGCGCGCAAGTCATAGTCTCCGCGCGCAGTGCCCCGGCACTCACGTCTTTTGTGGAAAGCCACCCCACCAGCCACGCCCTCGCGCTGGACGTGACCCAACCCGAGGCGCTACAAAAAGCCACCCACGAGTTGCTGGCCGGGGGTCCGCTGGACTTGGTGTTTTACTGCGCCGGCACTTACCAAGACCTGCGTGCCACCGACTTCGATCTTGACGTGATGCTGAAGCATTTAGAGGTGAATTACACCGGCGCCTTGCGCGTGCTGGACGCGGTGCTGCCGTCATTGCTTGCCCAAGCCAAACGCGGCGCGCCCGCCCATTTCAGCGTGATCAGCAGCGTGGCGGGGTTTGGGGGCCTGCCAAAAAGTCTGGCCTATGGGCCCACCAAAGCCGCACTCATCAATTTGGCTGAAACCTTGTATTTGGATTTGCACGACTTGGGCGTAGGCATCAGCCTGGTGAACCCCGGTTTTGTGGCCACGCCGCTGACCGCAGGCAACGACTTTGCCATGCCCGCCTTGATGTCGCCTGAAGACGCCGCCCAAGCGATTTTGGACGGCTGGGCGCGGGGCGACTTTGAAGTCCACTTCCCCAAACGTTTCACCCGCGTGATGAAACTGTTGAATCTGCTGCCCTACCGGGCCTACTTTCCGGCAGTGCGACGTTTCACAGGGATGTAAACCATGCCCGCCGCCACAGATTCCCCCATTGAGCAAGCCGTCACCCAAGTGGTGGCGATGTTTGAACATTTGTCGCTCACTGACCTGCCCCACATGGGCCGGTACTACGCCCTGGATGCGCATTTCAAAGACCCGTTCAATGAGGTGCAAGGGCTGGACGCCATTCAAGGCATCTTTGCGCATATGTTTGAGTCGCTGCACGCGCCACGCTTTGTGGTCACCACCCGGGTGGTGCAGGGCCAGCAGTGTTTTCTGACCTGGGACTTTTTGTTTCGTTTCAAAAGCTTTCAACAAAACACCCTGCAGACCGTCCGGGGTGCCTCGCACCTGGTGCTAAATGAGCAAGGTCTTGTGACCCTGCACCGCGACTATTGGGACGCCGCCGAAGAACTCTACGAGAAATTTCCCGTCGTGGGCGGCCTCATGCGCTGGCTTAAAAAACGCGCCAATAGCTAGCCCCTTGCGTTAGGCCTTGAAGGTTGACAGCAAAATGCTGGTCTCAGTCGTGGCAATGCCCTCGATCTGACGGATGGCGTTGAGCACCCGGTCAAACGCCTCCAGCGTGTCGGCGCGCAATTCGGCCACGATGTCCCAGCGCCCATTGGTGCTGTGCAAAGAGTAAACGCTGGGGTGGCCCCGCAACTTGGCCATGATGTCGGTGGCGCGGTTGCCTTCCACGGCAATGGTCATCATGGCGCGCACCCGGTGGCCCTCCGTGGCCACTTTTAAACGCACGGTGTAACCCTGCACCGTGCCCTCGCTTTCCAACTTGGCCAAGCGGTTTTGTACCGTGGCCCGGGCCACGCGCAGCTTCTTGGCCAAAGTGGCAATCGGCAGACGCGCATCGTCTCGCAACAAGCCCAACAACTCCCGGTCCAAATCGTCCATCCCATCGCTCCCCCAAAACTGCACAAAATGCCCAAGGTCACTGTTGCAAGTGACTTAAAGAGGGGCAAATTGTGACACTCTGCCATCTTCTGTAAAGCCGGCGTGCGCAGAACAATCGTCATCTGGCTGGTTCAGGTGAACTGGCCCTCACCTACCACGCTGACCCCATGACTTCCTTTGTTAACGCTTCAACCCCTCCGCAAGGTGCCGTACCGCGCCCCATTCGGTCTGCCCAGGCGCCCAGCGCCGTCGTCATGATTCGCCCGCACACCTTCTCACCCAACCCACAAACCGCAGCGGACAACGCCTTTCAACGCACGGTTGAACCTCACGCCGCCAGCACCACCGCCGCCACCGCCTATGCGGAAGTCAGCGCCGCTGCAGCCGCCCTGGAAGCGCACGGCGTCACCGTGCATTTGTTTGACGACACCGGCACCCACCAGACCCCGGACTCGGTGTTCCCCAACAACTGGTTTTCCACCCACGCAGGCGGACACCTTGCGCTGTACCCCATGTACTCCCCCAACCGCCGCCGCGAGCGACGCGTGGACGTGATCGAGATGTTGAAAGCGAACTACCGGGTGCAAGACGTCATCGACTACTCTGGGCTGGAGTACGACGGTTTGTTTTTAGAAGGCACCGGTGCCATGGTGCTCGACCACATCGACCGCGTGGCCTACACCGCCCGCTCCAACCGGGCCAACGCCGTGGCGCTGGAACGCTTCGCGACCCATTTCAATTTCGAGCCCATGGTGTTCGACGCCACCGACGCGCACGGCCAAGCGGTGTACCACACCAATGTGGTCATGTGCGTGGCGACTGAGTTCGCCATGGTGGGTTTTTCGATGCTGCAAAACCCGGCGCGACGCGAAGAAATTCGTGCCCGCCTGGCCGAGTCAGGCCGCGCCATCATCGACCTCAGCACCGACCAGATCGCCGAGTTTGCGGGCAACGCGCTAGAACTCACCGGAAAAGACGGTCGCCTGTTGGCACTATCCACACGCGCCCTGAACAGTTTGTTGCCTGCACAAATTGCAACGATTGAGCAGTCGGTGACTTTGCTACCGCTGGCCGTGCCGACCATTGAACTGGCCGGTGGATCGGTGCGGTGCATGCTGGCGGGCATTCACTTGGCCAGACGCACGGGATAAGGCCTACCGCCTTTAGTGATGCACGTGACTTCTGCTTAGGTGGAATGGCACTGGTCCATGCGGTAAGCGTTAATCGTTAACCGTGCGGTTTCAGTGACCCCATGCGTTCAAGAGTATGGGTGTTTTCGGCCTATATCCCTTGCTGTACCTGCGTAAGTAGCTATCAAGGATGTAGCAACTCTTGCACTGCAACCCCCACTCTCACCCCCAACCCCTCTCCCGCCCCGCCGGGCGGGAAAGGGGAGCTCAACAGCCCCATGTGGCCGCGTGTTGGAAGTGGATAAGTTCACCATGAACCGCCAACCTTCAAATGGGCCTTCAACAGCCGTATGGGGCCGCGTTTTTAAAGGTGCGGCGTTCACGGTGCCCGGCCAACCTTCAAAGCGAACGCAGGCAGCATCAGTGTCGTCCCACACTCACGTGGTTCCCGGCGAGTTTGAAGGTTGGCGTTTGCGCGTGAACGCCACCCCGCACACAGCGTTGGCCACATACGGTTGTTGAGCTCCCCTGAGCCCCCCGGCGGGGGTGGAGAGGGGTTGGGGGAGAGGGGGGGAAAGAACAAGACCTTGGAGTTTCTGCACCGTGGTCCCGCAAGGCCTTTGAATGGTTTTTAGGCCGCTAGCCCTTGCCGGACCTGCACAAGCAGCTATCAACGATGTAGCAATTCTTGCGCTGCAACCCCCACTCTCACCCCCAACCACTCTCCCGCCCCGCCGGGCGGGAAAGGGGAGCCAACAGCCCTATGTGGCCGCGTTTTTAAAGGGGCGGCGTTCACGGTGCGCTCGCAACCTTCAAAGTGAACACAGGCAATATCAGTGGCGTCCCACACACACGTGGTTCCCGGCAGGTTTGAATGT